>NZ_CM173234.1:2272541-2597190 GCF_057748015.1 Microbacterium sp. STRO-1N
CTGGCGTTCTCGCCGTTCCCACTGGGTTTCGGCGCGATGGGCATCGGCTTCACGTTCTTCGGCTGGGGCGTCGCACTCGCGATCACGAGCGTCTGGGTGGCGCCGTGGATGATGCGCCGGATGCACCGCACCACGATCATCCTGACGGTCCTGCCGCTGCTCGCGGTCGATCTCATCGTCGCCGGGATCGTGGCGCAGGATGCGCCCGCGCTCGTCGCCTGCATCATCATCGGCGGACTGCTGCTCGGCGTCATGAACACGGTCCTGACCGAGGCGGTCATGGAGGCGACGGACCTGCCGCGCTCCGTCGCATCCTCGGCGTACTCGTCCGTGCGCTTCATCGGCGGCGCGGTTGCTCCGCCCGTCGCCGCACTGCTGTGGCACCAGTTCAACGCGACGGTTCCGTACCTGTTCGCCGCCGCGGCCGTGCTCATCGCGACGCTGACGGTCTTCCTCGGACGCCGCGTACTCGCTCACATCGATGACGAGCCCGAAGACGCCGCACGAGAGGATGCCGAGGCGATCCTGATCGGCGACGCCGCCTGAGCCAGCTCGTCGATCGGCGCGGTGCTCGTGATGACGAGCGGCGGCCACCGTGCCGAACCTGTGGTCCTGGCGCGACGGATCGGCGCGCAAGATGTCACGATAGCGCCGGCATCGCGACCCACCGGTCTTGTCGCCGCAGCCGGGGAGTGCCAGAATCCCCTCAAACGCGGGATGCAGGGGGAGATCGACCATGTCCGCTTCTCGACGAGCACTGCGTGCGACCCTCGTCCTCGCGCTGGGAGCGACCGCACTCACCGGCGGTGTTTCGCTCACGGTGTTCATGGCCGTGGCGATCCTCCGCAAGGGGGCGCACGCCCTCTTCGCGCTGTGGAGCTGGGTACCGATGTTCGGAATCGCCGGGGCCGGCCATCCCGTCCCTCAGTACGATTTCTTCTCGCCGAGCCTGGCGATGCTCGGCGGAATCCTCCTGTTCTCGATCGGATGGATAGTGATCATCCGCGGTGCAGCCGCCGCATGGCCCGACCGGTTCAACCACGCCGGCACGACCCCTCAGACGAATGACCTGTCGGTCGGCGACGACGAGACGGCCGACCTCGCTCGTCCGTGACCTCGATACGCGCGTTCCGCGGCACCCGAGACTCACAGTGCACTCTTAGGTTCAGAGTGCAAACTTGCACTCTATGAGCGAGAGTGCAGAGTCCCTGCGAGGCCAACGCAAGCGCGAGACCGCGCGCGCACTGACCGATGCCGCGCGCCGACTGACGGGCGCACGCGGGTTCACCGGATTCACCGTCGAGGAGATGTGCGCCGAGGTGGGCGTCTCCCGCCGGACGTTCTTCAACTACTTCGAGAGCAAAGAGAACGCGATCTTCGGGTTTGCCCTCGTCGACGACGCCGAACGCGCCCTCGCTGAGGAGTTCGCTTCCCAATCCGGCGATATCATCGACGACTTCGCTTCGATGATGATCCGTCGGTGGGCGCTGTTCGATCCGGTCAGCGAGGCACCGGCCATCCTCGCGATCATCGAGGAGGAGCCGCGTCTGCTCAAAGCCGCCATCGAGCATCTTGGGGCGAACGAACGCCGGGACATCGAGCTCATCCAGCGCCGCATCGGCACCGACGTCGAATCCCGTCTGCGCGCAGAGATCATCGTGCACGTCTTCGGCGCCCTCGTGCGGATGTGCATGGACGAGCTCCTTCAACACCACTCCCCCGAATCCTTCGAAGATCTCCTCACCCGACGGCTCGAGATCGCCCGCTCCACGTTGACACCACCACAGAAAGCTCACTGATGTCCGCCATCGCACCAACGGATGCGCCTTTCCTCCTCACCAAACGGCGCATCTGGCTCATCTTCAGCGCACTCATCGCAGGCATGCTGCTGTCCAGCCTCGATCAGACGATCGTCTCCACCGCCATGCCGACGATCGTCGGCCAGCTCGGCGGCGTGGACCACCAGGTCTGGATCACCACCGCGTATCTGCTCGCCACGACGATCGTCATGCCGATCTACGGCAAGTTCGGCGACGTGCTCGGCCGACGCAACCTCTTCCTGGTCGCGATCGCCCTGTTCACACTCGCGTCCGTCGGCTGCGCCTTCGCCACCGATTTCTGGATGTTCGTCGTGTTCCGCGCGATGCAGGGCCTCGGCGGCGGCGGCCTGATGATCCTGTCTCAGGCGATCATCGCCGACATCGTGCCGGCCAACGAGCGAGGAAAATACATGGGCCCGCTCGGCGCCGTGTTCGGCCTCTCGGCCGTGGCTGGGCCCCTGCTCGGCGGCTTCTTCGTCGACCACATGACCTGGCAATGGGCGTTCTACATCAACATCCCGGTCGGTATCGCTGCCTTCATCATCGCGCTCGTCGCGTTGAAGCTGCCCAGCAAGAAAGCCGAGAAGCCGATCGACATCTTCGGCGTCATCTTCCTGTCGATCGCGACGACCTGCTTGATCTTCTTCACCGACTTCGGCGGCGACAAAGAGTTCGGCTGGGATTCTGCCGCCACCTGGGCATGGGGCGCCGGGCTCGTCGTCGCCGCGACCGCGTTCGTCATCACGGAATCGCGCGTGCAGGATCCGATCATCCCGCTGAGCCTGTTCCGCAATCCGATCTTCGTGAACGCGACCGCGATCGGGCTGGTTCTCGGAATCGGCATGTTCGCCGCGATCGGGTTCGTCCCGACGTTCCTGCAGATGTCCTCCGGCACGTCAGCCGCGGCATCCGGACTCCTCATGATCCCGATGATGGTCGGGCTCATGGGCACATCGATCGGCTCCGGTATCGCGATCTCGAAGACCGGCAAATACAAGATCTACCCGATCCTCGGCACGATCATCACCGGCCTCGCCATGGCCGCTTTCACGACCCTGTCCGCCTCGACGCCGATCTGGCTCATCTGCGTGTTCCTGTTCTTCTTCGGTGCAGGGCTCGGCCTCATCATGCAGGTCGTGGTGCTGGTGGTGCAGAACGCCGTCCCGGCGAACGAGATCGGCACGGCGACGAGCACGAACAACTACTTCCGCGAGGTCGGCGCGTCGCTGGGCACCGCAGTGTTCGGAACCATCTTCACGACGCGTCTCACCGAGAACCTTCTCGGCGTCTTCGCTGAAGCCGGCGCGTCGCCGGATGCCGCCTCGCAGGCGGCTTCCACGATCGACCCGGCGACGCTCAGCACGCTGCCGGATGACGTGCGCGACGGCATCGTGACGGCCTACGCCGACGCCCTGGCGCCGGTGTTCTGGTACCTGATCCCGTTCATCCTGCTGGCGCTCGTGCTCTCGCTGTTCCTCAAGCAGATCCCACTGTCCGATCAGGCCGGACTCGTGGCCCGAGGCGAAGCGATCAGCGGGGACGAGGCCGAGCGGCTGCAAGCCCAGTCGCGCAGCGGTGCCCCGATCGCCGTTGAAGCCGGCGGCTCGGATTCCGTCAGCGACGACACCGGAGGCATACCGGTCCGGCGCTGACCGGTACTTCCCCACCCGGCCCACCGTCGCTGAGACGGTGGGCCGAGTGCGTGGGTCGGCGTCAGCCGGTTTCACGCCACCCCACGTGGGACACGGATGATGCGATCGTCGCCGGGACGCGGGTCGCCACGGCCATCCGTATTGTTCGTGACGATCCAGAGCGCCCCATCAGGGGCGATCACGACGTCGCGCAGTCGCCCGTACTCGCCGGCGAGCCGCTCAGTGGACGCCCCGAGGTCGTCGACCGGGACCTCGCGCAGCCGCTCGCCGCGCAGATTCGCGATGTGGATGGTGCCGTCGACGATCGCCATGCCGCTGGGGCTCGCATCCGCCGGGGCCCACTGCTGCACCGGATCGATCAGTCCCGGCTGTTCCGCGGCCCCCTCGGCATCCGGCCAGCCGTAGTTCCCACCGGGCTCGATGACGTTGAGCTCGTCCCAGGTGTCCTGACCGAACTCGCTCGCGTACAGCGCACCGTCCTCGTCCCACGCGAGACCCTGAGGATTGCGGTGACCGTAGCTGTACACCGCGGACCCGGAGAACGGGTTGTCGTCCGGGATCGATCCGTCGGGTGCGAGACGGAGGATCTTGCCGGAGAGCGATTCGAGGTCCTGGGCCGCGTCGCGATTCCCGGCATCCCCTGCCGTGACGTACAGCATGCCGTCAGGACCGAACGCGATGCGCCCTCCGTTGTGATTCGTGCCCGCATCGATGCCGGTGAGGATCGACTCCGAGGGGCCGAGCCCGAGCGCACCGGCGCTGCCGGTGAGTTCGTAGCGGTCGACGCGATTCTCCTGCGCCGCAGTGAGGTACACGTAGAGATGGTCGTCGTGGGCTGCGATTCCCAGGAGCCCTCCTTCGCCGCGCGGCTGCACATCGGCGATCGTGCCGACTTCGCGCACGGCGCCGTCATCGCCGATCTCGAGGATGCGTGCCGACTCGCGTTCGCTCACGAGCGCGGTGCCGTCGTGGAAGGTGACGGACCATGGCACGTCCAGATCGTCCGCAATGACGGACACTGCGGAGGTGGAGGGTTCCGCATCGTCACCAGTCGGCGCAGAGCACCCGCTCACGAAGATCACGGCGACGAGCACGCTGGCACCGAGGACCAGTGCACGAGGGGCACCGCCGGTCGTCTTCATCATCGGATTCCTCCCGCCGTCTGCAGTGCAACGCGGACGAAGCAGAAAAGCCCCAGTCGACTGGCGAGAGTCTTCTGAGGCTGATCCGTGCACCCCCTGGGACTTGAACCCAGAACCCACTGATTAAGAGTCAGTTGCTCTGCCGATTGAGCTAGAGGTGCGTGGCCGGTCTTGCCCGGCCGAGGAATTACGTTACCAGGTTGTCGGCCGCAAATGAAATCGAGGCCGGCATGCCTAGGGAGACGCTGTGAACAGCCTGCCCGCGCCGAGGGAGACACTGCCCTGACGGCTATTCTGGTGGGGTGACCGACTCCCCCGCTGCCGCCGAACTCCGGGGTGATCTCGACCTCGCTCTCCGCCTCGCCCAGGCCGCCGACGAACAGTCGCTGCCGCGCTTCGATGCCGCCGACCTGGAGGTCTCGCGCAAGGCCGACCGTTCCCACGTCACGGACGCCGACCTGGCGACGGAACGTGCGATCCGCGGCATCCTCGCTGCCGAGCGACCTGGTGATGGCATCCTCGGCGAGGAGTACGGCACGGAGGGCTCCACGCACCGCCAGTGGATCATCGACCCGATCGACGGCACGGCGAACTTCCTTCGCGGCGTCCCGCTGTGGGGGACGATGATCGCCCTCGCGATCGACGGAGTACCGCAGGTCGGCGTGGTCAGCATGCCGGCGCTGGAGCGCCGCTGGTGGGCAGCGTCGGGGCTCGGCGCCTGGACGGGCACATCTGCTGAATCGCGCGAGCTGCGCGTCTCGTCCGTCGACACCCTGGATGATGCGAGCGTCAGCTTCCAGAGCATCGCGCAATGGGCGGATGCCGGGAAGCTCGACGACCTCATTCGCCTCGCGTCCCGCGTATGGCGCGACCGCGCCTACGGCGACATCTACTCGTACATGCTGCTGGCCGAAGGCCGGATCGACATGGTCGCCGAATTCGACGTCAAGGAGTACGACATCGCGGCTGCCGTGCCGATCGTCCGCGAGGCGGGCGGGCGCATGACGTCCTACGACGGAATCGAGACGCTGTCGGCGCTTTCGACACTCGCCACCAACGGGGTCCTGCACGACGCGTTCCTCGAGCTCCTGCACCCGTCCGACTGACGCCCACCGACAAGGCCCGTGATGATCCCCCGCATCCCCCTCGCCGCAGCCGCCGCTCTTCTGCTCGTCCTGAGTCTCGCCGCGTGCGCGCAGACCCCCGCACCGATCGAGACCCAGGCGGCCACGCCGCCGCCGGCCGCCGAGACCAGCGCGCCCGTCGTCAACGAACCCACCGGTGAGCCGGAGCCCGCAGCGGACCCCACCTGCGAGACACTCGTGACGCCGGGCACCGTCAGCACCCTCACCGACCTCGGGTGGAGCGCGAAGCAGTCCGAGTTCCGCATCGGCGAGATCGTGATCGAGAACGGCATCCACTGCTCCTGGGCGAACTGGGAGGAAGCATCCGACCATGGCCAGTTCTTCGCGTGGGGCGAGCTGACGCCGGACCAGACGGCAGCCGCGCAGAGCGAGCTGCTCGCCCAGGGCTGGGAGCGCGAGAACGTGGATGGAGCACTGTACTTCACCGAGCCGGCGGAATCCGCCTTCCAGGTCGATGAGGACGGGTACGGCATGACCTACCTGTTCGGCGACGGCTGGGTGCGCTTCGCCGACACGAAGCAGAGTCTGATCCTGATCAACTGGCCGTGACCGACGCGCCGTGACAGACGAAGAGGCCCGCCTCCCGTGGTTCACGGGAGGCGGGCCTCTTCATTCGCGACAGCGGTTCGGTGGAGCTGGGGGGAATCGAACCCCCGTCCAACGCTGAGTCTCCACGCCTTCTCCGGGCGCAGTCTGTGCAGACGTTCTGCTCGGCTCCGACCTTTGTCACAGACACCTAAGTCGACAAGCCCAGCCTGGGAAGAGTCCCGCGTGACGTCCAGACGCCATCACGCAGCAAGATTCCTAGATGACGCCAGGATCCGTATCGGAATCACATACGGCCTGACGGACTATCGGGCTCGCTTATGCAGCGAGGGCGAAGTCGTTGCGCTTTGTTTCGGCAACTATTGTTTTGCAGGGAGCGTTCACGAGATAACCCTGCATCCTCGGCCCGCTTCTCGTGGATTCACAGGCGCTGTCGAAACCGATCAGCCCCGTGGTCCTTCTTGCGAAGGGACCGCTGTCGCACTGTGGAATTACCAATCGGATGCCGGAACACCCGAGCATCTCAGACTACAACGTATCCGGGCCCCACGCCATTCCCGGCACCTCGCGTAGAGTCATCGCATGAGCGACGTCACCATCACCGTTCGCGGCCAGAGCGAAGAACGCATCGCGCCTGAGCGCGCCACCGTCCGCGTATCCGTGCGCGCCGATGGGCCCGACCGAGCCGTCGTCGTCGAGCACGCGCTCGGCCTCGCAGAGCCGCTGCGTGCAGGACTCGTCGAGCGATCGGATGCCGGCACCATCGCGGAATGGACCAGCCAGCGCCTCTCGGTCCGCGCCGAGCGTCCGTGGAGCAGCGACGGCAAGCGTCTCGCCCCTGTGTACTACGCCACAGTGGACTTCACGGCGACGTTCACCGAGGCATCCGAACTCTCGGTCTGGGTGTCCGACATCTCCGCGTGGGAGGGCATCGAGATCGGCTGGGTCGACTGGCATCTCACTCCCGAGACACGCGATCGCGTCGAACGCGAGGTCGCGGCATCCGCGGTCGGTGTCGCCGTCACACGCGCCGAAGCCTACGCGGGCGCCCTCGGGCGCTCCACGGTGGTCCCGGTGGAGATCGCCGACGTCGGGCTCATCTCCAGCGGTCAGCAGGCGCCGCAGGTGACCGCCTTCAAGGCACGAGGCGCGGCCTTCGCCGCTGCGGATTCCTCGCCCTCGATGGAGTACGAGCCGGACGAGATCGTGGTCTCCGCCACCGTCGAGGCCCGCTTCACCGCGAACTGACCCCCGACGCGCAGCTCGCCCTGCGCGCCGGGGAACGGATCAGTTCGCGACAGCGAACGGTGCCAGCTCGGCGGCGAGGCGCTCGGAGACGCGTGCGTGCACGGCAGTTCCGTGTTCGCCGTGCTCAGAGGACAGCAGCATGCCCGTCTCGTGGATCGCCGCGACGAGGTCGCCGCGATCGTACGGCACGAGTGCGTGGATCTCGATGGCCGGCTTCGGCAGCGCCTCCTCGACGGCGGCTCGCAGTTCGGGGATGCCCTCTCCGGATCGAGATGACACGAAGTGCGCGTTGGGCTCCAGGCCGCGCAGCACGAGACGCTCGTCGTCGTCGATCAGATCGGCCTTGTTGAAGACCACGATCTCCGGCATGTCGCGCACACCCACGTCGCCGAGGACGTCGCGCACGGTCTGCAGCTGACCGGCGGGGTCCGGGTGCGAGCCGTCGACGACGTGCAGCACGACATCGGCCTCGCCGACCTCCTCCAGCGTCGATCGGAACGCCTCGACCAGCTGGTGCGGCAGATTGCGCACGAACCCGACCGTATCGGTCAACGTGAACACACGTCCGTCGGTGGTCTCTGTGCGGCGCACCGTGGCATCCAGCGTGGCGAACAGCGCGTTCTCGACGAGCACTCCGGCGCTGGTGAGCGCGTTCAACAGGCTCGACTTGCCGGCGTTGGTGTAGCCGGCGATCGCGACCGACGGGATCGTGTTGCGCTTGCGTTCAGCGCGCTTGGCCTCGCGGGCAGGCTTGAAGTCGCGGATCTGACGACGCAGCAGCGCCATCTTGGTCCTGATGCGACGACGGTCGAGTTCGATCTTCGTCTCACCGGGCCCGCGCGAGCCCATTCCGGCGCCGCCGGCGCCGACCTGGCCACCGGCCTGACGGCTCATCGAGTCACCCCAGCCACGCAGGCGCGGGAGCAGGTATTCGAGCTGCGCCAGTTCGACCTGCGCCTTGCCCTCGCGGCTCTTGGCGTGCTGGCTGAAGATGTCGAGGATCACGGTGGTGCGATCGATGACCTTGACCTTGACGACGTCCTCCAGCGCGCGGCGCTGGCTGGGTGCGAGTTCCGTGTCGGCGATCACGGTGTCCGCGCCGGTGGCGGCGACGATGCCCTTCAACTCCTGCGCCTTGCCGCGTCCGATGTAGGTCGCGGGGTCCGGGTGCGGTCGTCGCTGCAGCAAGCCGTCGAGCACGACAGCGCCAGCCGTCTCGGCAAGTGCGGCGAGCTCGCGCAACGAGTTCTCGGCATCGTCCTGGGCGCCCTGCGGGTAGACGCCGACCAGGACCACGTTCTCGAGCCGCAGCTGGCGGTACTCGACCTCCGTGACGTCCTCGAGCTCCGTGGAGAGCCCGGCGACCCGACGCAGTGCGTGACGGTCTTCGAGGTCCCACTGGGCGCCGTCGGCGTCCGTGTGCGCTGCTGTCGAAGCATCCTGGATCGCCTGTGCGGATCCGAACACGTGCGCTTCAGTGCGCTGTTCGGCGTTCGCCAGGACGCGATCGACCGTCTCATCCGTGCGCTTGTCGTTCGTGGTTTCCGTCATCCGTCCCTGTTCTCTGTTTCTCACGTGGAGCGCCTTAACCTTAACCCCCACTGTCCGGTACGCTCGCCTCTATGGGGTCCGACCACTACTTCACTGCGGCCCCGGCAAGCCCCGAGAATCTGCGCACCATCGATGTGACGCTGGCCGGTCGGCCGGTCACGGTGACGACAGCTGGGGGTGTTTTCAGTCCCGAGCGGCTGGATGCCGGCACTGCAGTCCTCTTCGCCAACATGCCACCCGTACCGCCCGGTGGGGATTTCCTCGACCTCGGAGCCGGCTGGGGGCCCATCAGTCTCACCATGGCGATGCTGGCACCGCATGCCACCGTGTGGGCCGTCGATGTCAACGAGCGCGCGCTTGATCTTGTTCGGCGCAATGCCTCTGCTCTCGGGCTTGACAATATCAACGCGGTGCGGCCCGAGGATGTTCCCGCCGACGTGACCTTCCGCACGATCCGCTCGAACCCTCCCATCCGAGTCGGCAAGGACATCCTGCACGACATGCTCGAGCAGTGGATCCCCCGTCTCGATGAGCGCAGCGATGCCTGGCTCGTCGTGCAGCGCAATCTCGGCGCCGATTCGCTTCAGCGTTGGATCGCCGCGACGTTCCATCCGGGATACAGCGTGTTCCGCACTGCGACAGGCAAGGGATACCGGGTGCTCAAGGTTCGCAAGCACGGCACGCCGCCGACGGAACCGATCGACGTCGCCTGATCGGTAGGGCTCGAGCTCCGATGTCGGAGGCCCGGAGTCGAATGGACTCATGGCCGACGACGACCTCATCACCCCGGGCGGGCAGCGTGCGCTGCTCGACGACGTGGTGTCGACGCTGATCGGCGTCGAACGGACGGTCCATCAGCTCGAAGCGACGCGCGCGGCATAGAGGTCCTCGACCAGGTCTCCCGGTCGCGGCCATGGATCGGCTACAGACCGAGCAGCTCCGGAAGCCGAGCCATGTCGTCGAACACCGTGGTCTCCTCGCCCTCGAGCCACTCCCGAGGAGTGATCCCGCCCGCATACCCGAACGCCCGCATACCCGCCGCACGAGCCGCCGCGACGCCGAACCTGCTGTCCTCGATGACGACGCACGCCTCGGGAGCGACTCCCATGCGGACGGCTGCATGCAGGAAGAGGTCGGGAGCGGGTTTGCCGTTCTCGACATCCACCGCGCTGAAGATGCGCCCCTCGAACCGCGGGAGCAGACCGGTCATACCGAGGGTGCGGTCGAGCTTCTCGTACGAGCCGCTGGACGCGACGCACGTCGCCAGGGCCGGTCCGATGTGTTCGAGGGCTTCGACGACGCCGACGACGGCTTCGAGTTCGCGCTCGAAGACCTCGTCGTACAGATGCTGATACGGCGCTTCCCAATCGTCCGGGAGCTGAAGCCCGAGGTGCGCCTCGACCTCGGCGCGAAAATGCGCGGCCGAGCGTCCGACGAAACGATGCACGATCTCGCGCTCGCTCAGTTCCCATCCGAGATCTGCAAGCACCTCCCGGTCGACGCGTACCGCGAGCTTCTCGCTGTCGACGAGCACGCCGTCGCAGTCGAAGATCACCAGCCCGATCGGGCGCTCATCCCTCACGAACGCGGGGCACTCAGACCAGGTCGATCTCACCACGGAACACGAGCTGCGCAGGCCCGGAAAGAGCGACGTGCTCGCCATCTTCCGCCGGGAACATGCGCACGCCGAGCGTTCCGCCTGGTACCTCGACGCGCCAATTGTCAGGCGCCCGATCCCCTGCCCAGTGCCGCACGGCGAGGGCGGTCGCGGCGACTCCGGTTCCGCAGCTGAGCGTCTCGCCGACGCCGCGTTCGAAGACGCGCATCGACACGTGACCGATGCCGTCGCGCACCAGCGGCTCCCCGGGTACGACGAACTCGATGTTCGCTCCTGCAGGCAGCTGAGGATCGAGGATGGGCGCGTACTCGAGCTCGAGGCTGGAGAGTTCCTGATCGGAGGCGAGCGCCACCACGACGTGCGGATTGCCCACATCGATCCCGGTGCTGGGGCGTGCGATCTCGAGGCCGCGGGCCCGCACCAGCGGATCGGTTCCGGTCAGCTTCCAGCGGCCGAGGTCCACCTGATATCCGGTTTCGCTGCGCGTGACGTCGCGCACGCCGGCGCGCGTGCCGATCGGCAGCGTCGATCCAGGCTCTATCGACGCGAGGCCTGCGCGCACCAGGTAGTGCGCGAAGACGCGGATGCCGTTGCCGCACATCTCCGCGATCGAACCGTCCGCATTGCGGTAGTCCATGAACCATTCCGCGGCCGGTTCTTCGGCCAGCGACACAGCACCCTCGGCGATCGCGTTCGACCGCACGACGCGCAGCACCCCGTCGGCGCCGATCCCGAAGTGCCGATCGCAGAGGGCGGCCACCTGCTCGGGGCTCAGGTCGAGCTCGCCCTCGGGGTCGGCGATGATGACGAAGTCGTTGCCCGTACCGTGACCCTTGGTGAATGCGACCATGGCTCCAGTCTATTGACCGGCAGCTGTCGATCCCCGCTCAGTCGACGATCAGCCGCTTGCCGGTCATCCCGACGTCGAACTGCTCGTAGCCGTGGTGATCGTAGAACCCCATCGCCGTGGCGTTATCGGTGCGCACCATCAGCTGCACCTTCGGACACCCCATCGACAGCAGCCGTCGCTCCGCCTCGACAAGGAGCGCGCCGCCGATGCCTTCGCCACGCCGATGGGCGGCGCTGGCGAGGTAGTAGATCCAGCCCCGGTGCCCGTCGTACCCTGCCATGACCGATCCGACGAGATGGCCGGAGTCCTCGGCGACCAGAAACAGTTCGGGCTGCACCGTCAGTTTGCGTTCGATGTCCGCGTACGGGTCGTTCCACGGCCGAACGAGACCGACTTCCTTCCAGAGTGCCACCACCGCCTCGGCATCCGGCCGTTCGAACGGCCTGATCGCGAGGGTCATGGGGCGAACCCGAACGCCGAATCCATCGGCAGCTCACCCGTGCGCAATCCGGTCAGCACTGACTTCTCGTAGTCCGGCACCTCATCAGGCAGTGCATCCAGCGACCACCACCGGACATCGGCCGCTTTGTGCGGCTCCTGGATCGCCGGCTCGCCCTCCCAGGAGGTCGCGGTCCAGAACCATTCGACGCGCTGCTCACGCGGCGCGTCCGTGCCATCAGTGCGCTGCATGACCGTTGCGAGCGTCAGATCCGATGGGAGCAGGATCACGCCCAGCTCTTCGGCGGCTTCGCGAACCGCCGCATGCCTGGCGGTCTCACCGGGCTCGACGTGCCCGGCAGCACCGGCGACCCAGCAACCGTCCATGTAACCGGTGTTCTGGCGCAGCTGCAGGAGGACCTCCCGGTCCCTTCGCAGGAACACGTACGAAGCGGGGATGAGCGAGAAGGTGTGCGCCACCTCGACAGCCTATTCGGAAGAAAGAACCCGATATCGCCCGCAGAGGAAGTTCTTGTTGCGCGCGAACTCGACCATCTCGAGGTCGAGCGTGCGTGGCAGCACCGGCGCACCACCGCCCAGCGTCACCGGCGCATACTGCAACCAGACCTCATCGAGCAGACCGGCATCCGCGAACTGACCGGCCAGGTCTCCCCCACCCACGATCCAGAGGTCCTTGCCACCGGCGGCATCCAGCATGGCGGCATGGACCTCGCGGACGTCCGCCTGAGTGAAACGCACGTCACCCGCCTCCGGCGCTGTCAGCTCGCGATGCGTGAACACCCAGGTCGGCTGCTCGTAACCCCACTTGCCTTCCTCGTTCTTCATCACCCACTCGTACGTGGACGATCCCATCGCCAGCGCCCCGATGTTCTGGATGAATCCCGGATACGCCATCGGGCCCGATTCGTCGAAGTCCTGCTTGAGCAGCCAGTCGAGCGAGTGCTCGGGCGTGGCGATGAATCCGTCGAGGCTGGTGGCCGTGAAGTAGTGGGTGGTCATTCCCCCAGGATGTCACCGGCATCCGACATCGGCGAGATC
Organism: Microbacterium sp. STRO-1N; assembly: GCF_057748015.1. The sequence goes on from NZ_CM173234.1 coordinate 2,285,611, forward strand.
CATTCGATCCCCGGATAGCGTTTGAACCAGGACACCTGACGTCGTGCATACCGGCGGGTCAACGCCTGCGTCTCAGCGATCGCCTCCGCTTCGGACTTCTCCCCCGCCAACTGGGCGAGAGCCTGCGCGTAGCCGATCGCTCTCCGAGCCGTGACACCGTCCTCGAGCCCGTGTGCACGAAGCGCGACGACCTCGTCGAGCATTCCCTGCTGCCACATCTGCTCCACCCGACGATCCAGTCGCTCGACGAGCTCCGGACGTTCGACATGCACACCGAGGATACGGGTGGGAGAATGCCACAGCGCCGGTGCATCCGGCAGGGCTGCCCCATGCGTGGCCTCGCCCTGCGCGAGGACCTCCAGCGCACGCACGATCCGCCGCCCGTTCTTCGGATCCACACGCGCGGCCGTCACGGCGTCCAGATCCTGCAGGCGCGCATACAGTGCACCGGCGCCGAAGGACTCGAGCTCGCGCTCCAGACGGCCGCGTACCGCGGCATCCCTCGGCGGGAAGCGGAAATCGAAGATCGCGCTGGAGACGTACAGTCCCGAACCGCCGACGAGGATCGCGTCCCCTCCGCGCGCATGGATGCCGGCGATCACGTCGCGCGCCAGCGGCTGATACCAGGCGACGGCCGCCTCGTCGGTCACCTCGCGCACATCGAGCAGATGGTGCGGGACGCCGCGACGTTGCTCGGGTAGCAGCTTGGCCGTCCCGATGTCCATGCCGCGGTACAGCTGCATCGCGTCGGCGTTGACGATCTCCGCAGGATTGCCGCGTGCGCGGAGCTCAGCGGCGAGTCGCAGGGCGAGATCGCTCTTGCCTGTTCCCGTCGCGCCGACGATCGCCCAGACCCGCGCATTCACGCGAGCATCCTTCCACAACGCACTGAGACCCCGTCGTGTCTGCGATTCCCCGTCGTGATCGTGCGAACACGGGGTGTCGCAGGCAGCACGGGGCCTCGGCGAGAGATCAGAGCGGTCACACTCCGACGCGCAGCGTCGGCAGACCCAGCGAGACCGCGCCGGACCCGCCGGTCGAACCGGATGCTTCCGGCACCGCGCAGGACTCGGCCTGCGCACGGTCCCACGCGTCTCCGCCGCGCGTGCGGCGGATCTGCAGTGGAGCACCGGTCGGGTCATCCGCGAGCAGGTGGAACGGCGCACCGTGCGTGACCGTCACGGTCACGACATCACCAGGACGCGGGATCTCGGATCCCTCGGTCACCTCGAAGTGCACGAGACGATTGTCTTCGGCGCGACCGGTCAGACGGTGCGTCTCGGCATCCTTCTTCCCCTCGCCGACCGAGACCAGCACGTCGACCTCGCGACCGACCTGATTCTGGTTCTCCTCCAGCGAGATCCGCTCCTGCAGGGCGAGCAGGCGGTTGTAGCGCTCCTGCACGACCTCTTTAGGAACTTGATCCGCCATGGTCGCCGCGGGCGTCCCCTCGCGGATCGAGTACTGGAACGTGAACGCGTTGGCGAAGCGCGCCTGCTCCACGACCCGCATGGTTTCTTCGAAATCCTCGTCGGTCTCGCCGGGGAATCCGACGATGATGTCGGTCGAGATCGCCGCGTTGGGGATCCGCTCGCGCACCCGATCCAGGATGCCGAGGAACTTCTCGCTCCGGTACGAGCGGCGCATGGCCTTGAGGATGCGGTCGCTGCCGGACTGCAGCGGCATGTGGAGCTGGGGCATCACCGCAGGCGTCTCCGCCATCGCGGCGATCACGTCATCCGTGAACGCGGCGGGGTGCGGGCTGGTGAACCGGATGCGCTCCAGACCATCGATCTCGCCGGCCGCGCGCAGCAGCTTGCCGAAAGCCTGACGGTCGCCGAACTCGACACCGTAGGAGTTCACGTTCTGACCGAGCAGGGTGACCTCGATCGCTCCGTCTTCGACGAGCAGACGGATCTCGTTCAGGATGTCGCCGGGGCGCCGGTCCTTCTCCTTGCCGCGCAGGCTCGGCACGATGCAGAACGTGCAGGTGTTGTTGCAACCGACCGAAATCGACACCCAGCCGCTGTGCGCCGAGTCCCGCTTGGTGGGAAGCGTAGAAGGGAAGACTTCGAGCGACTCCAGGATCTCGAGCTCGGCGTCGCCGTTGTGGCGAGCCCGCTCCAGCAGGCCGGGAAGCGACCCCATGTTGTGCGTGCCGAAGACGACGTCCACCCAGGGCGCCTTGTCGAGCACCGCATCCTTGTCCATCTGCGCCAGGCAGCCGCCCACGGCGATCTGCATGCCCTCGTGCTTGTCCTTGCGGCTCTTCAGGTGCCCGAGAGTGCCGTACAGCTTGCCTGCCGCGTTGTCGCGGACGGCACACGTGTTGATGATGACGACGTCGGCCTCTTCGCCGGATGCGACCTTGACGTACCCGGCGCTCTCGAGGGACCCGGAGAGCCTTTCGGAGTCGTGCACGTTCATCTGGCATCCGAAGGTTCGCACCTCATAGGAGCGCTGCCGTCCATCGACGTCGACAGCCGCAGAGGAAGGCGCGATGATCGTCGGTTCGCTGCGCGGAGTAGTCATGATGACTCCATTGTACGAGCGACCGGTCGACACCGAGCTCTTCAGGTATCAGTCGGAGTCGACGAACCTCACGCCGCCGCTGGAAGCGCCGGAACCGGACTCGGCCAGCGCCGCCTTGGCCGCCTTCATCGCCACCGCGCCGTTGTAACCTCGACGGGCGAGCTGACCGATCAGGCGCCGCAGAGCGGTGTCGTTGTCGAGCCGCGCGAGCGACCTCGCCTTCGTGCGGGCGAATTCCAGCGCGCGTTCCGCATCATCATCCGGCAGTTCGTCGAGAGCGGCGTCTATGACGTCGCGCGTGAGGCCGCGCTGTGCGAGAGCACGACTGAGCGCGACTCGCCCCTGGCCCTTGCGCTCGACCCCGGAGGTCACGAGGTGACCTGCGAGGATCGCGTCATCGAGATAGCCGCGGCGGCAGAAATCGTCGATGACATCGTCGATCTGCGCAGCGTCGACGCGCTGTCCCTGTGATTCGTAGCCCTTCAGCACGGTGCGCGCCTCGGCGATCGAGAGCGAGCGTGACCGCAGCTTGCGCACGAGCACTTCTTCGGCCTGCTCGCGGATCCTGCCCGGATCCACACCTTCGCTCTCACCCCCTTCGCCGTCGGCCGTGGTGGCCTCGTGCGGGCGCAGCGCTCTCAGTTTCGGCGTCGCGCGTGCCTGCCCGCCGTGAGCCGGATGCTGTGCGCTCGGCGTGCCGGCATCCGCATCGTCTTCGGCTACGGAAGGCGACGAGGGCTTCGTCTGCGCATCCCGACCGAAGAGCGGGATAACGGGGGCGAGGTTCTCCTCGCCCCCGATCTCACCGGTCATCAGGCCGGACGACGCTGGGCGAGCTCGTCCGCAGCCTCAGGAGCAGCCGCGGCACCGCCGATGCCCAGCTTCTGCTTGATCTGCGTCTCGATCGTGAGCGCGATGTCGGGGTTGTTGATGAGGAACGTACGCGCGTTCTCCTTGCCCTGACCGAGCTGGTCACCGTCATAGGTGTACCAGGAGCCCGACTTCTTCACGATGCCGTGCTCCACGCCGAAGTCGATCAGGCTGCCCTCCCGCGAGATGCCGATGCCGTAGAGGATGTCGAACTCCGCCTGCTTGAACGGCGGTGCCATCTTGTTCTTGACCACCTTGACGCGCGTGCGGTTTCCCACCGCTTCGGTGCCATCCTTCAGCGTCTCGATACGACGGATGTCCAGTCGCACGGAGGCGTAGAACTTCAGCGCCTTACCACCCGCGGTGGTCTCGGGCGAACCGAAGAAGACACCGATCTTCTCACGCAGCTGGTTGATGAAGATCATGGTCGTGTTGGTCTGATTGAGGCCACCCGTGAGCTTGCGGAGCGCCTGCGACATCAGACGCGCCTGCAGTCCGACGTGCGAGTCGCCCATCTCTCCCTCGATCTCCGCGCGGGGAACGAGCGCTGCGACGGAGTCGATGACGACCAGGTCGATCGCACCGGAGCGCACGAGCATATCGGCGATCTCCAACGCCTGCTCTCCTGTATCGGGCTGCGACACGAGCAGTGCATCGATGTCGACGCCGAGCTTCTTCGCGTAGTCGGGGTCGAGGGCATGCTCTGCGTCGATGAACGCCGCGATGCCGCCGGCGCGCTGGGCGTTCGCGATCGCGTGCAGCGTCAGCGTCGTCTTACCGGAGGACTCGGGACCATAGATCTCGATGATCCGGCCGCGCGGCAGACCGCCGACACCGAGTGCGACGTCCAGGGCGATGGAGCCGGTGGGGACGACTTCGACAGGAGCTCGGTCGTCGCTGCCCAGTCGCATGACCGAGCCCTTTCCGAACTGACGGTCGATCTGGGCGAGGGCCGATTCGAGGGCCTTCTCGCGGTCTGCGGGTGATGGCATGACGTGCTCCTTCTGCTCGCGCTGTTGCCGCCTGTAGGCTGTCGCGGCCTCCCCTGGCTGGGTCGACTCTCCGACAAGGCGTATGGCTTTCGGCCATGTCCCCCACGGTAGGTGGGGCCTCCGACATCGCGTCGCAGGGTCCCGGGAACTGTGGACAACAAAGGGCTGATCACCACTTGTGCAGAACGATACGCGCATCTCGAACACATCTTCGACGACACGCCGACCGAGCTATCGAAGATCGCTACGCCACGCGCGCTGATCGAGGCTCAGCGCTGACGCGGCTCCAGGCGCCCCGCACCATGGCGGCGTTCGAGCGGCACATCCGTCTCCGCGCAGAGCGCGAGCCAGATCTCGCGCGGCGGCACGCCGGCCGCGAGCGCCTCGGACGCCGTCCGCGAGCCGACCTCGCCGAGCACCAGGTCATTCACCAGCGTCGCTGATCGCGCACCGAATTCGGCGTCCACGGCACGCAGGAACTCACTTCGTCGCATCGAACGGATCAGTCCGAGTTCAGTGCAACGAGAGCTCGGGCTCCATCGAGGCCACCAGGTCGTCCGGAACGACGTCCGGGAACACCTGCAGGCCCTCGATCACCGAGATGCGGTCGCCGACCTCGCGCATGATCGTCGAAATGGGAACGTCGAGCGCTTCGGCGACCGAGGCGAGGATCTCGCTCGAGGCCTCCTTCTGACCGCGCTCCACCTCGCTGAGGTAGCCGAGCGCGACGGAGGCCTTGCTGGCCACCTGACGGAGCGTGCGCCCCTTCTGAAGGCGGAAGTCCCTCAGCACATCGCCGATCTCCTGGCGTACAAGAATCATCGGAACCTCCTCTCGTTCCCGGTCGTCGAGTTCGACGCCGAGCGGATCGCCAGTCTAACCCGACCGGCTGAAGAAAAAACTAGTGTTTCTGTCTGTGGTTCAGTTGTGAGCACGGCATCCTGAGCATTCAGCACGACAGGTACAACCGACGAGGAGCTCGTCCTATTCCTGAAGGGCGCGCAGCGTCGCCGAGATCGCGGCATCGACGGACTGCCGACGGATCTCCTCCCGATCGCCGCCGAACCGGAAGGCGACCGAATGGGTTCCGGCCGGAGTCGCGACGCCGACGTGAACGGTTCCGACGGGCTGTCCGTCCGGCGAAGCCGGGCCTGCGATGCCGGTGGTCGAGATGCCGACATCCGCATCGCGGCCCGCGACTGCGACAGCCGTGCGCACGCCGTCGGCCATCTGCTCCGCCACACGAGGATGCACCGGTCCGTGCTCATCGAGCAGGCCGGCATCCACGCCGAGCAGCGTGTGCTTGACCGGCGTCGCGTAGGAGACCACAGCGCCGTTGAGGACCGCCGAGGCCCCCGGTACCGCCACGACTGCCGAACTCACCGCTCCCCCGGTCAGCGACTCTGCGATGCCGAGAGTCCAGCCGCGTTCGCTCAGCAGCGCCACCAGATCCGCTGCGCTGCTCACGATCGGCCCGCCGATCGAGCGCCCCTCAGCTGCGCGGCGACATAGTCGATGCCGCTGAGAACCGTGAGCAGCAGCGTCGCGTACATCAACACATCGCCGATACCGGTCCACCAGTCCATTCCGATGAACTCGTGCAGCGGCAGCAGCCACCAGCCCAGCGTCACTCCCTGCAGCGCCGTCTTGACCTTGCCCATCCAGGCGGCGGCCACGATGTGCTGCTTCGCCACGATGAAGCGATGCACCGTGATGCCCCACTCCCTGAGGAGGATGACGATCACGACCCACCACGGCCACTCGCCGAGGATCGCGAGGCCGACGAAACCGGCGCCGGTCAGCAGCTTGTCGGCGATGGGATCCCACAGCTTGCCGAAGTCGCTGACGATGTCGTACTTACGAGCGAGGTAGCCGTCGACCCAGTCCGTCGAGATCGCGATCACGAACAGCCCCCCGGCGATCCACCGCATGACGATGTCGCCGGAACCGTACGTGCCGCCGAGCAGCAGCAGCACGAAGAACACCGCGGCGAGCGGGATGCGCGCGATCGTGATCGCGTTCGGCAGCTGGCGCGGGATGGCCATCAGTCGCGACCCGTCAGGCCCCAGGCGTCTTCGTCGCCCTCGGCCTCCTCGACGGGCAGACCTCGGAACTGCTCCTCGATCGGATCGTGCTCCGCCGCGTGCGGCACGGGAGACGATGCTGCCGCCGACGGCGCGGATGCCGGAGGCTCATCGCCTCGGATATGCGCAAGGACCTCGGGCAGCTGCTCAGCCGTCACCAGCACGTCGCGTGCCTTGGATCCCTCGGATGGCCCGACGATCTCGCGCGACTCCAGCAGGTCCATGAGGCGACCCGCTTTGGCGAATCCGACGCGCAGCTTCCGCTGCAGCATCGAGGTCGATCCGAACTGGGACGAGACGACGAGCTCCGCGGCGGCGAGCAGGACCTCGAGATCGTCGCCGATGTCCTCGTCGATCTCCTTCTTCTTGCCCTCCACGGCCTCTGCCACGTCTGGACGGTACTCGGGGCGGGCCTGCGCAGTCACGTGCTTGACGACCGCGTCGATCTCGCTCTCGTTCACCCACGCGCCCTGCAGACGGAACGGCTTGGAGGATCCCATGGGCGAGAACAGCGCGTCACCCTGCCCGATGAGCTTGTCGGCACCGGGCGAGTCGAGGATGACGCGGCTGTCGGTGACGCTCGTCACGGCGAAGGCGAGGCGCGATGGCACGTTCGCCTTGATGAGGCCGGTGACGACGTCGACGCTCGGCCGCTGCGTCGCCAGCACCAGGTGGATGCCGGATGCGCGGGCGAGCTGCGTGATGCGGACGATCGAGTCCTCGACGTCGCGCGGCGCCACCATCATGAGGTCGGCGAGCTCGTCGACCACCACGAGCAGATACGGATAGGGCTTGAGGACCCGTTCGCTGCCGACGGGCACCTCGACCTCGCCGGCGCGGACGGCACGGTTGAAGTCGTCGATGTGCCGGAAGCCGAACGACGCGAGGTCGTCGTACCGCATGTCCATCTCCTTCACGACCCATTGCAGCGCCTCTGCGGCCTTCTTGGGGTTCGTGATGATGGGGGTGATCAGGTGCGGCACGCCCGCGTAGCTGGTGAGCTCCACCCGCTTCGGGTCGATGAGCACCATCCGCACGTCCGCCGGCTTGGCGCGCATGAGCAGGCTGGTGATCATCGAGTTCACGAAGCTCGACTTACCGGAACCGGTGGAACCGGCGACGAGAAGATGGGGCATCTTGGCCAGGTTCGCGACGACGATGTTGCCGCCGACATCCTTGCCGACGCCGATGGTCATCGGGTGAGTGCTCTTCTGCGCCGCCGATGAGCGGAGCACGTCGCCGAGCGCCACCATCTCCTTGTCGGCGTTCGGGATCTCGATGCCGATCGCGCTCTTGCCGGGGATCGGCGAGAGGATGCGGACATCGTTCGACGCGACGGCGTAAGCGAAGTTGTTGCTGAGCTGCAGGATCTTCTCGACCTTGACGCCGTGCCCGACTTCGACCTCGTACTGGGTCACCGTCGGCCCCCGCGAGAAGCCGGTCACCTTGGCATCCACCTTGAACTGCGTCAGCACGTTCGTGATCTGCTCGATGACGCGGTCCGTCGCCTCCGAGCGCACGACGGGAGGCGGACCCTCGGCGAGCACGGAGGGCGGCGGCAGGTGATAGGGCGCGACAGGCGCCTGGCGTCCACGGTCGCCCGATCCCTCGGTGCCGAACCCGTCGAGGCCGGGGAGCTCCGGCTGCTCTCCGGTGTCACCCGTATCGTCCATGAGGGCGGTGGACTGCTGCTCGGAGAGCATCGCCGTGAGCGCTTCGACATCGGTCAGGACCTCGGTCGCGGCATCCTGCGGATCGGCGACCACGACCGCCTGATCGTACGCAGGGGTCGCCCTGGTCGGGGCCGTCTGGGTCGGCAGCAGCTCGGTGAGATCCTGCGAACCGACCGTCGTGTCCGGATCCTCTTCCCGTCCGGTCTTGTTCCGACGCCACCACGGCAGCACGTCCGGGTCATCGGTCTTGTCGGCGTCGTCGACAGCCGACGGCTCCTCCGTCGGCTTCTCGGGCCGTTCGGCGTCGAACATCCAGGCGTACAGGTCGCCGAGACGGCGCCCGATCCGGTTCGGCGGAGTCTTCGTGAGGATCAGGATGCTGAGCACGATCAGCAGGCCGAGCACGACGTAGGCCACGATCGGTGTGAGGTACGCCAGCGGCTCCCCCAGCATCCATCCGAACAGGCCGCCCGATGCGCTCAGCGCCGGCATTCCGTCTCTCGGCTGCGGCTGCCCGCCCGCGACGTGGCAGATCCCGGCGATCGACAGGACCATCAGTGCGAAGCCGATGCCGATGCGCCCGTTGTCGTGCACGGACGACGGATGCCGGAACAGCCAGCCCGCCAGCAGAAGCAGCAGCACGGGCATGAGGAACGCCGTGCGTCCGACGAGCCCGCCCACGGTGTAGGCGCTGATGGTCTGCGCGACCTCGTTCCCGATGAAGAACCACTCATCGACGGCGCCGAGGCACGCGAGCAGGACGAGGAACAGCGGGAAACCGTCCCGCCGATCATCCTTCTCGAGCGTCTCGGGACCGAACGCCCGGAACAGACCGCCGACGCCGTGCGCCAACCCCGTCCAGGCGCGGACGATGAGGGGCGGCTTGTCGGCATCGTCGATGTACTTCTTCGGCGCCGGTGCGGCCTTCGACGACGACCGCGATCCCGTCTGCCGCTTCGAGCGCGCCGAAGCGCTCTCGGACGCGCGCTGGGTCTTCGTGGTACTCCTGGCCATGTCCTCTACGGTATTGCCGGGGTCCGACATTTCCCCGCAGTGACGCGGCATTCCGCGGGATCACGGCGCGACAGCTCATCCGAGCCGATGCACCATCGTCTGCCGGAGCAGGCCGTTCCCCGTGGTCACGAATCCTTCGCCGCGATACAGCGCCGCCGCGTGGTTGTCCCGCTCGACGCTGAGGCTGATCCGTCTGTGTCCCTGCGCACCGGCATGAGCGACGAGGGCGCGCAGCAGCGTTCGGCCGACGCCTTGTCCGCGCCAGATCGGCCGGACGCCGATGATGAGCTCAGGGACCCCAGTGCCGATGTAGCCGAATCCGGGGTCGTTCTGCGGAAGCATCCGGTACCAGGCCGCACCGATCGGCACGCCGGAATCCTCGACGGCCACGAATCCGGCATCCCCCGGCCGCATCCATCCCGCGATGTACCGGCGGTGCTCCGGGGAGCCGACCACCTCGTGACGCGGCCGCGCACCGCCGGCGCGCCAGTTCGCCGCCTCTACGACCATGTCGGCGAGGAAGGCGGCGTCCGCCTGGACCGCCGGGCGGATCTGATGCGGGTCCGACATGACAGGAGCGTATTGGGCCCCTGTTACGTCGTGATGTCGCTCAGCCGTGAATCCGAACGCCGGATGACGGCGTCAGGCCTCGATGACGAGGGGAACGATCATCGGGCGTCGACGCAGCTTCTGGTTGACCCAGCGGCCGATCGTGCGCCGCACGACCTGAGACAGCGCATGCGTGTCGCGCACGCCATTGCCGGAGGCCTCTTTCAGCGCGGCGACGATCTTCGGGACGACGTCTTCGAAGACGGCGTCGTCCTCGGCGATGCCTCGGGCGTGGATCTCCGGTCCGGTGATGATCCGCCCGGTGCCCGCATCCACCACGACGATGACCGACACGAACCCCTCTTCGCCGAGGATTCGGCGATCCTTCAGGTCAGCGTCGGTGATCCCGCCGATCGTCGAGCCGTCCACGTACACGAAGCCGATGTCCAGCTGGCCGGCCACACGGACGTCGCCGTCCTTCATGTCAAGGATGGTGCCGTTGGAGATGATGAACGTGCGCTCCTCGGGGATGCCGGTCTCCTGGGCGAGCTTCGCGTTCGCGAACAGATGACGGGACTCGCCGTGGATCGGGACGACGTTGCGGGGCTCGAGGATGTTGTAGCAGTAGATGAGTTCGCCGGCGGCCGCGTGGCCGGACACGTGCACCTTGGCGTTCGCCTTGTGCACGACGTTCGCGCCCAGCCGCGTGAGCCCGTCGATCACCCGGTAGACCGCGTTCTCGTTGCCCGGGATGAGGCTGGAGGCGAGGATCACGGTGTCGCCCTCGCCGACCTCGATCGCGTGGTCGAGGTTCGCCATGCGGCTGAGCACAGCCATCGGCTCGCCCTGCGATCCCGTCGACATGTAGACGATCTGGTCGTCCGGCAGGTCGCGCGCCTTCTTGTAGTCGATCAGGACGTTCTCCGGCACCTGCAGGTAGCCGAGCTGCTCCGCGATCGTCATGTTGCGCACCATGCTGCGGCCGAGGAAGGCGACGCGACGCCCGTGCGCGTGCGCGGCATCGATCACCTGCTGGACGCGGTGGATGTGACTGGAGAAGCTCGCGACGATCACCCGTCGCGGCGCCTTGCCGATCACCTGATCGAGCACCGGTCCGATCGAGCGCTCGGTCGGCGTGAAGCCGGGGACGTCCGCGTTCGTCGAGTCCACCATGAACATGTCGACGCCCTCTTCGCCAAGGCGAGCGAACGCGCGCAGGTCGGTGATCCGACCATCCAGCGGCAACTGATCCATCTTGAAGTCGCCGGTGGCGAGCACGAGCCCCGCCGACGTGCGGATCGCGACGGCCAGAGCATCCGGGATGGAGTGGTTGACGGCGATGAACTCGAGGTCGAAGGGGCCGACCTTCTCCTGCTGGCCTTCCTTGACCGTGAGGGTGAAGGCCTTGATCCGGTGCTCCTTGAGCTTCGCCTCGACGAGGGCGAGCGTGAGTCCGGAGCCGATCAGCGGGATGTCGTTCTTGAGGCGCAGCAGGTACGGCACAGCGCCGATGTGATCTTCGTGTCCGTGCGTCAGGACCACGCCGACGACGTCGTCCAGGCGGTCGCGGATCGGTTCGAAGTCGGGCAGGATCAGGTCGACGCCCGGCTGGTGCTCTTCGGGGAAGAGCACGCCGCAGTCGACGATGAGGATCCTCCCGTCGAACTCGAAGATGGTCATGTTGCGACCGATCTCTTCGAGACCACCGAGCGGTGTGACGCGCAGGGTCCCTTCCTCGAGAGGTGCCGCTGCGGCGATCGGAATGGACATGCTGTCTCCTCTGTCAGGCGCGTCAGGCGCCCGGTCGTGCGTCAGGCGCGCTCCGCGCCCGTGATGTCTCAGCGCGTCGTGCCGTGCACCTTCGGCAGCGCACCGCCGGCGGCCGCGTTGCGGTCGGGGCGGAAGTTGGAGAAGTCGGCGCCCGGCACGTCGGTGACGAGTGCGAGCTCGTCCTCGATGAGCGCGGCCTCCCACTCCTCCGGTCCCACGAGGGGAAGGCGGACGCGCGGGCTGGAGATGCGTCCCAGCCCATGCAGGATGTACTTCGCCGACACGGTGCCTGGCACGTGCGTCATGACCGCGCGCACGAGCGGTTCGAGGCGCTTGTGCTCGGCCGTCGCCGCGGCGAGGTCGCCGCGGTTCACGGCGTCGACGATGGTGCGATACGGCGTCGCAGTGATGTTGGCGGTCACACCGATGAGTCCGGTCGCACCGATGGCGAGGTGCGGCAGCGCGTTCGCGTCGTCGCCGGAGAAGTACATCAGGTCGGTCTGGTTCAGCACACGGCTCACCTCGCTGAAGTCGCCCTTGGCGTCCTTCACAGCGAGGATGTTCGGATGCTTGGCCAGCCGCAGGATCGTCTCGTACTGGATCGGGACGCCCGTCCGGCCGGGGATGTCGTACAGGATCACCGGGAGGTCGGTCGCGTCCGCGACCAGGCGGAAGTGCGTCAGGATGCCGGCCTGAGTGGGCTTGTTGTAGTACGGCGTGACGATCATGATGCCGTCGGCGCCGGCCTTCTCACTGGCCTTGTACAGCTCGATCGCGTGCGCGGTCTCGTTGGATCCGCCGCCGGTGATGATGCTGGCGCGGCCGGATGAGACGGACTTGCCGACCTCGACGAGCTTGAGCTTCTCGGCGTCCGTCAGGGTCGAGGTCTCGCCGGTCGTCCCCGTCACGACGACGCCGTCAGCACCTGCCGTGATGACATCGTCGATGTGCTTCTCGACGGCGGTCCAGTCGACTTCGCCGTCGGCCGTCATCGGAGTGACGAGCGCGACGAGAACCTGTCCGAAAGGGTTGCCCGAGTGCGTCATGCTCCCAGCGTATCGGTTCGGCGCTGGGTCACGTGCGGAGATACACTCGCCCGCATGGCCTGGCAGACCGAGGGATCCCGCACCGTGTATGAGAATCCGTGGATCTCGGTCCGCGAGGATGCCGTGATCGGCCCCGGCGGATCCGGCATCTACGGTGTCGTCACGATGCGCCACCCTGCGGTGTTCATCGTGGCCGTCGACGCGCAGGACCGTGTCTGCCTGGTGGGACTGGACCGCTACACGACCGGCCGGTCGATCGAGGTCCCCGCCGGCGGAAGCGATGGACAGGATCCCCTGATCGCAGCGCAGCGCGAGCTCAAGGAGGAGACGGGCCTGCAGGCGACGGAGTGGACGGCGCTCGGCACCATGAACGCGTTGAACGGCGTGACCGTCGCGCCCGAGCACGTGTACCTCGCACGAGGGCTCACCCTCACCGACGGGGACGATGAACGGTCGGAGGAAGGCATCGACGAGGTGTCGTGGGTGCCGTTCGACGAGGTGCTGCGCATGATCGCCGACGGACGGATCACGGACGGCGAGACCGTCGCGGCGATCGCCTACGCCGGCATCCGGCTCGGTCGCTTCCGCTGAGCCGGAAAAGCGCTCAGACGCGACCGCGCCGCGCCACGCGAGAGGTGAAGGACGCGGGAAGCACGCCGGTCAGCGCGACGATCGCCTTGTAGCGCAGCGACGGGATCGACACCGCGCGCCCACGCGCGGCGTCCCGCAGGCCTTCGCGGACGACATCGGCCGCGTCGAGCCACATCACCGACGGGATCCCCTCCTCACCAGGCGGCAGACCCATCCGCGCGTGGAAGCTCGTGTGGGTGAAGCCGGGGCACAGCGCCGTGACGGAGACACCGTCTCGGGCGTACTCGGCATTGGCCCAGCGGCTGAAACCGATCAGCCAGGACTTGCACGCCGAGTACGTCGAGCGCGAGATGAAGCCGGCGACCGACGCCACATTGACGATGCGGCCGCCGCGGCCGCGCATGACCGCGAGCGCCACGTGCATGAGGCGCATCGCGACCTCGACGTGAAGACGCAGATGCCGCACCTCGTCGTCGATGTCGTTGTCGGCGAAGTGCAGCGGAAGGCCGAACCCCGCGTTGTTGATCAGCAGATCGATGGGATGCTCAGCATCGGCGATGCGCGAGACGACACGATCCAGATCGGCGTCATCCAGGAGGTCGGCCGCGAGCACATCGACAGCCACGCCGTGGTGTACGCGCAACTCCTCGGCCAGCGCGTCGAGCGCCCCGGCCGACCGCGCCACCAGCACAAGATCCGCGCCTCTCTGCGCGAGCTGCCTGGCGAATTCCGCGCCGAGGCCGGCACTGGCCCCGGTGATCAGAGCGACGGGCATCAGCGCTCGTATCGCAGGAAGCGGTAGCGGATGCCCGTGCGAGACGTCTGCCAGTCGCCCTCGGACACCAGACGCCAGCCCGTCTTGTCCGGAGCGTAGGCGTCGCCGGTGACGTCGAGGTCGATCTCGGTGACTTCGAGGCGATCGGCATCGTCGATGACCTGCGCGTAGATCTCGGCGCCGCCGATCACCCAGACTTCGTCACGACCGCGCACGGCCTCGGAGATGGTCGCGGCGCGGCGTGCTCCATCGGCCGCCCAGTCCTGCTGCCGCGTGATGACCACGTTCTCGCGCCCGGTCAGCGGGCGGAACCGCTCCGGAAGCGAATCCCACGTCTTGCGCCCCATGACGACCGGGGCCCCGAGCGTGACGTCCTTGAAGTGCGCCATGTCCTCGGGCACATGCCAGGGCATGCCGCCCTCGGCACCGATCACTCCCCCGCGCGCCTCGGCCCAGATCAGGCCGACCCAGGTCATACCGCCACCGCCGCGCGGATCGGCGGGTGGTGCTGGTAGTCCTCGATGACGAAGTCGTCGTAGGAATAGTCGAACACCGACTCGGGCTTTCGCGCGAAGCGCAGTGTGGGATACGGATACGGCTCACGCGTGAGCTGCTCCCTGACCTGTTCGATGTGATTGTCGTAGATGTGGCAGTCGCCGCCCGTCCAGACGAAGTCACCGGGCTCGAGGCCCACCTGGTGAGCGATCATCTGCGTGAGCAGCGCGTAAGAGGCGATGTTGAAGGGAACACCGAGGAACAGATCGGCGCTGCGCTGATACAACTGGCACGAGAGCTTGCCGTCGGCCACGTAGAACTGGAACAGCGCGTGACACGGGGCCAGCGCCATGTCGGGGATGTCCGCGGGATTCCACGCCGACACGATCAGGCGGCGGGAGTCCGGCGACTGCCGGATCTGCTCGATGACCTCGGAGAGCTGGTCGATGTGCCCGCCGTCCGGCGTGGGCCACGACCGCCACTGCACGCCGTACACCGGACCGAGATCACCCGACGCATCCGCCCACTCGTCCCAGATGGTGACTCCGTTGTCCTGCAGCCAGCCCACGTTGGAATCACCGCGGAGGAACCACAGCAGTTCGTAAGCGATCGACTTGAAATGCACGCGTTTCGTGGTGATCAGGGGGAACCCCTTCGACAGGTCGAAACGCAGCTGGCGTCCGAACACGCTGAGCGTGCCGGTGCCGGTGCGGTCATCCTTGTGCGTGCCCTCGGCGAGCACTTCACGGAGCAGGTCTTCGTACGGCGTCGGGACGGCTTCGCTCATGCTCCACACGATACCCGCAGACCACCGACGTGGACGCGTCGGTCATGCTTCGCAACAACCGCCCCGAGCGCCGCCGATCGGTCGTACCCTCGATCCATGTCGCCCGTACTCGCCCTGGCCGTCGCCGGTGCGCTGATCGTGCTCGGCGTGATCCTCGGCGTCGCCCTGCGCATCGCCGACGGTCGCCGCCGCGGCGGAGGGCACCTGCGGTTCGATCCGGTCGATGTGTCCGGGGCTCTGGGGTCCAGGGCGACTCTCGTCCAGTTCAGCACCGAGATGTGCGCACGCTGTCCGCAGGTGCGACGGATGCTGAGCGATATCGCCTCTCGGGACGACGGCATCGCCCACGTCGAGGTCGACCTCACGCATCGCCCCGATCTGTCCAGCCGCTACCGGATCCTCCAGACGCCGACGACCTTCATCCTCGACCGCACGGGCGCTGTCCGCGCCCGGTTCAACGGCGTGCCGCACGCGCACGCCCTCACCGAAACCCTCGCCGCCGTCTGAGGCGCGCAGACCGGAGCAGACATGTCCCGCAGCACCGCCGCTTCCCCCGCCGGAATCGACCCGCGAGGCCCACGATTCGCCGCGGGCATCACGGCCGGGCTGCTGCTCGTCGCCTTCATCCTCTCGCTCATCGGGATCTCGACCGCGAGAGGCCCCTCGAGCTTCGGCTGGTTCGCCCATCAGCCTCTGTCCGGGGCGTCGTTCGTGCCCGGAGCCGACTGGGTCATCGTCGTCTCCCCGATCCACCAACGAGTCCTGGACCCGGGATTCCTGCTCCTGGTCGTCATCGCCGTGCTGTTCCTCTGGGCCGTCGCGTGGCCGCGTACAGCCCCCTGGGGCGTGGTGTTCCGTCGCTTCGTCCGCCCGCGTCTCGCCCCGCCGACGGAGCTGGAGGACCCACGGCCCCCGCGGTTCGCGCAGGGCGTCGGCCTCTTCGTGGTCGGCATCGGCATCGTGCTGCACCTGTTCGGCGTTCCGTGGGCGCTGCCGATCGCGGCAGCCGCCGCGTTCGTCGCAGCATTCCTGAACGCGGCATTCGGCTTCTGCCTCGGGTGCCAGCTGTACCTCCTGCTGCAGCGCGCGGGGATCGTCGGACGGGTGTCCCCGACGGGCTGATCGAGCGGTTCCCTCGACCTCGGCCGATCGCTAGGCTGGGCCCACAGCCCGCCTACCTCCGGAGGAACATCATGCCCGTCACCAGCGAAGCCACCACCACCTGGACCGGTTCCCTCACCGAGGGATCCGGCACCGTCTCGTTCGCCACCTCGCACCTCGGGACCTTCCCGATCGACTGGAAGGCCCGCAGCGAGGGCTCCGAGACGACCACGACTCCCGAAGAGCTCATCGCCGCGGCGCACGCCTCGTGCTTCAGCATGGCGCTCTCGCACGCACTGGCCGAGAACGGCACCCCGCCCGAGCGCGTCAACACCACGGCCTCCGTGACTTTCAAGCCCGGCACCGGCATCACCGGCAGCCACCTGAACGTGAACGCTTCCGTACCGGGCCTGACGCCGGAGGCGTTCCAGCAGATCGCCGACGGCGCGAAGACCGGCTGCCCCGTGTCCCAGGCGCTGTCCGGGATCGAGATCACACTCGAGGCCACGCTCGCCTGAGTCGTCTGCCGGAGAGCGAGCCCCTCAGCGGGCCTGCTTCTCCACTCTGATCGCCTCACGGATGCTGGCGCGGGCGTCCTTGCGACGCCCCGCCGCATCCTGCACGACACCGAGGCGATACTGCTCCCGCCAGTCCGTGGGAGCGGCTTCGGCCGCGGCGCGGTAACGCGACACGATGCCGTCAGCATCCTCTTTCGCGATCTTCCCGCTCGGGGTCAGCTCGGTCTCGGCCTCCGGCATGCCGCCCTCGGCATCCAGTCGTCGGCCGAGTCGGTCGGCCGACACTCCGAACTGGATCTCGCGCACGAGCGCCCAGACCCCGATCAACGGCAGGACGATCGCCGCGATGCCCATGAGCACAGCGATCGGTTCGCCCGTCCCGATGAACAGGAACGCCTGCTGTCCGGCGACGATGAAGTACAGGATCAGGCAGACGCCCATCAGGACGATGCCGATGCGAGCTGTCACGACCGGGCTCGGATGCCGATGTCGACCATGTTCTCCAGCCCGACGACCACGCCGCGCGCGCCGAGCGCGAACGGCACGGCCAGGCGGATGCCGGGCGCGTACGCGAGTGCGGGCTCGACGGTGTCGTGGGTGAACGTCAGCGACTCACCTGGGCCGGAGAGGATGACGTCCTGCCGGGCGATCACCCCTGGCCGACGCAGCGAGTGGACCGGCACCCCTGCGACCTGCTGGCCGCGGGCGCGCTGATCGACGTGCGGGGCGCTCACGGGGCCCTGCTCGGCGCGAGAGGCCGCGATCAGTTCCGCGGTGCGCACCGCGGTGCCGCTGGGAGAATCGATCTTCGTGTCTCGGTGCGCCTCCACGATCTCCGCTGAGTCGAAGAACGGGGCGGCGGCGGACGCCAGAGCGGAGCCGAGAACCGAGCCGAGCGAGAAGTTCGGGATGAACACCACCCCGGTCTCTGCGGCCTCGACCAGAGGACGCACCAGCGCGATGCGCTCGTTCGACCAACCGGATGTGCCGACCAGGACGTTGATCCCCCGCTCGACAGCGGCACGGACGACCTCGACGCTCACCTGCGGCGTGGAGGCGTCGACGACGAGGTCCATGCCGTCCAGTTCGGACCAGTCGCTCGTCGAGGTGAGCACGCGCGCGACTTCGAAATCGTCGAGGTCGTCGATCACCGCTCGGATGATCGAACCGAGTTTCCCGGTTCCGCCGACGAGTGCTACCTGCGTGCTCATGCCCCCAGTCTATTTCGCCGTGGTCCGGCCACGCGGCACGGCGCGGCCGTGCCCCGATGCCCGGGTAGCGTTGTCCCATGCTCGAGTTCCGCGACGCCTCCCCCGCCGATCCCGAATCGCACGCGATCCTCGTCGAGTACTTCGCCCTGCGTGCCGCAGAGTTCCCCGGCGGAGGCTACACGCCGACGTTTCCGGCACCGAGCGCGTTCGCACCACCCGCGGGCGTCTTTCTGCTCGCCGGTCCCGTCGGAGGGGCAGTGGGGTGCGGAGGCATTCGACGACTGGACGATTCGGAGGCCGGCATCCGCTACGAGATCAAGCATCTGTTCCTGCGGCCCGAGACCCGCGGCCAGGGGTGGGGGCGCGCGATCCTGGAGGAGCTCGAACGTCGGGCAAGGCAGTGGGGCGCCGGCGAACTCGTGCTCGACACTCATCACACGCTCGAGGCCGCCGGCGCGCTCTATGCCCGCAGCGGGTTCGAGGAGATCGAGCCGTACAACGACAACCCGAACGCCACGCGCTGGTACCGCAAGCCGCTGGTCTGAGCGCGGCTCAGACCGGGACGGCGTCCGGCAACCCGGTGCGCAGCTCCACCGGAAGGTGGCCGAGGTCGTTGTGCGTCAGCAGCGTCCACGGGCGCCCTTGCTTCTGCGCGATGACCGTCAGGCCGCAATGCGCCTGGTTCAGGGTCATCCATCGCCACTCCGGAGCGCCGAGCACCTCGCGAACGAACCACGAGATGACGAAGTTGTGCGTGATGAGGACCTCGTGGACGTCCCCCTGTTTGCGCACGAGGAACTCGTTCACCGCGTCGGCCATCTGCGCGCCACCGGCCTCGATCTCGGCATCCGTGACCGACCCGAAGAACGACTCGAACGCCGTCGGCGTCTCCTCTGTGAGCCCCGTGGGCACGCAGTCGAAGAGCAGCGCTGACGGTTCGGGATCGACCGCAGGCAGCCGCGCAGAGATCGCACGCGCCGTCTCGGTCGCCCGCAGCAGTGGCGAATGCCACACCGCGTCGAGCGGGAGTCCGGACAGCCGATCGGCGATCAGCTCCGCCTGTCGCTGCCCCCGAGGAGAGAGCGGTCCGTCGTCGACGCCGTGCTCGGCGTCCTGATGCTCACCATGTCTGACCAGATATATGTAGTGCGTCACAACCCACTCGCTTCGTCACCCGCCATCATCGGCTGGCGTCTTCCAGCCTAACCGAGCGTCGCGGCTTCTCAGTCGCCCGCGCGGGTGAGATCGGCGATCTGCTGACGCGACAGCGTGACCCCGGCGCCCTGCATGAGCTCGTCGACGTGCTGGGTCGCGAACGTGTTCACAATGGGCGCGATGACCGTCCGCTGCGCGAGCAGCCAGGCGATCGAGACAGCGGCGACCGGCACCTGCAGCTCATCGGCCACCTGGTCGAGCGCCCGGAGGATGCGGTTTCCGCGACGGTTCAGGTGTTCGCGCAGCTGCTGTCCGCGCACGCCCTGCGACGCACGCGCCTTGTTGCGGTGCCGGCCGGACAGGAAACCGTGCTCCAGCGCGTGCGACGGTGTCACCGCCAGCGTCTGCGCGCCGGCGACCAGGCGCATGTCGCCTTCGAACGGCTGGCGGCGCACGAGGTTGTACGGGGCATCGAGCACCTCGATCCGGGGGTAGCCCGCCGACGCGAGGATGCGGGCTTCGACGAGCCGCTCCGGGCTGAAGCCGAACGCGCCGACGGCGCCGATCTTGCCCGCCTCGCGCAGCCACTCCACGGTCGCCAGTGTGTCCTCGATGTTCGTGGTCGCATCGAATGTCGCGTCCAGGTAGAGCACGTCGATGCGATCCACACCGAGCCGGGTGAGCGAACCCTCGACGGCCCTGACGAGGTTGACGGAACCGAGGCCGGGGTTGTCGGCGTGCGAACCGATCCGCGCGCTGAGGACGATCCCGTCCCTGCGCCCACGCGAGCGCAGCCATTGGCCGATGATGTGCTCGCTGCGTCCGCCGGAGAATCCGTCGGCGGTGTGGACGGCGTTGCCGCCGAACTCGACGTAGCGATCGAGGATCTCGTGGCTGGTCTCGAGGTCGACGTTCCAGCCGAACTCGGCAGCGCCCAGCATGAGCGGGAAGGTCTCGAATCCCGTCTCGCCGAGCGGCACGCGCAGGGTCTCGCCGACGCCTGGGCCGACGACCGGGATCGGCGCGGAAGGATGCTGCGGGTGGGCGCTCGCGGCCACCTCGGGTGTCCCGGCGGTACCGACGCCGAATATCCGCATGCTCTCACCCCCGCGAGTCGACCTGCACTGTCATGCGCTGTATGCACCCCCCGGTGCTTTTCTTCGAGAGTAGAGGACGATCGCGCGCTCCCCCGCCGATCAGGCGAACGTCCGGGGAATTCGCCATAACGTTTTCATCACGCCGGACACGACGAAGACCCGGATCCTCTCCTGTGCGGAGCGGATCCGGGCCTTCGATGGATCAGAGGATCAGGCCTCGGTGGCCTCGGCCTCAGGCGCCTCTTCGGCGGCCGGAGCGTCATCCAGGACGGGCTCGAGCGACAGCTTGCCGCGGTCGTCGATCTTCGTGATCTTCACGAGGATCTTCTGGCCGACCGAGAGCACGTCGTCGACGTTCTCGACGCGCTTGCCACCGGCGAGCTTGCGCACCTCGGTGACGTGCAGCAGGCCGTCCTTGCCCGGCAGCAGCGAGATGAAGGCGCCGAAGGTGGCGATCTTCACAACGGTGCCGAGGAACTGCTCGCCGATCTCCGGGTTGGTCGGGTTGGCGATCGCGTTCACCTGCGCACGAGCGGCCTCGGCCGACGGGCCATCGGTCGCGCCGATGTAGACGGTGCCGTCCTCCTCGATGGAGATCTGCGCGCCGGTCTCATCCTGGATCGCGTTGATCGTCTTGCCCTTCGGGCCGATCAGCTCGCCGATCTTGTCGACCGGGATCTGGACGCTGATCACGCGCGGCGCGGTCGGTGCCATCTCGTCCGGCGTATCGATCGCCGCGTTGAGCACGTTCAGGATCGTCAGACGGGCGTCCTTCGCCTGCGTCAGCGCGCCGGCCAGGACCTCGGACGGGATGCCGTCGAGCTTCGTGTCCAGCTGGATGGCCGTGACGAACTCGCTGGTACCGGCGACCTTGAAGTCCATGTCACCGAGGGCGTCCTCGGCGCCGAGGATGTCGGTCAACGCCGCGTAACGGGTCTGACCGTCGACCTCGTCGGACACCAGGCCCATGGCGATGCCGGCGACGGGAGCGCGCAGCGGCACACCCGCGTTCAGCAGCGACAGAGTCGATGCGCAGACCGAACCCATCGACGTCGAGCCGTTGGAGCTCAGCGCCTCGGAGACCTGACGGATCGCGTAGGGGAACTCCTCGCGGCTGGGCAGTACCGGTACGAGCGCGCGCTCGGCGAGGAAGCCGTGCCCGATCTCGCGACGCTTCGGCGACCCGACGCGACCGGTCTCACCGGTGGAGTAGGGCGGGAAGTTGTAGTGGTGCATGTAGCGCTTGCTCGTCACAGGCGACAGCGAGTCGATCTGCTGCTCCATCTTGAGCATGTTCAGCGTAGTGACGCCCATGATCTGGGTCTCGCCGCGCTGGAAGATCGCCGAACCGTGCACGCGAGGGATGACCTGGACCTCGGCATCCAGCGGACGGATGTCGGCGAGGCCGCGACCGTCGATGCGGATGCTGTCGGTGAGGATGCGCCCGCGGACGATCTTCTTGGTGACCGACTTGTACGCGGCGGAGAACTCGAGCGTCGCGACGGCCTGCAGCTCGCCGGCCTCGACGGCCGCGAGCAGGTCGGCGTGGACGCGCTCCTTGACCGCGTCGTCCGCGCTCTGGCGCTCCTTCTTGTCAGCGATCTGGAAGACGCCGACGAGGTCGTCGTATGCGCGCTGCGCGACGAAGTCGTAGGTCTCCTGGCTGTACGGCAGGAAGACGGGGTAGACGCCCGGCTCCTTCGACGACGACGCCGCCAGTTCCGCCTGAGCCTTGACCAGCTGCGCGATGAACGGCTTGGATGCCTCGAGACCCTGAGCGACGATCTCCTCGTTGGGCTTGGTGGCACCGGCCTTGATCAGGTTCCAGCTGTTCTCGGTGGCCTCGGCCTCGACCATCATGATCGCGACGTCTTCGGTGCCATCGGCCTTCGTGACGACACGACCGGCGACGATCAGGTCGAACACGGCCTCCGAGACCTGCTCGGCGGTCGGGAACGCGACCCACTGGTCCTCGTGCTGTCCGCCACCCGGGATGAACGCCAGACGCACGCCGGCGACAGGACCCGAGAACGGCAGACCGGAGATCTGCGTGGATGCGGATGCCGCGTTGATCGCGAGCGCGTCGTAGAACTCGCCGGGTGCGATCGACAGAACGGTGATGACGATCTGGACCTCGTTGCGCAGGCCGTCGACGAACGACGGACGCAGCGGACGGTCGATGAGACGGCAGACCAGGATCGCCTCGGTGGAGGGGCGGCCCTCACGACGGAAGAACGAACCGGGGATCTTGCCGGCGGCGTAGGAGCGCTCCTCGACGTCGACCGTCAGCGGGAAGAAGTCGAAGCCCTCGCGCGGGTGCTTGCCTGCGCTGGTGGCCGAGAGGAGCATGGTCTCGCCGTCGAGGTACGCGGCGACTGCGCCCTGAGCCTGCTGCGCGAGGCGGCCGGTCTCGAAGCGGATGGTGCGGGTGCCGAAGCGGCCGTTGTCGAGAACGGCTTCCGTGGCGGTGATTTCAGGACCTTCCAAGAGGTCTCTCCTTCTTTATTTCCTCTCGCGGGTCCGTGTGATCCGCGAGCGTGCATCGGAGCGGAGACGGAGAGTCCGGGCGCGCGGGCATTCCCGCGAATCTCACCTGCGCTGGCCACCAGTAGAAGATCACCCGACCCGTCGTGCCGAGGAATCCACCACAGGGGACCAGCTTCTCGCCGATTCCACTCCCTGCCAGCGTACCAGCGAGTACCGGGAATCCCGCGATCACGCCGGGAATCCGAACCCGCCTCGCGCGCCGTTCAGCGCACCCGCGCCTCACGCAGGCTGGTCGAGCGGCCGATGTACACGTAGTCGTCGTGCTTGGCGACGCGCCCGTCGCCGGCCACGCGACCGCGCATCCGACGCCAGGCCCACGGAAGCGCGTGCTCGCGCCACCACGCCGCTCTGGTCGACGGCTCCGCGTCGTGGAGCACGGCATCCAGAGCTCCGAGCGCCTCCGCGTGCGGAACGTCGAGGACCTCGCCGGCCCGGTAGGCGAGGAACCGATGCCCTCGACTGCCCAGATGGACCAGGTCCTCACCCCAGTTCGACCGGTCGGCGAGCGACGGGTGCAGATCGGTGTCCAGGAGCATGGCACCTGTACGCTCGGCGATTCCGGCGAGCGCGCCCGAGAAAGCGGCGAATCGTCGCGCGAAGAGCCCGGCCGCGCGCCGGTCAGGGAGGAACGGCGTCACCAGCAGCACGTCGGCGCCATCCGCGCGAAGCGTGCGAACCGCTCCCTCGAGCCTGGCCGCCAGTGCGACGACGTCAGCACCGGTGCGGACCAGATCGTTCGCGCCGACCAGGATCGAGACCAGATCCGGCCTCAGCTCCCGTGCCCGCTGCAGCTGCTCGCCGCAGACGTCGTCGACGCGCCGTGAACGCACGGCGAGGTTTGCGTAATGCAACCCGCCTCGAGCCGCCAGCAGCAGTGCGAGCCGGTCCGCCCACCCGCGCAGCGCTCCGTCGGGCGCCGGGTCGCAGAGCCCCTCGGTCAGCGAATCCCCGAGCGCCACGAAACGACTCCAGCGGCGCCAAGGATACGCCTGTGCCGGCTCCGGCCGACGCGTCCGCGGCGAGCGCAGCGACCGATCCACACGATGCAGGGTCGTCGCCTCGTCGAAGTGACCGAGCAGCTGCGAGCAGAGCGCCGACCAGCTGCGGCCGGCCACTGCCGCCCTGCCCGCCTCGCCGAACGCCCGTCGTTTGCGCGCGTCGCCGGCGAGATCGGCCACGCGCATGCGCAGGTCGACGAGATCGCCGGGTCGGTACAGCCAGCCATCGATCCCCATCCGGACGAGATCGAGCGGACCGCCGCTGCCGGTCGCCACGATCGGCACGCCACTGGCGTGCGCCTCCTGCAGCGTCTGCCCGAACGTCTCGCTCTCCCCCGGGTGCACGAACACGTCGAACGACGCCATGGCGATGGCGAGTTCGTCGCCGTCCAGATGGCCGAGGAACACCGCACCGGGCAATGCCGCCTGCAAGCGCGCCCGTGCCGGTCCTTCCCCGACGATCACGAGGCGCACACCCGGTATGTCCTGCAGGACGCGCAGATCTTCGACCTGCTTCTCCGCCGCCAGACGTCCGACGTAGCCGATCAGGACGTCGTCAGCGGACGCGCGCCGCCAGCCTCCGTCTCGGCGGCCGGGGTGGAAGCGTTCGGCATCCACACCCCTGCCCCACCGCCGGAGCCGATCGACGCCCAGCCCCTCGAGCTGTCGCTCCGACTCCGTCGAGGGCGCGAGCGTGAGGGTCGCCCTGCGATGCAGTCGGACGATGTGATTCTGCGCGAAGGACGTGGTCGCAGCCAGCCGGTAGCGCTCGGTGTACGCGGCAACATCGGTCTGATATGCGGCGACCGCCGGGACGTCCAGTCGCCCGGCGGCGAGCACTCCCCGCCAACCGAGCGCGAAGGGCGAGGCGAGGTGGACGACGTCGGGGCGGAAGCGCTCCAGGGAAGCCGCCACACGATGCGCGGTCGCGGCTCCGACGCGGACATTGCGATATCCAGGCAGAGCGAGGCTTGGAACAGGCTCCACGCGCGCGCCGTGCAGGGAATCGGGGATGCCGACGGC
Source organism: Microbacterium sp. STRO-1N (assembly GCF_057748015.1). The sequence goes on from NZ_CM173234.1 coordinate 2,310,439, forward strand.
ATCCGGAGCGAGCACGTGGGCGACATGCCCCTCGCGCTCGAGGTGACGAAGGATCTGCATGACAGATCCCGTCACACCGTTCATGTGCGGCAGGAAGGATTCGGTCACGATCGCGACTCTCACGGTGTCAGGATGCCGCGCCCGCTCGCCGCGAACCGCTGGGAGCACCGGTTGTCGCGGAGAGTTCACCCGTTGCACGACTGCCGGTCACCCGCTATCCCCGATTCGGTTCCCGTTCACCTCGGAACGGCACAGTGTCAGCGTGATCACGGATGGCGTCGCCGAACTCGTCGCAGGCCCCTGGGCGCTGGCAGTGATGTCGTTGCTGGTGCTGGGGGACGCCTTCTTCGTCGTCGTCCCCGGTGAGATCGCGGTGACGGCGCTCGGTGCACTCGCGATTTCGACCGGCGCGCCGGCGCTGTGGGCCGTCATCGTCTGCGCCGCGCTGGCCGCCATGGCCGGCGATCTGCTCTGTTACACGATCGGGCGCTGGGCCGGCACCGATCGATGGCGGTGGATGCAGACCGAGCGAGCGCAGCGCGCCCAGCAGTGGGCGCGAGGGCGCTTGGAGTCGGGCACGGCCGTCGTGCTGTTCACCGCTCGCTTCATCCCCTTCGCCCGCTTGGCGATCAACCTGGTCGCCGGGGCGACGCGCATCCCGCTGCCCCGGTACGGCGCGCTCGTCGCGCTCGCCGCGACGGGGTGGGCGGCGTACCAGGCTGCGATCGGCGCGCTCATCGCCGCGATTCTCCCCGGTGGCCCTGTGGTGGCGATCATCGTCTCCGTGATCTGCGCCGTCGCGATCGGCGCGCTGATCGATCTGGTGCTGCGTCGACGCGCGCGCCGGAAGAGCCCCTCCCCCTCCGGCCCGACCTCCGACTAGGCTGGCGGCATGAGCACGCCAGACGACGCCGTCTCCTCTTCGGACGAGATGAAGCGCAAGTTCAAGGAAGCGCTCGAGAAGAAGAACGCGCAGAATCGTCAGGGAGAGGCACACCTGGACGGCGACTCCGCCATCCACGGCACGCACTCGGCCCAGACGCATCGCGAGTTCCGACGCAAGAGCGGTTGACCGCATAGAGAAGGCCGCCCCTCTGGGGCGGCCTTCGTTCTGTCCGGCGGCGAGCCGCCGGCGCTTCACTCCCCGGCGAGACCGCCGAGCAGGTGCCCGAACGAGCGGCCCTCGCCCAGATAGGTGGCAGGGTCGAACGGGTCGCCGTTGGCCACGGCATCCTTACGGGCGATCGCGTCGGCGAGCTCCCTCGCCCCCTTCTCCACCCGCTTGGCGAGCGGGGCGACGTCGTCGCCCCCGCCTCCCCAGTCGCTGGACGCAGCGAAGACGCCCGTGGAGACCGGCTCGGCATGCAGGTACGCGAACACGGGCCGGATGGCGTAGTCGATCGCGAGCGAGTGCCTGGCTGTGCCCGCGTTCGCCCCGATCAGAACAGGCTTTCCGGTGAGCGAGTCAGGATCCAGCACGTCGATGAACGACTTGAAGAGCCCCGAGTAGCTCGTCGAGAAGATCGGTGTGACGGCGATCAGGGCATCGGCCGAGACGACCGTGTTGATCGCCGTCTCCAGCGCCGGTGGAGCGAACCCGGTCAGCAGATTGTTCGTGATGTCGTGCGCGAGGTCTCGCAGCTCGATCACGTCGACGCTGACCTCGATCTCGCGCTCACGAAGCAGGCGAGTCGTCTCAGCCGCCATCCGATCGGCGAGCATGCGGGTGGATGACGGGTTCGAGAGACCGGCCGAGACGACGGCGATGCGACGCGTTGTCATGTCACGCCTCCTTCCGGCCGAGGCCGAATGATGCACCAGCGGGCTGCGGAGTGTCCTGGTACGGGGACCCGGCGGTGAGGTTGTCACCGCGGTTCGCGCCGGGGCGCGCTTCGCGCACGGGCCCGTCGCCGTAGGCCGCCGCGACCAGCGATGCGTGCGTCGGAGCATCCGGAACGGCGGCGGGGCGGTTCTTCGCCAGCTCCCGGCGCAGCACCGGCACGACCTCGCCGCCGAGGATGTCGAGCTGTTCGAGCACCGTCTTCAGCGGAAGACCGGCGTGATCGATGAGGAACAGCTGGCGCTGGTAGTCGCCGAAGGTCTCGCGCATGGCGGCGTACCGGTCGATGACCTGCTGCGGCGAGCCGACCGTCAGCGGCGTCATCTCGGTGAAGTCCTCCATGCTGGGGCCGTGTCCGTAGACGGGGGCGTTGTCGAAGTACGGACGGAACTCGTTCACGGCGTCCTGCGAATTCGCCCGCATGAAGACCTGGCCGCCGAGTCCGACGATCGCCGTCTCCGGCGCGCCGTGACCGTAGTGCGCCCACCGCTGTCGGTACAGCTCGATGAGCCGCTGGTAGTGCTCTTTCGGCCAGAAGATGTTGTTCGCGAAGAATCCGTCGCCGTAGTAGGCGGCCTGTTCGGCGATCTCGGGGGTGCGGATCGAACCGTGCCAGACGAAGGGCGCGACGCCGTCCAGCGGACGGGGTGTCGAGGTGAATCCCTGCAGCGGGGTGCGGAACTTGCCCTCCCAATCCACGACGTCCTCGCGCCACAGGCGGTGCAGCAGGTTGTAGCTCTCGATCGCCAGCGGGAGGCCCTGGCGGATGTCCTTGCCGAACCACGGATACACCGGACCGGTGTTGCCGCGCCCGATCATGATGTCGGTGCGTCCGTCCGACACGTGCTGGAGCATCGCGAAGTCCTCGGCGATTTTCACCGGGTCGTTCGTCGTGATCAGCGTGGTCGACGTCGAGAGGATGACCCGGTCGGTCTGCCCGGCGATCGCGGCGAGCGTGGTCGACGGCGAGGAGGACCAGAACGGCGGGTTGTGGTGCTCGCCGATCGCGTAGACGTCGAGTCCCACATCCTCGACGTGCTTCGCGATGGTGATCGCGTCCTTGATCTTCTGCGCCTCGCTGGGCGTCTCGCCCGTGACCGGGTTCTGCGTGATGTCGCTGACGCTGAAGATGCCGAACTGCATCCCCGCTGTGACGGTCTGCTCGCTCATGTGATGCTCCGTGTTTCTCCAGAACGGATGCTGTGGCATCCGTTTATATTCACTTGAATGTATCTGTGTCAACGCGACGCGCACAACTTTATTCCCCGGATGTTCAGCCGGACGCCGGGTAGCCTCGGAGCATGAGCAGTGCCGCGCAGCCTCCGACCGGCCCCATCACCGGATCGACTCCGCGGCCCCGTCGCCGAGTTCCGTTCTGGGACAACGCCCGATACGCCTGCATCGTGCTGGTGGTGCTGGGACATGCCATCCAGCGTCTCACCTACGACTCCGACATCGCCATGGCGTTGTACCTTTCGTTCTACGCCTTCCACATGCCCGCATTCGCGATCATCGCCGGATACTTCTCGAAGTCCGCACCGCCGACCAAGCGACAGATGGCCCGCATCATCACCGACATCCTGGTGCCGTACGTCATCTTCGAGATGCTGTGGACACTCACCAAGTGGCTCGTCGAAGGTCAGGTTTCTCCCAATCTCACTGAACCGTCCTGGACGCTCTGGTTCCTGCTCGCGCTCGGCATCTTCCGGCTCGTGCTCCCCTACCTCGCCCTGCTGCGGTGGCCCCTGCTGTGGGCGCTGCTGATCTCGATCGGCGCCGGCTACCTGCCGAATGTCGACAGCACGTTCTCGCTGTCGCGGACCCTCGGTTTCCTTCCGTTCTTCGTGCTCGGCTGGTGGCTGCGTGAGCACGACATCGTCGACCGCTTCCGGCTGATCGATTTCCGACCATGGTGGTTGCGCGTCGTCGCGGTCGTGATCTTCGTGATCGACGGGTTCGTGGCATGGAACTGGGTGGAGATCTGGTCGAGCGTAGACCTGGACAAATGGTTCTTCTACGACGATTCCTACGCCGATCTCGGCAGCGACGCCTGGTGGTCGGGCGGCGTGCGTCTCGCGCTGATCGCCGTCGGGCTGCTGCTGAGCGCGGCGTTCTTCGTCCTCATCCCCCGTCGCACCACCTGGTGGACCCAGTTCGGCCAGTACACGATGTACGTCTATCTGCTGCACTCGTTCGTGCTGTATCCGTTCCGCGAGTCCGGCATCCTGCGCGACGCGGAGCCGACCTGGCTGTGGCTGCCCAGCGTCATCCTGCTCTCCGTCGGCATCGCCGTGATCCTGGCCACCAAGCCGGTGAGATGGCTGTTCCGACCGCTGGTCGAACCGCGACCGGCGTGGCTGTTCCGCGAACGTTCGCTCGTACCAGACCCCGCTCGGCGCAGCGACCCGACCGGGTCTCGGCGGCCGCGCACGTAGCATCGCAGTCACGCGTCAGGCGAACAGCCCCGCACCGACGAACGATCCGGCTCCTGCTCCCGGCGGGATCGCCCAGACGCCTGATCCGACATGCCGGATGTACTCGTTCATCAGATCCGTCGACAGCCGACGCTGCACCGTGATGAACTGCGACGGATCGCGCTGGTACGAGAGGAAGAACAGCCCCGCATCGAGCCGGCCGAGCTCGTTGTTCCCGCCGACGTAGTTGAAGCCGCGCCTGAGGAGCCGGATGCCGTCGTTCGCGTCTGGGTGCGCCAGACGAACATGACTGTCCGCATCGATAGCGGTTCCGGAGAAGTCGGGTCGCGTGAACTCGTCGCCTCCGGACAGCGGAGCGCCGACGGCCTTGTCGCGCCCGATGATGCGGTGCTGCTCGGCCAGCCGAACGCGATCCCACGTCTCGATGAGCATCGCCACCTTGCGCGCGACGAGGTACGAGCCGCCCGCGAACCATGCCGGGCCGTCGGACTCGGACGCCCAGACGTGCGTGTTCAGCGCATCCGAATCGGTGCCGAGGACGTTGGCCGTTCCATCCTTGAAACCGAAGAGGTTGCGCGGTGTGGCCTGATCCGTGCTCGTGCGCGACGTCTTGCCGTAACCCAGTTGCGACCAGCGCAGGCGCGCGCGGCCGAACGCGATCCGGGACAGGTTGCGGATGGCGTGCACCGCGACCTGCGGGTCATCCGCGCACACCTGGATGCAGAGATCGCCGTCGCTCTCGGCCGGGTCCAGGTCGTCGCCGAGGAACGCCGGCAGCCTTTCGAGCGCCGCCGGGCGACGAGTCGCGATGCCGAACCGGTCGCCGTCCTCGCCGCCGAACAGCGTCGGGCCGAAGCCGAAGGTGATCGTCAGCGCCGCCGACGGCAACCCGAGCGCCTCGCCGGTGTCATCCGGCGGCGCCTCGGGGTCACCTCCCACTGCGCCGGTCGCGCTCACCTCGAGCCCCTGGGTCAGGCGCGCCGCAGCATACGACCAGTCTTTCATCAGTGAGATGAGGTCGGCTCGTTCTGCGCGCGGCATCATGTCGAAGGCCGCGAAGTGCAGGTGCTCCTGCACCGGCGTCGCGATCCCGGCCTGATGCGCACCGAAGAACGCGTGCGGCGAAGCGGGCTCGGCCGCGGCGTTCGCGAGCGACGCCCCGACCGCGGCACTCGCACCGACACCGGCCACGAGGCCGGCAGCCCCGGCGCCGAGCGCGATCCCGAACAGGCCGCGACGGCTGACACCCTGGACCGCCTGTTCGGACGGCGACTGCTCGCTCATGTCAGGAAAGCACGGTGCCGGTGAGCTGCGACAGCGGCTCGGCCAGCGCGTTGATCAGGTCGGTGAGCTCTCGCTTGTCGTCATCGGTCAGCTCCTCGTAGGAGACGAACCCCTCGGAGAGGGATCCCTGCTCGGCCAGCACGGAATCCAGGTCCGCATAACCGGCATCGATCTGCTCGACCACGGCCGCCCCGTCCTCGCCCTGCGCGATGGCGAGGTCGCGCACGAGCGAGAACGCCATCTTCGATCCTTCGACGTTCGCGGCGAAGTCCCACAGGTCCGTGCCGGACCACCAGTCCTCCTCACCGGTGATCTTGCCGGTGGCGACCTCGTCCAGCAGGGCGATGGCGCCATTGGAGATGCCGGCGATCCCCTGCGCGTCGAGCGCATCGACGAAGTCCGAGGAGTGCACGTAGTCGTAGAGCTCCTGAACGTCGGCGAGCAGCATGTCACCGTAGTCGGCGCGTTCGGCGACCGTCGACGGCGCCCAGTCCTGCCAGGCGGGCGTCACCGCGTCGGCGTTCAGCGCGTCCTCGGCGGGAATCCAGAGGTCCTTCTCGATGCGGTGGAATCCGGTCCAGTCCAGGCCCTCCGCCACAGCATCCACCTCTCGGTAGTCGATGCGCGGATCCAGATCGCCCAGCGATTCGGCGACCGGCTCGATGCGCTCGTAGTACGCACGCGTCTGCGGGAACAGCTCCCGAGCGGTCTCGTCGTCGCCGGACTCGTACGCGGCGACGAACTCTTCGACCGAGGGAAGCAGTCGTCCGACCTGATCCTTCACGAACGCCGCATAGAGGTCGACGGCCTGCTGCTTCTGTTCGGCGTCCTCCCCCTCGATCGCAACGGTCTCACCGGTCACGGTGAAGGCGGATCTGCCGACGCCCTCGCCGATCATGCCCGGCTTGCACAGGGTGTAGTACTCGCCGGGCTGCGCCACGACGGTCAGTGTGCGGGACGCAGCCGGTGCGATGTTCTCCACCTCGCCGACAATGCGCAGGCCGTCCTCCGCCAGCAGGTAGAACTCGGTGACCTGGTCGGTGTCGTTGACGACCTCGAAGGTCACGGTGCCGCTCGCGGTGGACGCGCCCGAGACCTCGCACGAGCTATCGGTCGATGAGACGGTCAGGGCCGAGGCATCCTCTGCGTCGCTCTTTGCGACGCAGCCCGAGAGTACGAGAGCGGCGGTTCCGGTCGCCGCCAGAATGCCGAGCAGTCGAAGGGAAGTGGTCATGATGCTCCTTGGGTGATGGGCGGTGCGGATGCCGAAACCGCAGCATCCGCGCCAGAGGGCGTGCGCCGCGCCAGGCCGCGCAGGTAGAACGAGCCGGCGACGCCGGCGTACAGCGTCCAGGCGATGACCTGCAGCCAGGTCATCGCCGGCATGAATCCGAAGACCGCCTGCAGCACGGCGGCCGGCGCACCGCCTGGCGCGATCACGGCGCTGACGTCGAAGGCCCAGCCGAACGGGAATCCGGTGAACCCGACGGCGACCGCGCCGGTGGCCTGATCGATCGGCGCGCCGGCGGTGAACGGACCCGGCAGGACGCCGGCCTCCTGCAGGTCCATGACGGCGTAGGCGAGGACGCCGGCTGCGACGACGACGAGGAAGGCCCCGGTCCATGCAAAGAATCGACGAAGGTCCAGGCGCACGGCTCCACGGGCGATCAGGACCCCTGCGACGGCGGCGCACGCGAGACCGAGGACAGCACCGAGCAGCGCCTGCGGTGCGCTGCCGAACGACTGCACCATCGACCACAGCAGCAGCGTCGTCTCGATGCCCTCCCGCGCGACGGAGACGAATCCGATGAGCACGATCGCCCACATCCCGCCCGTCGCGAGCGCCCGGTCGATGCCTCCCTCGAGCGTGTTCTTCATCGCGCGTCCGGCCCGTTGCATCCAGAAGATCATCCAGGTCACCATCGCGACCGCCAGCAGGGAGAGAATTCCGCCGATCAGCTCCTGCGCGACGAAGGTCAGCTCGTACGCCCCGAACGTGAGCACGGCGCCGATGCCGAGGGCGAGCGCGACGGCCATGCCGACTCCGGCCCACAGCCGCGGCAGGACGTCGCCGCGTCCGAGCCGCGACAGATAAGCGACGAGGATGCCGACCACGAGTGCGGCTTCAAGGCCCTCGCGCAGGCCGATGAGGAAGGTCGCGAGCACAGTGGGGACTCCTCGGAAACAGAAGTAAGGGATGCCTTACCTAACTGAAGATACCACGCGGGCGGGCAGCCGCCCTGCTCTGCTGCGGTAACGCGGCGCAACACGGCTCGACGCCCTCGACGAACCGGGCCTAGCCTCGGGTCATGGCTGATCTGAACCTTCCGATCCTCGACCTGTCCCGCCTCGATGCAGGCCCCGAGGCCGCTGCACGGTTCCGCGAGGATCTGCGCGCAGCGACGCACGATGTCGGATTCTTCTACCTCACCGGCACGGGCGTGCCCCCTGAGCTCACCGCACGCCTGCACCGCGCCGCTCTGGACTTCTTCGCCCTCCCCGAGGCGGACAAGCTCGCGATCGAGAACATCAACAGTCCGCACTTCCGCGGATACACGCGCGTGGGCGGAGAGCGCACCCAGGGCCAGGTGGACTGGCGCGAGCAGATCGACATCGGTCCGGAGCGACAGGTCGTCGACGGCGGCCCGGCCTTCAACCGCCTCATCGGCCCCAACCTGTGGCCTGCCGCCCAGCCCGAACTGCAGGAGATCGTGCTGGAGTGGCACGCGAAGCTCAGCGATGTGGCACGGAAGCTCCTGCGCGCGTGGGCGCTCGCACTCGGCGCGGACGGGGATTACTTCGAGGCGAACTTCGGCGAGCCCTCGACGCTGATCAAGATCGTGCGATACCCCGGCACGCATGAGCCCGAACCGCAGCAGGGAGTCGGGGCGCACAAGGATTCCGGCGTCCTGACACTGCTCTGGGTCGAGCCGGGCAAGGGCGGTCTGCAGGTCGAGCGCGACGGCGAATGGGTCGCCGCCCCGCCGGTCGACGGCGCTTTCGTGGTGAACATCGGCGAACTGCTGGAGTACGCCACCGGCGGGTATCTGAAGGCCACGAACCACCGCGTCATCTCGCCAAAGGCACCCGAAGAGCGCATCTCCGTACCGTTCTTCTTCAACCCGGCACTGGACAGGAAGCTGCCGATCATCGACCTCCCGGCCGAACTCGCCGCTCAGGCCACCGGTGTGACGCAGGATCCGCGCAACCCCATCCACAGCCTGTACGGCGAGAACGCCCTCAAATCGCGCTTGCGCGCGCACCCTGATGTCGCTGCGATCCACCACGCGGACCTCGTCGGGCAGAGCGCCTGACGCTGACACCGCTGGAGCATTCATAGCCGATCGGATGACGCGCGCGCGGCAGCGGATCTGGGATGCTGATCGTCCCATCCGCCCTGCGAAAGGCTCCGAATGCTTGCCCCAAACCATCCCAGAGGCCGACGATCGATCGCGACCGCACTCCTGACCAGCGCCGTCGCTCTCGCTGTGCTGACCGCCACCGGCTGCACCGCCACCGCGACACCGGAGCCGGGCGCCGACCATGACGCCACCGCCGCCCTGTGGGAGGCCATCGCGAGAGACGATGTCGCGGGTGCACAGCAGACGATCGATGCCGGCGCCGACCTCGAGTCACGCGGCGAAGGCGATGCCACGCCGCTGATCGCTGCGACGAAGGCCGGCCGCACAGAGATCGCGCTCGTCCTGCTCGACGCTGGAGCGGACCCGAACGCGCAGGACGCCATCCACGACTCCGCCTTCCTGTACGCCGGCGCTGAGGGCCTCGACGACATCCTGCGGGCAACGCTCGCCCACGGCGCCGACGTGGCCAGCACGAACCGCTTCGGCGGGACGGCCCTCATACCCGCGAGCGAACACGGACACGTGTCGACGGTGCGCATCCTGATCGACGCAGGAGTGCCGCTGGATCATGTCAACGACCTGGACTGGACCGCGATCCACGAGGCGATCGTGCTCGGCGACGGATCTGCGGATCAGGTCACCACCGTACGTCTTCTGCTGGAGGCAGGAGCGGACCCGACTCTCGCGGACGGCGAAGGGACGACACCGCGCGAACTCGCCGCACGGGCCGGTTTCGATGACATCGTCGCGCTGCTCGATGCGGCGTCCTGATCAGAACGGACACCGCATGACGAAGGCCTCCCCACACCGGGTGGGGAGGCCTTCTCAAGAATGTTCTGCGCGATTGTACGCTGGCTCGCTCCGCGTTATCGGCGAAGGCCCAGGCGTGCGATCAGCGAGCGGTAACGCTCGATGTCGACGCTCTGGAGGTAGCCGAGCAGACGACGGCGCTGACCGACGAGCAGGAACAGGCCACGACGCGAGTGGTGGTCGTGCTTGTGCTCCTTGAGGTGCTCGGTGAGGTCCTTGATGCGCTGCGTCAGCATCGCGGCCTGCACCTCGGGGGATCCGGTGTCACCGGGGTGCGTCGCGTACTCTTCGATGATCGCCTTCTTGACGTCTGCTTCCAGTGCCATAGATTCGATCCCCTCTCTGCTTGTTGCGCGGCGCCCGACGCCTGATGCGTGGGCTCTCTTTATCCGCGGCCGATCGAACGGCAACTGAACGAGTCTACCAGCCTGCGGGCGAAGCCGTGACGTTCGCAGGCCGATAGCCTCGGAAGGTGCCTTCCGCCCTGATCGACCTGCGCCCGTTCCGGGCCAGCGGCGCCTTCACCCGGATGTGGATCGGCTCGACGCTGGCAGGGCTCGGCGGTCAGCTCACGATCGTCACCGTCATGCTGCACGTGTTCGAGTTGACGCACAGCACGTTCGCGGTGTCCATGATCGCGTTCGCCGGTCTCGTGCCGATGATCCTGGCCGGCATCTACGGCGGGATGCTGGCGGACGCGTTCGACCGACGCACGGTGGCGCTCGTCGCGGCGGTCATCACCTTCGCGTCCACGGCCATGCTCGCGGTGCTCACCTGGACGCACCTGGAGACCATCTGGTGGCTGTATGCGCTGAGCATCATCAACTCCGCCGCGAACTCGGTCGGCATGGCGACCCGCACGGCGATCGTGCCACGACTGCTCCCGCGCGACCTGCTGGCCGCGGCATCCGCTCTGAACGGCGTCACGATCGGACTCATGGTCATGGTGGGGCCGGCGCTCGCAGGCATCCTCGTCGCGACGACCGGTTACGGCTGGACCTACACGATCGACGTCGGGCTCATGCTGGCCATGTTCCTCGGGCTCTGGACACTGCCCGCGCTGCGCCCGGAGGGACCGGTCGTGCGGCCGGGTCTGGAATCCCTCGTCGACGGCTGGCGGTTCCTCCAGCGCGCCGGGAACATCCGGATGCAGTACCTGCTGGACATCATCGCCATGACGTTCGGTCAGCCACTGGCCCTCTTCCCCGCTCTGGGAACGGTGCTGCTGGGCGGTGGCGCCGTCACGACCGGAGTCCTGACGGCCGCCGTCGCGGCCGGAACGTTCCTGTCGAGCCTCTTCTCCGGCCGCGTCGTGCGATATCGCTGGCACGGCCGCGGCATCCAGCGCGCCATCAGCGTGTACGGTGCATCGATCCTGGCATTCGGCCTGGTGCTGGTGCTGGGTACGACGTCGCCGCCCGGGACGGAGGCCTCCCCGCGCGTCGCGCTGATCATCCTCGCGTGCGTGACGCTGGCCGTCTCCGGCGCCGCCGACAACATCAGTTCGATCTATCGGAACACCATGATGCAGGCCGCCGTGCCGGATGGCATCCGAGGCCGCCTGCAGGGGATCTTCATCGTCGTCGTCGCCGGTGGTCCGCGTCTCGGCGCTCTCTATGCGGGTACGCTCGCGACCCTCACCGCACTGTGGTTCCCTCCGCTGCTCGGCGGCATCCTGGTCATCGTGCTCGTGGCGCTGCTCGTGCGGCTGCACCCGCGTTTCCGCGCCTACGACGCAGAGAACCCCGAGCCCTGAGGGGCTCGGGGTTCTCTGGCGACGCGGTCAGTCCTGCTGGAGGGATCCCTGCAGGTCGAGGTTGATCGTGATGTCCTTGCCGACGAGGACGCCGCCGGTTTCGAGAGCGGCGTTCCAGGTGAGACCGAAGTCCTCCCGGTTGACCGTGGTGGTCGCCGAGGCGCCGGCCTTGTAGTTGCCCCACGGGTCGACGCCGAAGCCGCCGAAGTCGAACGCGAAGCTGACCGGCTTCGTGGTGCCGCGGATGGTCAGGTCGCCGTCCACGAAGAAGTCGCCGTCCTCGACGCGGGCGCCGGTGGAGACGAACTCGATCGTGGGGTGGTTCTCGGCGTCGAAGAAGTCGGCAGAGCGCAGGTGCGTGTCGCGGCCCTCGTCCTTGGTGTCGACCGACGCGACGTCGACGCTGGCCGTGACCTTGGCATCCAGGGGGTTCTCCGGAGCCACCAGGGTCGCGCTCTTCATGCCGAAGGTCCCGCGGACCTTCGAGATCATCATGTGGCGGACGCTGAAGGTGACCTCGCTGTGCGCGGGGTCCAGAACCCAGGTTCCTGCGCGGTAGCCGGGAACGTCGATGGTGGTCATGTGCTCTCCTCGAGAAAGTCGGGCCGCGTGCGCGGCGTTCGATACAGGGTAACTCGTATGCGCGTGAATGTATTCCGAACAGTTGATGACATGACGAAGGCCCCCGTCCCGATGGAGACGGAGGCCTTCGAGCGATCAGCCGACGGCGACGAGATCGATGATGAAGATCAGGGTCTTGCCGGAGAGGAAGTGGCCGGCGCCCGCGGGTCCGTAGGCGAGGTGCGGCGGGATGACGAGTTCACGACGTCCGCCGACCTTCATACCGGGGATGCCGTCCTGCCAGCCCTGGATCAGACCACGCAGCGGGAACTGGATGGTCTCGCCGCGGCCCCAGGAGGAGTCGAACTCCTCGCCGGAGTCGAACTCGACCCCGGCATAGTGCACGGTCACGGTGTCGCCGGGCTTGGCCTCGGGGCCGTCGCCCTCGATGATGTCTCGGACCACGAGCTCCACAGGAGCGGGACCGGCGGGAGCGTCGAACTCAGGCTTCGTGCGATCAGTCATGCATCCATACAACCCGAGGCCGGATCGACGGTCAACGCGACGGGACGTGCCCAGAGCGAACAGATCGGCACCGGGTCCGGACAGACTCAGCGCCCGGTGCTGCGGCGATGCCTGCATGACTCCCGGGCGCTGAGTTGATCTGAGACCAGGGTGCACCCGGTCATGATCGGTGTCAAGTACCTGATGCGAGATCAGTACGCCAGCAGCGCCGCCCTCGCGGCCCTGGTGCGCATCAGCAGGGCGCGCTCGTCCTCGGCCGCATACGCGTCGCGCCCCGTGATCGCTCGCTGGCGGACGGCGGCGAGCGCGGTGGCGTCCTTGATGAAGCCGCGCATGATCGGACGCCGGTCGCCGCGCAGCGTCGCCGCCCATCTGAGCCCGACCTTGCGCCCGGCGGGCGTTGCGAGCATGTCGATCTCCTGCGGTGTGAACCATCCGGCGACCGCGTACTCCGACAGACGCTCCCTGGTCAGGCGCGCCTCCTCGCGCTTGAGCGCGACGATGCCGAGGATGAAGCCGACGAACAGCGGCACCTGCAGCGTCACGTAAAGCAGGAAGAAGTTCGCGAACGTCGCCGAGCCGTTCCAGAAACCGTGCAGCAGCATCGCCCCCAGCAGGCCGAGCGCCCCGGCGCCCAGCACGCCGCCGACCGAGGCCCCGCGCCGGGCGGCGAATCCGATCGCGAATCCGGTGAGGGCGGTGAACATCGCGTGCGCGAACGGCGACATGAGTCCCCGCAGTACGAACGTCATGGTCAGCTGCTCTCCCCCGCCCTCGATCAGGCTGATGGCGAAGTACTGGATGTTCTCCGTGAACGCGAAGCCCGCGCCCACCAGTGCCCCGTAGACGATCCCGTCGACGGGACCGTCGAATGTGCGTCGTGCCATCAGATAGATGAGGAAGACACCCAGGCCCTTGAACAGCTCCTCGACGATCGGCGCCTGGATCACCGCCGCCGTGTCGAGGTCGTCCACGCCGAACATCACATCGACCAGCAGCGTGAGCCCGACGGCCGCGATCGCTCCCCAGGCGATGGCGAAAATCACGATGCGTTTGGGCTCTGGCTCCCAGCGGTCGATGAGGCGCACCCCGAAGAAGACGATCGCGAGCGGAATCAACGCCAGCACGAGTCCGATGATCGATGCCACGGAGCCCAGCGCCCAGACGAAGTAACCGGCAAGGGCTATCAGCAGGAAGCCGAGAACACCGAACAGCCAGATCGAGACCGTGCGCCCCTTCCGTACCGGCATCGGCAGCTCGGGGATCGCCGGAGCCGGAGCGGGTGCCGCTGGGGCTGCGGGCGGCGTGTAGACGACGGGCTGGGCAAGTGCCGAGGCATAGACGGGGCGACCGAACTGCGCGGGCGCGTACTGCGGTTGCTGCGGCGGCGCGTACAGAGGCCGGGGTGCAGCCGGCTGCGGCACCTGCTGCGCCTGCGGCGCGGCGGGCGCAGGGCGCGGCGGTGTCGGAGGCTGCGCGGGCGGCGCGTACCGTGGCTGCGGAGGCTGACCGTACGACGCTTGCGGAGCCTGCGCATATCCCTGCGGCGGCGGGACCTGCTGCTGCGGCGGGACGGGTGGCTGAGCCGGCGGCGGCGTGTAGGGCTGCTGAGGCTGGTCGGATCCTCCGGAGGTCATAGGTAGAGCCTAGAGCCACCGACACCCGCCGCCACCGGTGCTCCGGGTAGCGTAGGAGCATGCGATTCGCCCATCTGGTGCGTTCCGACTCGCCCGACGCCGCACTCGCGGTCATCGACGGTGCGGACGCGATCCTCGTCTCCGATCTCCTCGACAATGCTCCCGCGACGCTGCAGCACCTCATCGGGGCCGGCGATCAGGCGCTGGATGCCGTGCGAGCCGCTCTGGCGCAGGGCACCGCACCACGGCACCCGCTCCCCGGTTTCGGATGGGCCTCCGCGATCATCGACCCGCCCGTCGTCCTCGCCGTCGGCCTCAACTACGCGGCGCATTCGAGCGAGCTCGGACTCAAGACCGACACGGCCCCGACGGTCTTCACGCTGTGGCCCAACTCGCTCACCGGCCACGAGCAGACCACCGGCTGGCCGCGATCGCTCAGCGAATCGGTCGACTACGAGGCCGAGCTCGGCGTGATCATCGGGCGCCCCGCGAAGGACGTCTCCGTCGACGAGGCGCTCTCCCATGTCTGGGGTTACACCGTCGTCAACGACATCACCGCCCGCGACATCCAGTTCGCCGAGGCGCAGTGGTCGCGGTGCAAGTCGTTCGACGGCTTCACGCCGACGGGTCCCGTCGCCGTGACCGCCGACGAGGTCGCGGACCCGCAGGACCTGCACATCTGGACGGTCGTCGACGGCCGCACGGTGCAGGATGCGTCGACGGGACAGATGGTGCGGTCCGTGGCGAAGCTCGTCGCCCATCTGTCCCAGTCGATCACTCTGCTGCCCGGCACCCTCATCTCCACCGGCAGCCCGGGCGGCGCCGGCTACTCGCGCGACCCCCAGATCTTCCTCCGCGACCGATCGACGGTCACCGTGGGCATCGACGGCATCGGCGAGCTCACGACGCACTGCCGGATCTACGACTGAGCCTCCGGATCAGCCGCTGACTTCAGGGGTGATGATCGGAATCGCCTGCGTCACCGCCTCGAGACCGGACAGACGTGCCGGCGACAGCTGCTTCGTGACCTCATCGCGCGTCATGAGCTCCGCCTCGACGACGAGGTCGGCGACGTTGCGGTTCGTGAGCAGCGCGGTCTTGGCCAGCGCCGCGGCCGCCGCGTAGCCGATGAACGGCGTGAGCGCCGTGATCACACCGACCGACGCCCCCACCATCGCCCCGAGACGGTCGGTGTTCGCGGTGATGCCGTCGACGCAGTTCACGCGCAGCGTCCACATCGCCTGACGCATCCAGGTGATCGACTGGAAGATCGAGTGCGCGATCACCGGCTCGAACGCGTTCAACTGGAGCTGCCCGCCCTCGACCGCCATCGTCACCGTGGCGTCGGCGCCGACGACCGAGAACGCGACCTGATTGACGACCTCGGGGATGACCGGGTTCACCTTGCCTGGCATGATGCTGGAGCCGGCCTGCTTGGCCGGAAGGTTGATCTCGCCGAATCCGGCCTGCGGACCCGAGGACAGCAGACGCAGGTCGTTGCAGATCTTGGACAGCTTGATGGCGTTGCGCTTGAGCGACGAGGAGAACGACATGAACGCACCGGTGTCGCTGGTGGATTCGACCAGGTCGGTCGCGGTCGACAGGTCCAGCTCCGTGATCGCGCGCAGATGCTTGATCACAGACGGCGCATAGTCGGGGTGGGTCGTGATCCCCGTGCCGATCGCCGTGGCGCCCATGTTGACCTCGAACATCAGAGACGCGTTCTCGGTCAGTCGGCTGTGGTCCTCGCCGAGGGTCGTGGCGAAGCCGTGGAACTCCTGGCCGAGCGTCATGGGCACGGCATCCTGCAGCTGCGTGCGGCCGACCTTGAGGACGCCGTGGAACTCCCCCGCCTTCGCGAGGAACGAACGCCGCAGCAGATCCAACTCCTCGAGCAGCGAGCGCAGCGTCAGCGACAGGCCGACCTTGATGGCGGTCGGGTACACGTCGTTCGTGGACTGACTGCGGTTCGTGTGGTCGATCGGCGACAGGAACGCGTAGTCGCCCTTGGCGCGGCCGGCCATCTCGAGCGCGATGTTGGTGATGACCTCGTTCGCGTTCATGTTGGTCGAGGTGCCGGCGCCGCCCTGGATCACACCGACGGTGAACTGCTCATGGAACTCGCCGTCGATCACCCGCTGCGCTGCGGCATCGATGAGATCCGCCCGCTCGGCGTCGAGCACGCCGATCTCCTTGTTGGCGCGCGCACTCGCCTGCTTCACCATCGCGAGCGCCCTGATGAGGTCCGGATAGACCGAGATCGGCCGCTTGCTGATCGGGAAGTTCGCGTCGGCACGGGCCGTGTGGATGCCCCAATAGGCCTCCGCAGGAATCTCCATGCTGCCGAGCGAATCGGTCTCGGTACGGGTCAGGGCAGGCGCGTCAGCGGCCATGTGTCACATCCTCGTGGGTCGTGGCTGAGTGAGAAGCGGGGGATGCTCCCAGTCTAGTCGGCTGCACTGCGCCATCCCGGCTTCCGGGAGAACGCCTCCAGCCGCTGGCCTGGCGAGAGCGCCGCCATGCTCTCCAACCACGCTTCGGAGAAGATGTCTGCGGTCTCGGCATCCGTCACCGGCACCACGGTGTGCGTGATCGTGTCGGCGTGGACATGCACCAGCTGGAACGACTGCGCGGCATCCATCCCGTTGACATCCGGTGCAGGGCGCGCGACGTTCATGGTGTAGCAGGTGGCCGAGGCGACGCTCACCGGGACGCCGGCGAAGGTGCCGTGCGACGAGTAGTGCAGATGCCCCGCCAGAATGCCGCGGACATCCGTGTCGCGGATCGCAGCCGCGAGCTCGTGCTGGTGACGCAGCTCGAGGATGTCGAACAGCGGCAGGTGGCTGGGCAGCGGCGGATGATGCATCGCCAGCAGCGTGCCGTGCGGCGCCGGCGTGCTCAGCTGCTCCTTCAGCCAGGCGAGCTGCGCCTCGTCGAGGTCGCCGTGATGCCAACCGGGCACCGACGTGTCCAGTGCGATCAGCCGCAGACCGTCGAGATCCCAGACGCCCGTGACAGGATCCTCCGTGGCCGCGGCATCCAGAAGCTCCCGCCGCAGCACCGGACGCTCGTCGTGGTTGCCTGCGACCCAGACGACAGGGGCGCCGAGGTCGTCGGCCACCGGTTCGACGGCGTCGCGCAGCCGCCGATAGGCGTCGGGTTCGCCGAGGTCGGTGAGGTCGCCGGTGACGACGATCGCGGACGGCGCAGGATGCACCGCACGGATCGCGTCGAGCGTGCGAGCGAACGTCTGCTCGACGTCGAAGCGGTCGGCCAGATGCGCACCTCCGGCGAGGAAGTGCGGATCGCTGACGTGGATGATCGTGTGCGACGCCGGCTGATGGCGACCGAAGACGTAGGGGCCAGGCATGGGCCCAGCCTACGTCGAGGTCAGTGGCCGATGACGATGAGCAGGATGCCGGCGACCACGGCCGCAGCGCACATCGCGAAGCAGGCGTACGCGCCGATCAGGGCGAGACGTTTCTGGCCGTCTGTCAGCGGGCTCTTCTTCGCCGCCTTGGCCGCCTGTTTCTCCGCGCGCTTGAGCTCCTTCTCACCGATCACGGTGATCGCGTCGGTGAACTCGGCTGGGCTGACGACGGGGGCGTGACCGCTGCGGACCAGCAGTCGCAGCCCGGTCGCGTAGAACGTGACGATCGCCACGGCGCCGATGAGCGCCGCCACGAACACCTGGAGGAAGGCGAGCCAATCGATGGAGACGCTCATTCGCTCTTCTCCTTGGTCGTGGTGGCCTGCTTCTGCTTCTTGTTCGCCTTGGCGCTCGCCTTGGCATCCGCTTTGGCCTTCTGACGCGCCTTCGCCTCGGCACGTGCCTGGTCGATGCGCTGCTGCCGGCGCGTCGGCGGTGGCGTGTCGGGGAGTTCGACCACGTGACCGGACTCGGCGACGTCACTCATCGCATTCGCGGACGTGACGGCGTTGCGACGCGAACGGAGGAAGAGCGCGAGGATGATCACGACCGCGAGCACGGCATCGATCGCGACTCCCCAGGGTCCGAGCCAGACGACCAGCAGCGCGGCGAGCGCGCCGACAGCGCCGGCGGCCGGAAGAGTCAGCAGCCAGCCGATCGCGATTCGACCGGCGGTCCGCCAGCGGACCGTCGAGCCGCGACGACCGAGTCCGGAGCCGATCACCGATCCGGAGGCGACCTGGGTGGTGGACAGTGCGAAGCCGAGGGCGCTGGAGGCGAGGATGGTCGCGGCGGTCGAGCTCTCGGCGGAGAAGCCCTGTGCCGGCTTGACGTCGGTGAGACCCTTGCCCAGCGTGCGGATGATCCGCCAGCCTCCGAGGTAGGTGCCGAGTGCGATCGTGAACGCGCACGCGACGATCACCCAGAACTCGGGCTCGTGGTGGTCGGCGGACTGCCATCCGATGGTGATCAGCGCGAGCGTGATCACACCCATCGTCTTCTGCGCGTCGTTCGTGCCGTGCGCGAGCGCGACCAGCGACGAGGTGAAGATCTGGCCCCAGCGGAAGCCGTCGCGGCCATCGGGCTTGTTGTCGTACCGGCGCGTGATCGTGTAGGCGATCTTGGTCGCGGCGAAGGCGATGATGCCCGCCGTGAGCGGGGCGATGAGCGCTGGGAGCACGATCTTGGACAGCACCATGCCGAAATCGATCGCGCCGAGACCTGCGCCGACCAGGGTCGCGCCGATCAGGCCGCCGAACAGGGCGTGCGAGGAGCTGGAAGGAAGACCCAGCAGCCACGTGAGCATGTTCCAGGTGATCGCGCCGATGAGTCCGGCGAAGATCAGCGCGAGGAAGAGCTCGGCGCCGGACTCCATGATCGCGTCTTCTCTGATGATCCCGCCGGAGATCGTCTTGGACACCTCCGTGGACAGGAAGGCGCCGACCAGATTGAGCACGGCGGCCAGGAGGACAGCGGTCTTGGGCTTGAGAGCACCGGTGGCGATGGGAGTGGCCATCGCATTCGCGGTGTCGTGGAAGCCGTTCGTGAAGTCGAAGAAGAGTGCCAGCAGGATCACCAGCACGACGATGAGGGCTGCGGTTTCCACCGTTCGCTTTCGGTCGTTCGGGAAGAGGGAGATGTCGACGTGATCGACGTGGTGAACGAAGAGTTCACCGTGGGTTTTACTTCCGTTTACCGGCCCCCGAGAATCCTCCCACCGTCGTCGGCGCCGGTCAACTCGACCTCGGCTAACGTGGGAACGGTGACCGACGTCCCCTCCGCAGCCCGCCGCTCCCATGTCCGCAGCCATCACGGTGACGTGTTCGACGATCCGTACGAGTGGCTCCGCGACAAGGACGCCCCCGAGGTGATCGGTCATCTCGAGGCGGAGAACGCGTACACCGACGAGGCGACCTCGCACCTCGAAGGGCTGCGCGAGAGGATCTTCGAGGAGATCAAGGGCCGCGTCCAGGAGACCGACCTGTCGGTGCCGACCCGCCGCGGCGACTGGTGGTACTACAGCCGCACCGAGGAGGGCGCTCAGTACGGCATCCACTGCCGTGCCGCAGCGGAACCGGATGACTGGACTCCCCCGGTGCTGGAACCGGGCGTGCCGGTACCGGGCGAACAGATCCTGCTCGACGGCAATGCCGAGGCCGAAGGTCACGAGTTCTTCGCGCTCGGCGCCTTCGACACCTCGGACGATGCCACGAAGCTGCTGTGGTCGACCGACTTCGACGGCGACGAGCTCTACACCGTGCACGTGCGCGACCTCACCACGGGCGAGACTTCCGCCGACGAGATCCCGAACACGTCGGGCGCGTTCTTCACGCCGGACGGCACCGGCATCCTGTACACGACGCGCGACGACGCGTGGCGCCCCGACACCTTGTGGCTGCATCGAATCGGTACTCCTGTGGCGGACGACGTGAAGCTCTTCCACGAACCAGACGAGAAGTTCTGGCTCGGCGCCGGCATCACCCGCAGCCGGAAGTACCTCGTGATCGGCGTCGGGTCGAGCATCACCAGCGAGGAGTATCTTCTCGACCTGTCGGGCGATCTCACCGCCGAACCGCAGCTCATCTGGCCGCGCCGCGAGGGCGTCGAGTACTCGATCGACCACGCCGTCGTGGACGGTGAGGATCGCCTCCTCATCCTGCACAACGACGACGCCCTCGACTTCGAGCTCGTGTCCGTCTCGGCATCCGCCCCGCTCTCGGAACGGCACGTGGTCATCCCGCACGAGCCAGGACGGCGTCTGCTGGGCATGGACGCCTTCCGCGATTTCGCGACGGTGGAGTACCGCCGCGACGGAACCGAACGGGTCGGCCTGCTCGACTATGCGACGGATGCCGTCGACGAGCTGTACTTCGACGAGCCCCTCTACTCGGCCGGCGTCAGCGGCAACCCGGAGTGGCATTCGCCGTTCCTCCGCCTCGGATACGGGTCGTTCGTCACGCCAGGAACCGTGTACGACCTCGAGTTGAGCACCCGCGACCTCGTCCTGCGCAAGCAGCAGCCGGTGTTGGGCGGATACGACCCTGCCGAATACGGGCAGGAGAGGGCGTGGGCCACGGCATCCGACGGCACGAAGGTGCCGATCTCGCTGGTGTGGAAGCGATCCTTCGGCGCGCCGGGCGACGCCCCGAGACCGCTGCACCTGTACGGCTACGGGTCCTACGAGCACTCGATCGACCCAGGATTCTCCGTCGCTCGACTCAGCGAGCTCGACCGCGGCGTGATCTTCGCGGTCGCGCACGTGCGCGGCGGCGGCGAGATGGGACGCCAGTGGTACGAGGACGGCAAGCTGCAGCACAAGCGCAACACGTTCACGGACTTCGTGGCATGTGCCGAGCATCTCGTGTCGACGGGCGTCACCACGCCGGAGCGGATGGTCGCCGAGGGCGGCAGTGCCGGCGGGCTGCTCATGGGCGCCGTGGCCAATCTCGCACCCGAGCTGTTCGGCGGCATCCTCGCAGCAGTGCCGTTCGTCGATGCGCTGACGACGATTCTGGACCCCTCGCTGCCACTGACGGTCATCGAGTGGGATGAATGGGGCGACCCGCTCCACGATGCCGACGTGTACGCGTACATGAAGTCGTACAGCCCGTACGAGAACGTGCGCGAAGGCGTGCGCTACCCGCGGATCCTCGCCATGACATCGCTCAACGACTCGCGTGTGGCCTACGTGGAGCCGGCGAAATGGGTCGCGAGGCTCCGCGAAGCGGGTGCCGCGGACGTGTTGATGAAGTGCGAGATGGTCGCAGGCCACGGCGGCGTCAGCGGCCGATACAACTCGTGGCGCGAGCGCGCCTTCGAACTCGCCTGGATGCTGGACGTGCTGGGGCTGGCCGATTAGATCCACCGGGCCCGCCGAGATCAGGAAGTTCGCCCCTGGGCAGGATGCAGCGCCGTACGGTTCCTGATTCCAGCTGATCTTCCTGATCTCGGACGGCACCCGACTCGCTCTGCACAGAACAAGGATCAGGGGAATTCTCTCCACAGGCGGCATTCTGCGCGTCCGGCGCGGCCCATACCCGGCACAGTGGCGGCATGCTTCTGGACGAATGGCTGACGAAACGCGGTGGCGCGGCTCACACATCCGACATCTATGCGGCGGGCTTCAACAAGGAAGCTGTTGCCGCCGCCATAAGGCGGGGACGGATGCTGCGAGTTCGCCGCTCCTGGATCGTGATGTCCGCTTGTTCTTCTGCGCTCGTCAGCGCTCTCCGTGTCGGCGGTCGACTGACCTGCGTCAGCGCGGCCGCGCATCTCGGCCTCTGGGTGCCTGCACATGACGACGTCCACGCGGCGGTGTCTCCGGGGGCAGCCAGGATCTCGACGGAAGGACTCCGCGTGCATTGGTCGAATGGCCCGGCGCCGACTGCCCGCCGAGCAACCGTGGACCCGCTGATCAACGTCCTTTACCACGTTGCTCGGTGCCAGCAGCCGGCGGACGCACTCGCGATCTGGGAGTCGGCACTCAACAAGCGGCTGATCGACGGGGACGTGCTGCAATGCGTCTTGTGGCGCAGCGCGACAGCACGGCGTCTGGCCGACGTGTCGTCGCATCTGTCGGATTCCGGACTCGAGTCGCACTTCGTCGATCTCACGCGCGCGATCGGTGTCGTCGTCCGGCAGCAGGTCTGGATCGATAGCCACCCGGTCGACGTTCTCATCGGCGATCGGCTCGTGGTCCAGCTCGACGGATTCGCGCATCACGGCGATGCAGCGGATCGCCGACGCGACATCGAAGCAGATGCCCGGTTGCGCCTTCGCGGCTACACCGTGCTGCGCTTCGACTACTACCAGGTGCTGTTCGAGCCGGAGAAGGTACAGGAAATCGTCAGAGCTGCCATCGCACAAGGCCTGCATCTGGCCGCCTGACGGCATCCGGCGCTCCGAGGGCAGGAGAACTGCCCCAGATCAGGAGAAACAGCAGTATTCGTCCGACTCTCGAGTAATGCTCCTGATCTCGGAGCGAACTCACGCCGCTACGGTCAGCCCCATCAGCCGAAGAGGGCGGCGGCCTCGTCGTAGCGGTAGCGCGGCACCGTGTTCAGCTCGCCGAGCGCGTCGGCGAAGGGCACCCGAACGATGTCGGTGCCTTGCATGGCTACCATCTGACCCCAGGCGCCTTCCATGATCGCGTCGGCTGCATGGAGCCCGAGACGCGTCGCCAGGACGCGATCGAACGCGGACGGCGAGCCGCCGCGCTGGATGTGTCCGAGGATCGTCGCACGCGTCTCGATGCCGGTGATGCGCTCGATCTCGGGGGCGAGCTGATCGCCGATGCCACCGAGCCGGGGCCGGTTGAACGCGTCGAGGCCCTTGTCGCTGAAGGCCTCATCCATACCCTTGAGCTTGAAGCCCTCGGACACGACGACCAGCGGCGCGCGGCCGCGGTCGTGAGCGCTGGTGACCAGCTCGGCGATCTCGTCGATCGACATCGGCACCTCGGGGATGCAGATGACATGCGCACCGGCCGCCATGCCGGCATGAAGGGCGATCCAGCCGACGTGCCGGCCCATGACCTCCGCGACCATGCAACGCTGGTGCGAGTCGCCGGTGGTGCGCAGGCGGTCCATGGCATCGGTCGCGATGTTCAGTGCGGTGTCGAAGCCGAACGAGTAGTCGGTCGCCTGCAGGTCGTTGTCGATGGTCTTCGGCACGCCGAGCACCTTGATGCCGTCCTTGGACAGGCGGTCGGCCGCGGCCAGCGTGCCCTCGCCGCCGATCGCGATGATGCCGTCGATCTTGTGCCCGTAAAGGGTCTTGGCGATGTTCTCGGCGCCGCCGCGCTCCCCCTCGTAGGGGTTGGTGCGGCTGGTGCCGAGGATCGTTCCGCCCACCTTGGACAGACCCTTCACCTCGTGCCGGGTGAGAGGCATGAAGTCGCCCTCGACGACGCCGCGCCACCCGTCGCGGATGCCGACGAACTCGAGGTCGTACGATGTGGTGCCCTTGAGCACGATGCCGCGGATGACCGCGTTGAGGCCGGGGCAGTCGCCGCCTGATGTGAGGATGCCGATCTTCATGCTGCTGCCTTCACTCGTTCGGGTGGGAGAGGGTGGACGAGGCGACGCTGCCTGCGATCGACACTAGTGCCGATGACGCCTTCGGCGCCATTCGAGGCGACGAAAACAGCGGTTCTTACGACCCCCGGAACACAATCTCGACGATCTTCGCGCGCTCGCGGCCGAATCGGTCGCGAGCGCGCGCAAGAAGCGTCGATCTTTAGCGCCTATTCGCCGCCCAGCGCCTGCCGCAGCAGGTGCATGAGCGCCGCCAGCTGCACGGACTCGCTCGCCGTCTCCGTCACGGCCTCGCCGTCCAGTGCACGAGCGGCAAGCCCCTGCTTCTGGTCGATGAGTTCGGCGATCTTCGTGTCGATCGTGTGCGCCGCGATGATGCGCCACGCGGTGACCGGCTCGTCCTGACCGATGCGGTGCACGCGATCGATCGCCTGCGTCTGCTCGGCAGCGGTCCAGCTGAGCTCGGCCAGCACGACGTTCGACGCCGCCTGCAGGTTGAGCCCGACGCCGGCCGCGGTCAGCGAGCAGACGGCGATGCCGACGCTCTCATCCTCGTTGAAGGCGTCGATGGCCTGCTGACGCGCCGGAGTCGTCTGGTCGCCACGGATCGAGACGTATCGGATGCCGGATGCCGCGAAGTGCGCCTCGGCCTGATCCATGACGTCGATGTGCTTGGCGAAGAACACGACCTTGCCGACCGAGCGCTGCAGCTGGGCGGCGTAGTCCGCAGCCAGCTGCGCCTTCGCCTGACCGATCTTGCGGACCATCGTGAAGACGTTGTCTCCCCCGGTGCCCGCAGCCCTCGACTCCTCGAGCTCGCCGTTGGCGACCAGCCGGACGATGTCCTCGTCGATCTCGCCGTCGGCCAGTCCGCGGTCGCCGCGCGACTGGATGATGCGGCGGTACTTGGCCGCCAGGCGCTCGCCGAGCTCGCGCTCCGCCTGTCGGATGCTGCGGCCGTACTCGTCGTCCAGCTGAACCGGCAGATCGGCGATGAGCTTGTCCGGCAGATCGGCGGCGACGTCCTTCTTCTTGCGTCGGACGATGCCCATCGAGATGACGGCGTCGCGCGCTTCGGCGTAGAACGCCTTGTCGGCCGGTGTGAGCCCCGTCGCGTCGAGCTTCTCCATGAGCTCGGATCCGGGCTTGTCGCCCGTCGTCCAGCCCAGGAACCGCCAGATGGCGTCGAAGTCCTCGACGTCGTTGATCAGCGGTGTTCCCGTCAGCGCCATCATGAGCGGGTTGCCACCCGGCGTCTGGGCGCGCACACGCGAAGCCAGCGCCAGGACGTTCTGCGAGCGCTGCGAGGTGAGGTTCTTGATGAAGTGCGCCTCGTCGACCACCATGCCGCGCAGCCCGATCGAGCCGAGCCAGGACAGATGGCGGTCGAGGATCTCGTAGTTCACGATGAAGACGTCGGCGAACGCGTCGATGTCGGTGCCGTCGCCCTGGATGACGGTCGCACGGCGCTGGGGCGTCCAGCGCTCGACCTCGCGCGCCCAGTTCATCTTCACGACGTTCGGCACCACGACCAGCAACGGGTACGCGCCGGCGACGGAGGCGGCGAGCACCGACTGCGCGGTCTTTCCGAGGCCGGGTTCATCCGCCAGCAGGAAGCTGCGATGGCCGGCCTTGACCGCCTCGAGGAAGCGCGACTGGTGCACCATGACCTCGAGTCCCTTCGGGGACACGTGGTCGAACTCGGGCGTCGGCGGGAGGTCCATCGTCGCGGACGCGCCGCCGGCGCCGGTCTCGAACGCCTTGTAGAGCGGCCCCATCAGTTCCCAGCCGTCCAGGCGACGGCGCGGAGTCGATGCGGCACGCGGCGTCAGGTCGGGTGCGAGGAACGGGTTGGCGAGCTGTCGTGCTTCTACCGAGGGCGGCGTCACCTGACGCTCCGCCGCGGCGGCCGAGACCACCGGCGACTGCGCCACGGGGGCGATGTCGGTGATGACCAGCTCTTCCGGCGCGAGCTCGGCACCGGACTCGAGCAACCAGTCCCTGCGCATCCGCTTGGCGACGGGACTCGTGGCCGAATCCACTTCCAGCAGCTGGATCAGCGATGTGTCGCGTGCCGCCGTCTTGGCGAGGATCGTCGCGACCCCGTCCAGGCGCTTGAGCAGCTCTGCACGAGCGGAGTCGGCGATCTCGGCATCCGCCTTCACTCTGGCGCGCTCCTCGCGCACCAGGAAGGCGATCACCTGGAACTTGACCCGATTGGTCGGGCCGAGCTTTCCTCGCTGCGCCTTCGCCTCCACCTCGCGGACCTTGCGCGCGAGGATCGGGATCAGCGGTGCCTCGTCGTCTCGACGGGACGTCTTCCTGCGCCGCGTAGCGGCGGTTGCCGTAGTCGGCATGCTCCTCCTGAGCGTGAATCGCCGGAGTGCCGCAGACGGCCTCCGAGCCGTTCTCGATGTCCGCGTGTGGCGCCAGCCAGGACCGTGCGGACGGGGTGATACCCGACTCCCCCGCGTTCGTCACATCGAACGCGCTGCGGAGCCTGGGGCCATTTTACGCCATCGTCGCCCCGGCTGGCGCCGAAGCGCTCCGACCGGCGCGGCGCATCGCGAACAGCGCGACCACGATGACGGCGGCGAAGGTCACTGACAGCGCGGCGAGGGCGAACCAGTTGGCATCCAGCGCCAGGACGATCCCCGCCGAGCTGACGGTGATCCCGGCCGCAGCGAGCTTGCCGCCGAACTTCAGCCCCTGTGCGGCGCCGAGGCGTCCTGGTTGGGACTGTCCACGCGCCAGCAACAGGTCCGCGAATGCGTCCAGGGCAGCGAGCAGCGCGGCCGCATACGCCATCGCGCATCCCAGGGCTCCCCAGAGATTCGGTGACTTGGGCACCTCTGCCGCCACGATCTGCCACAGCTCCACGCGCTCATGCTAGGGGCAGGACCCCTGACTGCGAAAGAGCCTGTCTCAGCGCTGCACGGCCAGCAGCTCGCGCGCAGCCTCGACGTCGGCGCCGATCTGCACTTTGAGCTTCTCGATGCCCTCGAACGCGACCATCCCGCGCAGGCGATGCGCGAACTGCACCGTCACGTCATGGCCGTACAGATCCAGAGCCGTCTCATCGAGCACGTGCGCCTCGACCTGACGACGCGGGACGTCGTCGAAGGTCGGGTTCGTCCCGACCGAGACGGCGGCAGGATGCCGGATGCCGGTGTCATGATCGACCAGCCACCCGGCGTAGATGCCGTCCGCGGGGACGAGCGCATCCACGACGTCGGACAGATTGGCCGTCGGGAATCCCAGCTCGCGCCCGCGCTTGAGGCCGTGCACCACTTCGCCTCGCACGTCCGGTGCCCGCCCGAGCAGTTCGGCGGCCTGTTCGACGGCGCCATCGGCCAGCAGCTCGCGGATCCAACTGGAGGACACCCGGCGATCGGAGCCGGGCAGGAAGACGTCGTCGATGACGTCGACTGTGAAACCGAGCTCGGGCCCGAGCTCGCGCAGCAGCTCCGGAGTTCCCGCCCCACCGCGCCCGAAACGGAAGTCGCGCCCGACCAGGATCGTGGAGGCGCTCAATGCGTCCACGAGGATCTGCCGCACGAAGTCGACGGCGTCGAGTCCGGCCAGCTCCTCATCGAAGCGCAGCACGAGCACGGCATCCAATCCGAGTTCGCCCAGAAGCTCGAGCTTGCGTTCGGTGCTCACGACGTTCTCCGGGCACCGGTCGGGGCGAAGCACCGCGAGCGGGTTGCGGTCGAACGTCACGGCGACCGAGCGGGCTCCGGCGGCCTCGGCATCCTCGAGCAGACGGGCGATGACCGCACGGTGCCCGGTGTGGACGCCGTCGAACTTGCCGATCGCGACAACGGACGCACCGAAGTCATCGGGCACCTCCGACGGGTCGCGGAAGACGATCATCCCTCGACCTCGCCTGGTCGATGCGCACGCAGCCACCAGAGGCCGAACACCGGCAGCACGAGCGGGATGAACAGGTAGCCGCGGCCGTACAGCGACCACACGGTCTCGTGCTGGAAGAGCTCGGGAGAGAGCAGGCTCAGAGTCCCCACGATCAGCACGCCGGCGAGTTCGAACACGATCGCGATCCACGCGATCGTGTACCACCCGCGGCGATTCGAGAGCACCAGCGCCAGGGTCGCCAGGATGTAGACGACCGCGGCGACGGCGGAGAGCGCGTAGCTCAGCGGAGCCTCGTCGAAGCGCTGCACGATCTGGACGAAGCTTCGTCCGGTGGCGGCGAGCGCCATCACGGCGTAGACGATCACGAGGACGCGGCCGACGCCGGTCATCCTGGTGCGGGTAGCGGTGGTGGTCATAGCGCCTTCCAGTTTAGGCGCGCGATTCACGCGACCTGCACGGTCCAGATGACCTGCATGCGCCACGCCATGATCGCGACGGCCAGCGCCACCGCCCCGAGGATGACGGTGCTCCACCGACTGCGCTCCATGAGCGCCCAGATCGCTCCACCGATCGGCAGCAGGACCGCGGAGACCAGATAGACCCAGAACTCCAGCAGATCACCGGTCGGCGGATTGCCGGCGAACGGAGCCACGATCGCGATCACGACCTGAACGATCAGCAGCACTTCGACGATCGCCAGGCTCCCGACCGTGTAGTCGCTCGGTCGGCGCCCGGCGAGTCCGGCGACGATGCAGAAGAGACCTGCGGCCACTGCCACGGCGATCTGCAGGATCGTGAACCACAGGATCATCGCGCTTCCTCCGGCATGTTCATCGCGCTCTTGAGGTCTGCTCCGCGGCGCTCGACGATGCCGACGAGCGCGCCGTCGGGGTCGACGGCCGCAGCGGGGAACGAGTCCAGCCTGGTCGCCTGGCCTGTGAGTCGCTTGCCGTGACGGAGATCCCGAGCCTCGTCGAGGGATACGTCGAGTCGAGTCAGCACGCGCGAAGCGGCATCGGCCGGCGCGATGGTCGCGGCGCCGTCGAGGTCATCCATCGACACGGATTCCGCGACGTCGAAGGGGCCGATCCGGGTCCGCCGCAGCACCGTGAGGTGCCCGCCGACGCCAAGTTCCGCACCGAGATCGCGCGCCAGTGCACGGATGTACGTGCCGGACGAGCAGTCGACCACGACGTCGAGATCGATCGACCCGGCGCTCTCGCGCCGCTCCAGCACGGTGAATCGCGAGACCGTGACCTCCCTGGCCTTGAGCTCGACGGTCTCCCCCGCTCTGACGCGGTCGTACGCGCGGCGTCCGTCGACCTTGATCGCCGACACGGCGCTCGGCACCTGCGAGATGGCACCCGTCAGGCCGGCGACGCCCGCGGCGATCCGTTCGTCCGTGACCGCGGCGATGGCCGCGGCATCCGCGACGGCCGTGACCTCGCCCTCGGCGTCGTCGGTCGTCGTCGTCTGGCCGAGCCGTATCGTCGCCGTGTAGGTCTTGTCTGCGCCGACGATGTAGGTGAGCAGTCTGGTCGCGCCCTCGATGCCGAGGACCAGCAAACCCGTCGCCATGGGATCGAGCGTCCCTGCGTGCCCGATCTTGCGGGTGCCGAACGCCCGCCGGGTGCGTGCCACGACGTCATGGCTGGTGATACCGCCCGGCTTGTCGACGAGCAGGATGCCGGGAGAGACCATTCCCCCAGCCTAAGCCGTGTCTCAGCCGCACACCTCGTACGACGGCTCGTCGCGCGTGGTGACCGTGACGGCCCAGGCCCGCTCGGCTCCGGTGAGGAACTGGAAGAAGATCTGCCCATCGGATTCCGACGGAACGCGGATCCACTCGCCGTCGACCGTTGCGGTGCCCTCCTCGGCATCCGGGTAGGCCGTGAGGATCTCGTCCCTGGTCGCCCCGATTCCCACGCCTTCCGCCGTCGTGGGGCCCACGGGCGCTGCGACCGCGTCGGCCATGGTGGATGCCGAGATCTCGGAGATGGGTTCGCTCTGGTCCTCGGCTCCGCGGACGAAGTGCATGCTGAAGGACGTGTCGGGGGCGTTCCAGAACGCGGCCCAGGAGCAGGCGGCGCCATCGCTCGTCCACGTGGTGGGCAGTTGCGACAGGGTGGCGTCGAAGTCTCCGCCGATCAGCACAGGGCCCATCCCCTCGGCGCTGACGGTCCAGGTCGACGGGTCCTCCGGATCCGGCTCCCCCGCGCCAGGCGATGCGCTCTCGGACGACGTGGGCTGCGGAGCGGGCTCGGACGCAGTCGCGGACGGCGTCGGTCCGTTCGCGGGTGTCGCGCATCCGGCGAGCAGCAGCGTCGCGATCAGCAGTGAGATGGTGCCGGCGCGGGCTCTCATGTCGGGCCTCCTTGCTCTCCCCCGAGAACGAGCGTGGTCGATCCGTCTAGGCTAACCAGGTGCCCGCGTCACCGACAGCCCTGCCCGACCTCGCGGAGGTCTCGGAGTGGTATCGATCGGACGCCCGGGATCTGCCATGGCGACGCGCGGACTTCCATCGCACGTACGCCGCGTGGGGCACCCTCGTCAGCGAGTTCATGCTGCAGCAGACGCCTGTGACCCGCGTCATCCCGCACCTCGATGCCTGGCTGCGTCGCTGGCCGACTCCGACGGCGATGGCCGCCGCCTCGCCTGCCGAGGTGGTGACCCAGTGGGCGAACCTCGGCTATCCGCGACGTGCTCTGTGGCTGCACGGCGCAGCGCTCGCCGTGGCGGAGCGGCACGACGGCGTCGTCCCCCGCGACGTGACCGAGCTGCTGGCCCTCCCCGGCATCGGCGACTACACGGCACGCGCCGTCGCGGTCTTCGCCTACGGCGATCGTCACCCGGTCGTCGACACGAACACGCGCCGAGTGCTCGCGCGCGTGATCGACGGCACCGCTCAGCCCGGTCCGCCCTCCCGGCGCGACCTCGAGACCATGCAGCGGCTGCTGCCGGACGAGGATGCCGAGTCGGCGCTGTTCAACGCCGCAGTGATGGAGCTCGGCGCCGTGATCTGCACGGCCAGGGCGCCGAAGTGCGAGCAGTGCCCCATCAGCGGCTCGTGCCGCTGGTTCGCCCTCGGTCGCCCGATCGGCGAAGACACGCGGCGACGCCAGGCGAAGTACGAGGGATCCGACCGGCAGGCCAGAGGCGCCGTGCTGCGGATGCTCCGGCAGGCGCACGGCGACGGCGTAGCGCTGGAGGACGTGATCCCCGATTGGCCGGACAGTGCGCAGCGCCACCGCGCGATCGACTCGCTGATCGTCGACGGTCTCGCCGAGGCCGCGGACGGGCTGTTGTCGCTGCCGCGCTGAGCGGATCAGATGTGCTGGTTGGTGCGGTGCGCCAGCACAGTCAACTCGACCCTGCTTCGCGCATCGAGCTTCGCGAAGACGCGTCCGACGTGCACCTCGACCGTGCGGACCGACAGGCTCAGTCGATCCGCGATCTCGCGGTTGGGGACGCCATCGACGACGAGCATTGCGACCTGGAGTTCGCGCTCCGTGAGCAGCGGCGCCCAGGCGGCTCGGCACGCGGCCATCGGATCCAGGATCGAGACGTTGATCGGCACGGTATCCAGTCCCGCGAGACGCTCGATCTGTTCGCCGAGCCTGGCGAGCTTGCGCCCGACGCTCTCGCGCCAGGCATCAGCCCCGGCATCCGCGAAGAGCGTGTGCGCCGCATGCAGGTGGAGCCGTCCGGCCGCCCGGTCGTCGCGGATCACACAGGTGGTGCCGAGGAGTGCCTCCACGCGACCGCGCTCGAACGGGGAGCGCACGGAGCGCGCCCGCTCTGCGATGTCCGGATACTCGCGCTGCCATGCGCCCTGTGCTGCCGTCCTGATACGTCGGTACAGTTCCAGGGAGATTCTCTGGTCCGCCGGTTCCACCGCATCCGAGGCGGCGTAAGGGCCGAGTTCCTCGAGCCCGGGTACCGCCAGCGCGGGGCTCGGTCCCCCACGGTCGTGCCAGAGCCGCAGCTGCACTCCGGCATCCTGCACGGCACCGGCCAGGTAGGCCTGCAGCGCGCGGTCGACGAGAAGATCGGGTCGGATGCCGGTGGGCAGCGCGTCCGTGAGGCTGCGCGCCGCCGGGCCGACCTCGCCGAGCACCGCAAGGTCCAGCCGCCGCGCGAGCACAGCGCCGAGACCGGCGAACGGGAAGCCGACGGGGTGACGGACCATCGCCTCGTGCATGCGGGAGCGAGCCGTGGCGACGTCACCCTGCCAGAGACGCAGGAGCACCTCGATGACGGCCCGGTAGGCGGAGGCCAGCGGCGTGTGCTCGAAGCCCTGCAGGAAAGCATCCGGTTCATCGGCGATGCCCGCTTCATGTCTCGCCAAGATGCCGAGCCCCTCGTCGATCTCGCCGGCCAGGGCACGCCGAACTGCGGACACGATGCCATAGGACAGGGTGCTCCGTTCGGGCGGTGCATCCGCTTCCTCTCCGCTGAGCAGCCAGCAGAGCGCGACCGCCGGGCCGCGGATCGCACCGTCGGCTCCCGCCCGGACATCCGCGTCACGGACTTCGGACAGCCACATGCGCATGGCGGCGTCCGCGCCGCGTTCGGCCGACAGCATCGCCGCCATTCCGGCGGCACGTGCCCAGCCGTGCCAGGCCACGCTGTCGTCTTCATCGGGGCGGAGCGCCGCAGCATCAGCGATCGGCAGTGCGCCGCGCAGCGTGGTCTCGGCGATCACGAG
Organism: Microbacterium sp. STRO-1N; assembly: GCF_057748015.1. The sequence goes on from NZ_CM173234.1 coordinate 2,342,698, forward strand.
CGGTGCCAGCGCCCGCGCACGGTGCGCTGGCGAGCCGTTCGGGAACAGACTGCCCAGCCAGGCCACGGCATCCGCCAGCAGGCCGGCGCACAGCGCGGCGTTGCCGGCGACCTGCCGCGCCTCGTCGGCATCCGTTCCGTCGACATGGTCGAACACCTCGACGGCCACGTGGAACGCCGCCAGCGACTGGCCATCCTCGGCGAGCCTGCGCGCTGCGGGCAGCAGGAGGTCGGCGACCTCCGGTGTCTTCGCCGTCGCACCGCGTGCCGCGTGCCAAGCGGCTCGCACGGCATCGCCCTCGTGCGCATGGAACTCGCCGAGGCGACGATGCGCCGACGCGCTCTCGGCCGACGAAGCGCATCCTTCGATCCATTCCGCGAGCGCTGGATCTCGCATCGTCACGTGACCGGCGTTCACGTCCAGTTTCTCGCCCAGATCGCCTGTCGACAGGTCGTCGGCGGAGAGACCGGTGGCGGAAAGCAGCACATCGAGCCTGTCCGTGGTTCCCAGCGCGAGGACGACCAGAGCATCCCGCGCGGTCGCCGTCAGTCCCAGCGGCCCCTCGGTGCCGAACGCCGACGACGCCACCGGCAGCGGAACGGGGAGAGCGCGCAGTCCTTGTCTCTGGCTCTCCGACAACGCCGCGACGACCTCGCGGACCAGGTCGCGAGAGGTGCCGATCCTGGCGTGGACGCGTGCGAGCACATGCGGAGCGATGACGATGCCCTCGGCGAGCAGATCGCCCACGCCGTCGATCACGGCGCGCGCATCGGGTGCGCTGACGGGTCGGGTGTCAGAGGCGTGGCGTGCACCCGTGTCGCCCATGACCCTGCTCTCTCGAGAGCGCTGGGAGCGCTCCCGATCGACGACAGGCTAACAAACGACCGCAGAATCCGTGCGGAAGGCGGCGCGGCCGGTCAGGAAGTCAGTCTTCCTCGTCCTCGCCGCGATACGGATCCGCGTCACCGGCGTGCTTCGACGTGGCTGCCAGCTTGGCGACCTCGGCATCCCGCTCTTGCGCCTCACGCAGCAGCGCCGAGATGTGATCGGCGTTCTCCGGAAGGGCATCCAGGATGAACTCGAGCGTCGGCACCAGGCGGATGTTCAGTTGGCGCCCCACCTCCGAGCGGAGCATCCCGGTGGCCGACGCGAGTGCAGCGGCGCTGGAAACGCGCTCCTCTTCGGTGCCGAGCACCGTGTAGAAGACGCTGGCGTGCTGAAGATCTCCCGTGACGCGCACGTCGGTGATCGTGACGTATCCGAGGCGCGGGTCGCGCAGCCCCTTGTCGAGCCGCTCGGCCAGGATGACGCGGATGCGATCCGCGAGACGAGCCTGTCGTTCTCCAGCCATTTCCTTCTCCCTCGTTGAGACTCGTCGGGCGGGGATGCGCTGTGCATCCCCGCCCGACGATCAGACTCGATCAGCCGCGAGGCTTCTCGACGAGTTCGATGGTCTCGATCTCGTCGCCGATCTGGATGTCGTTGTACTTGCCGAGGCCGATACCGGCTTCGAAATCGGTGCGGACCTCGGTGACGTCGTCCTTGAAGCGACGCAGCGACTCGATGGCGAGGCCATCGGCGATGACGACGCCGTCTCGGATGACGCGCGCCTTGGCGTTGCGCGTGATCGTGCCGGAGCGGACGATGACACCGGCGATGTTGCCGACCTTCGAGGAGCGGAACACCTCGCGGATCTCCGCCACACCCGACTGGACCTCTTCGTACTCCGGCTTGAGCATGCCCTTGAGCGAGCTCTCGATCTCGTCGATCGCGTTGTAGATGACGGAGTAGAAGCGGATGTCCACGCCTTCACGGGAAGCGCGCTCGCGCGCCTTCGTGTCAGGGCGGACATTGAAGCCCACGATGATCGCGTTGTCGATCGTCGCCAGGTTCACGTCGGACTCGGTGATCGCACCCACACCGCGGTGGATGATGCGCAGCTGCACCGAGTCGTCGACCTCGATCTTGAGAAGCGACTCCTCCAGCGCCTCGACGGCACCGGAGACGTCACCCTTGATGATGAGGTTGAGCGACTCGACCTTGCCCTCTTCGAGCGCACGGGTGAAGTCCTCGAGCGAGATGCGCTTGCGGGCCTTGGCCAGCTGGGCGTTGCGCTCGACGGCTTCGCGCTTCTCGGCGATCTGACGTGCCATGCGGTCCTCTTCGGTGACGATGAAGACGTCACCGGCTCGGGGCACGGAGTTCAGACCCTGCACCTGAACGGGGCGCGACGGGTAGGCCTCGAGGACGGCATCGCCGTTCTCGTCCGCCATCGCACGGACGCGGCCGTACGCCGTTCCTGCGACGATCGCGTCACCGATCCGGAGCGTTCCGGACTGGATGAGCACGGTCGCGACCGAGCCGCGGCCCTTGTCGAGCTTCGCCTCGATGGCGACACCGCGAGCAGCCTTGTTCGGGTTGGCCGTGAGGTCCAGACCCGCGTCGGCCGTCAGCAGGACAGCATCCAGAAGCTCCTGGATGCCGGTGCCGGCACGAGCCGAGACATCGACGAACATGACGTCTCCGCCGTACTCCTCGGCGACCAGGCCGTACTCGGTGAGCTGCTGGCGAACCTTGGCCGGGTTGGCCTCCGGCTTGTCGACCTTGTTCACCGCGACCACGATGGGGACGTTCGCCGCCTGAGCGTGGTTCAGCGCTTCGACCGTCTGCGGCATGATGCCGTCGTCGGCCGCGACCACCAGGATCGCGAGGTCGGTCACCTGCGCACCACGAGCACGCATGGCGGTGAACGCCTCGTGACCCGGGGTGTCGATGAAGGTGATCGCGCGCTCGATCTCCTCGTGCTCGGTCCAGACCTGGTAGGCACCGATGTGCTGGGTGATGCCGCCGGCCTCACCATCGATGACGTTGGTCTGTCGGATCGCGTCGAGAAGACGGGTCTTACCGTGGTCGACGTGACCCATGACGGTGACCACCGGAGGACGGATCTCGAGATCCGACTCGTCCTCTTCCGCCAGCTCCTGCTCGAGGTCGAGACCGAAGCCCTCGAGGAGCTCCTTGTCCTCGTCCTCGGGCGAGACCATCTGGATCTTGTAGCCGAGCTCTTCACCGAGGACCTCGAAGGTCGCCTCGTCCAGGGATTCGGTGGCCGTGGCCATCTCACCCAGGTTGAAGAGGATCGTGACGAGCGTTCCGGGCTGCACGGTGTATCCGCGCAGTGCCTCGAGCTTGTCCGCGAAGTCCGCGATCGATGCGCCACGGCGCAGACGGATGATCTCGCCGTTGCCCTTCGAGACGTTGACGCCGCCGACGACCGGCGCCGACCGCATCTCGAATTCCTGCCGCTTCGCCCGCCGCGACTTGCGCTGCTTGCTCTTGCCGCCTCCCTTTCCGAAGGCACCGGCCGTACCGCCGCCGGGGCCGCGACCGCGACCACCGCCGCCGCCTGGGCGACCGGCGAAACCGCCGGCCGGACGCTGGAAGCCTCCGGCGCCTGCGCCGCCACCTGCACCGCCTGGACGACCGGGGCCGCCTGGACGCTGCTGGAACGGAGCGCCACCCGGGCGACCGCCCTGACCGCCGCGCGGAGCGCCGGGACGGGGGGAACCAGGACGCGGAGCGCCGGGACGCGGGGCGCCGGGACGCGGAGCCTGCGGCCGCGGGATGTTACCCGGGGTCGGACGCTGGCCCATGCCCTGCGCGGAGGCGAACGGGTTGTTGCCCGGACGCGGTCCTGCGGGGCGCTGGCCCATGCCCTGTGCCGAGGAGAACGGGTTGTTGCCCGGACGCGGAGCGCCCGGCTTGGGTGCGGCCTTGTCGGCCGACTTGGATGCCGCCGGGGCGGGCGCATCCGCAGGCTCAGCTGCGGACGGCGCCTCGGGGGCAGGTGCCGGTGCGGGTGCCGCAGCTTCTGCGGGAGCCGGAGCCTCTGGGGCCGGCTTCGGACCCGGCTTCGGACCGGGGGTCGGCGCAGCAGCGCCTGGCTTGGGGGCGGGCGCAGCCTTCGGCTTCGCAGGCTCCGTCTTGGCCGCGGGCTTCGCAGCCCCGTCGGCCTCGATCGCCGCGCGCAGCTTGCGCGCCACCGGCGGTTCGATGGTCGATGACGGGCTCTTCACGAACTCGCCGAGCTCCTTGAGCTTGGCAAGTGCGACCTTGCTGTCGACGCCGAGTTCGGCGGCGATCTCGTGCACACGTGGTTTGGCAGCCACAATTCTCCTGTCTGGGTCGGTCTACCCAGGCAGGGCAGACCACTAGTCGCGGACGGGTCTCATTTCGAGCCGTTCACTTTGTTTCCATAGCCGTTCAGCCGTTTCTCGATGGTCTGCGTGTCCAGCGGAGCTGTGACACGGAGTGCTCGTGCGAAGGCCCGGCGCCGCAGCGCCTTGTCCAGGCACTCAGGATCCGGATGCACCCACGCACCTCGTCCGGGAAGCACCGCGCGCTCGTCGATCATGAGGGCGCCGTCCTGGGCGACCACCCTGAGGAGGTCTGACCGGGAGGCACGTGCGCGGCAGCCGACACACGTTCGTACAGGTTCCATCTTACACCTCAGGGCCGATGCCCGAGCGACGTCGACCGGCCGTCGCTCGCGGCATCATTCGTCGAGGATGCTGTCCGGCTGGATGTCGATCTTGGCGCCGGTGAGCTTCGCGGCCAGACGGGCGTTCTGCCCCTCCTTGCCGATCGCCAGCGAGAGCTGGTAATCCGGCACGAGCGCACGGACGGCCTTCGTGTTGGCATCGAGCACGAAAGCGCTCGTGACCTTCGCCGGAGACAGCGCCTGTGCGACGAAGGTGGCGAGGTCCGGGTTGTAGTCGACGATGTCGATCTTCTCCCCCGACAGCTCCTCCGTGACCGCGCGCACGCGGCGACCGAGCTCGCCGATGCAGGCGCCCTTGGCGTTGATCGCCGGGTCGTTCGCCGTCACCGCGATCTTCGTGCGGTGGCCGGCTTCGCGCGCGAGCGAGACGATCTCCACGAGCCCGGCCGCGATCTCCGGAACCTCGAGCGCGAACAGCTTGCGGACGAGACCGGGGTGCGTACGGGATACCGTGATCTGCGGACCCTTCAGTCCCTTGGCGACGCTCGTGACATAGACCCGCAGCCGCGTCCCGTGCGCATACTCCTCGCCGGGGACCTGCTCCTCGGGCGGCAGGATCGCCTCGATGGAGCCGAGATCGACGTGGATCATGCGGGGATTCGGCCCCTGCTGGATCACGCCGGCGACGATGTCGCCTTCCTTGCCCTTGAACTCGCCGAGGACGGCGTCATCGGCGATGTCACGCAGCCGCTGGCTGATGACCTGCTTGGCGGCGAAGGCGGCGATGCGTCCGAAGTCATCCGGTGTCGCATCCTCTTCACCGATCACGGCGCCGGACTCGTCGAGCACCGGCTGCATCACGGCGACGTGCCCGGTCTTGCGGTCGAGGTCCACGCGCACACCGGCGGGGACGACCCCGTCTTCGGAGACGTGCTTGCCGTAGGCGGTGAGGATGGCCTGTTCGATGATCGAGACGAGTTCGTCGAACGGAATCGCCTTCTCCTTCTCGAGCCCGCGCAGCAGTCCGAGTTCGATATCCATGGGCGTCTCCCTATTCAGCTCTTATCCGCGGCATCCCGCGGGCATCGGACCAGGATACCGGACGCGAGGCCCTTCGACCGAGTCGAAGCGAACGCGGCGACGCCCTCCGGCCCCGCGAACGGGACGGAGGGCGTCGCGGAGCGCGTATCAGACGCGGTGGACCTGGACGACGGACGGGCGGGGAGCCGTCGCGACGTCACCCGGAGCCGACGATCCGTAGTCGGGGAACAGCGACCGCGGCGACTCGAACGTGCCGTCCTCGCCCGGGTGCTGCACGGCCACGAAGACGAGACCGTCCTTGTCATGGATGACGGGACCACAGGTCTCGGCATCGCGGGGCACGGACAGGAACTGCTGGACGTGCCCGCGCTCTGCACCGTTCAGCGGCACCTTGAACAGCCCGTCGCCGTAGCCGATCGTGCCCGGCTGGCCGTCGGTGGAGATCCACAGTTCGCCCTGCGAGTCGAACGCGAGGTTGTCCGGGCAGGAGATCGGCGAGACCTTGTCCTTCGGGAAGCCGGCGAAGTACGCGTTGCCGAACGTGGTCGGGTCGCCGCACAGCAGCAGGACGCTCCATCCGAACGTCGTCCCGCTCTGCCCTGCCGTCTCGGTGAGCTCGAGCACGTGACCGTAGCGGTTGCCGGTGATGGGGTTGGCTTCGTCGACCGTCTTGCGGTTCGAGTTGTTCGTCAGCGCGACGTACACCTTGCCTGTGGCAGGGCTCGGCTCGACGTCCTCGGGGCGGTCCATCTTCGTGGCGCCGACGGCGTCTGCGGCCAGCCGGGTGTACACGAGGACCTCCTCGGTGCTGAAGCCGGGGACGACGCTCTTCCCGCCCTGCGTCAGCGGGATCCACTGGCCGCTGCCGTCGAACGCGCCGTCAGCCGGCAGCGCTCCGGTGCCGGTGATCTCCGTGACCGGCGAGTCGCCCGAGAACTTCGCGACGTACAGGTCGCCTTCGCTGAGCAGGCGGAGGTTCTTCTTGCGCGAACCGGAAACGCGGTCCTTCGAGACGAATTTGTACAGGTAGTCGTTGCGCTCGTCATCGCCCATGTAGGCGACGACGCGGCCGTCCTCGGCGACGCGGACGTTGGCGCCCTCGTGCTTGAACCGGCCCATGGCGGTGTGCTTCATCGGCGTCGACGTCGGGTCCTGGGGGTCGATCTCGACGATGTAGCCGAAGCGGTTCGGCTCGTTGACGTAGTCCGGGTTATGCGCGTCGAACCGCGGATCGTACGCCTCCCATCCGGTCGACGTCGACGTGGTGCTCGATCCGCTGTAGCGCTTCTGCTGCGGGGTGTCCGCCGCCCAGGCGAAGTACCCGTTGAAGTTCTCCTCGCCGGAGAGGACGGTGCCCCACGGCGTCGTGCCACCGGCGCAGTTGCCGAGCGTGCCGTGGACCCAGCGGCCCTCAGGGTCGGCGGCGGTCTTGACGAGGTCGCTGCCCGCGGCGGGCCCGGTCAGCTCGAAGACCGTCTCGACCGTGATGCGGCGATTGCGCTTGCCGTCGACGACGTAACTCCACGGCTGGCCGGTACGACGGCGACGGATGTCGACGATCGAGAGGCCCTGCGCGGCCTTGTAGATCTCGCCGCGGCGCTGGAGCTCGGCGGCGTCCGTGGTCGAGGGGAACATGATGCCCGGGTTGACGTACTCGTGGTTGTTGACGAGGACACCGGTCTTGCCGCTGCGATCGGCGATGATGTCGAGGTAGTCGCAGTTGTAGCCGAACTGCTCGGCCTGCGCCTCGGGCGTCTGCGCGTTGAGATCGAACGCGGGAGTCCGCGAGAACAGCGGGTCGCCCCAGCGGATCAGCGGGTCCCAGGTGTATCCGGTCGGCACCGTGAACGCATCGACGTCGGCGGGGACGGGTGCGATGGCGTCGAAGGCGAGGCTGCCGCGTGCCGGGCGGCCGAAGGACGCACCGGATCCCGCCACCCCGGCGGCCTGAGGCGTTGACGTGGGCGCACCGCGTCCGACGCCGACGACCACGGCGACGGCTGCGGCCGCGCCGAGTCCGAGAACGGCACGGCGCGAGAACACCGTCGACGCGATCGAGCGGAAGTGCTCGTTCGAGGACGTGTTGCACTCCGGCCCGAGGCAGGCGTTCGCGCACTTGAGTTCGCACGTCACCGCGGAGCGCTTCCCGCTCACGTGCGGTGCCATGGGCAGAGTGCGGCGGGGAATGTCAGTGAGGCTCATCATCGGTCCTTCGTCGTCGGGTGCTGTTGCCCGAGCCACGTTGCTCGCCCCGGATGACCGCCGAGTGAACGACCGCTGAACCCTGTGTTTACTCAGTCCGCCGAAGGAAGCGCATTGAGCGCATCGATGAGTCGGTACAGGCCACCGACCTCACGCTGGCGCAGTCGCAGCGCCACCCGCGGGAGTTCGACGCGATCGCGATCGTTCACCTCGACGGGCAGAGCGTCGGTGCGCTCGATCCGCCCCGAGGCCACGAACGGCGCGAACTCGATGTTGAGGGCCTCGATCTCGGCATCCGTCGGCTGGTGCTTCAGCCGCAGCACCAGCAGGTCGTCCACCCAGCGCAGCGAGTCGTAGTTGCGCCAGAATCCCGTGATCCTGGTGACGGCCTGCTCCGCCGAATCCGTGACGAGCACGCGATCGAAATCATGCGGCGATATCACCCCCGCCGGGATCAGGTGCTCGACGACGAAACGCTCGAGACCACGCCAGAACGTGCCACCCGGGGCATCCAGGAGCACGATCGGCGTCGGCTCGGCCTTCCCGGTCTGCTGCAGCGTCAGCAGTTCGAACATCTCGTCCATGGTCCCGAAACCACCGGGCAGGCAGATGAACCCGCTGGATTCCTTCACGAGCATGAGCTTGCGCGTGAAGAAGTACTTCATCTCCACCGAGTGCGCGTCCTCGGCGACGACCGCGTTCGGCTTCTCCTCGAACGGGAGCCGGATGGAGACGCCGAGCGCCATCTTCTGCCCCGCCCCTTCGGCCGCGGCCTGCATGATGCCAGGGCCGGCGCCGGTCACGACCATCCAGCCGCGTTCGGCCAGCTCCGCCGCGACATCCCGAGCGGTCAGGTACAGCGGATCGTCCTGCCGTGTGCGCGCCGAACCGAACACCGTCACCTTGGGCACGTCGGAGTACGGTTCGAACAATCGGAACGCGTCGCGCATCTCGCTGAGCGCGGACGAGGCGATCTTCAGGTCCAGACGATCCGTGCGGTCCTGCCCGAGTTGGACCCCGGCGAGCAGGATGCGAGTGATCAGTGTGCGATTGCCGGTGACACCAGCCTCGTCCAGCAACGACTCGATGCGGCTTCGGAGATCATCCATGGCTCTACTCTCGCACGTCGTGGCCGGTCACCCTCAGGGGTGAGTCGGCGGGCGCGGGCGGGCGTCGTGCTCCACAATGGATGCCGACTGCGGCGCGTAGGCCGTGTCGACGGAAGGAGCGCGCCATGGGTGAGGTCATCGACAGGATCCGGGCCAGGCGCAGGGCGCGCACAGAGTTGAAGAACCCGGCGTACGAGATCTTCATCGGCATCCTGTCGCTGTTGTCGATCGTGAACCTCGTCCTCGTGTACGCCCTGGACGGCGACACCGCGATGCAGGTCGTGCTCACCGTCATGAACAGTTTGTTCAGCGTGATCTTCCTGATCGACTTCATCTATCGGATGGTGACGAGCGAAGCGCGGTGGCGGTATTTCTTCCGCGGCTTCGGCTGGGCGGACCTGCTTGCCAGCCTGCCGCTCCCTCAGCTCAAGGTGCTCCGGATCTTCCGGCTGCTGCGCGTCTTCCGGTTGATGCGCGACCTCGGACCGAAGCAGATCTGGGTGACCCTGGTCCAGGACCGCGCCAACAGCACCCTGATGACGCTGCTGCTGCTCGGCATCCTCGTGCTGCAGTTCGGCAGCCTGTCGGTGCTGGCGATCGAGGAGTACGCCGAAGGGGCGAACATCACGTCCGCCTCCGACGCGCTCTGGTACACGATCGTCACGATCTCGACGGTCGGCTACGGCGATCAGTATCCGGTCACGGATGCAGGTCGTCTGCTCGGCGTGCTCATCATCATCGTCGGCGTCGGCATCTTCGGCACGTTCACCGGATACCTGGCGAACCTGTTCCTCGGGCCATCGGATGCCGCGGCGCACGACTCCCCCGCTCCCGATCCCGAGGCAGCGGACGCCGCGGTGGGGGTCGCCGGCGGCGCGACTTCGGGGGCAGTCCAGGCCGGCGCGGATGCCGCGAGCACCAAGGCCGAGCTGCGGGCGCTGGATGACGGAACGGCGCGCGTGCAGGAGCTGCTCGCTCAGACCGAGGCAGCGGTCGTCGAGTTGCGCGCACTGCTCGCCGCACGCGACGACCGCGCCTGATCGCACGCTCGTGCGGATCGCGCCGTGACGCGCCTCAGGCGGTGAGGCGGGCGATCGCCTCGTCCACCGACAGCGCGTCGCGCTCACCCGTGCGGCGGTCCCAGAGCTCGACCTGGCCCTCGGCCGCACCGCGGCCGACGACGAGCACGCGCGGGATGCCGACGAGCTCGGCGTCGCCGAACTTCACGCCGGGCGACACCTTCGGACGATCGTCGTAGAGCACGTCGAGACGGGCGTCCTCCAGTCGCGCGGCGACCTGCTCGGCGACGTCGAACGCGACCTGGTCGCGTCCGGCGGCGACGACATGCACGTCGAACGGCGCGACGGATGCCGGCCAGATCAGACCCTTGTCGTCGTTGTTCAGCTCGGCGATGATCGCGAGGATGCGGGTGACGCCGATGCCGTACGAGCCCATCGTGACGGTGACGAGCTTGCCGTTCTCGTCCAGGACCTTGAGCCCCAGCGTCTCAGCGAAGAAGCGGCCGAGCTGGAAGATGTGACCGATCTCCATGCCGCGTGCGAGCTCGACGGGACCCGAACCGTCCGGCGCGGGGTCGCCGGCGCGGACGTTCGCGATCTCGACGATGCCGTCGGCGAAGAAGTCGCGCCCGGCGACGACATCGTAGGCGTGCTTTTCGTCGATGTTCGCGCCCGTGATCCACCGAGTGCCTTCGCTGACACGGGGGTCGACGAGGTAGCGGATGCCGGTGGCGGACTCCTCACCCAGCACGGCACCGGTGGGCGACCAGGGGCCGATGTAGCCGCGGACGAGCAGCGGATGGTTCTCGAAGTCGTCCGGGGTGGCCGTCGACACCTCGGCCGGAGCGAACGCCACCTCGGCCCGCTTCTCGTCGACCTCGCGGTCGCCGGGGATTCCGACGACGACGAGTTCGCGCGAGCCATCAGCATGCGTGAGCGCGAGGACGACGTTCTTCAGCGTGTCCGCTGCGGTGTACTCGCCCTCCAGCACGGCGTTGGAGTGCGCGACAAGCGTCTCGATGGTCGGTGTGTTCGGGGAATCGAAGACCGTGGCCGCGCCGATTCCATTGAACGGCAGAGGTTCGGGAATGGCCGTCGTGAATGCCTCGACGTTCGCGGCGTAACCGCCGCGCGAACGGACGAAGGTGTCCTCGCCGACGGGCGTCGGGTGCAGGAACTCTTCGCTCCGTGCGCCCCCCATCAAACCGTTGTCGGCGTTGACGATGACGTACTCGAGGCCGAGTCGCTGGAAGATGCGCTCATAGGCATCCCGCTGCTTCTGGTAGCTGACCTCGAGCCCGGCATCCGACGCGTCGAACGAGTACGCGTCCTTCATCGTGAATTCGCGGCCGCGCAGGAGGCCGGCACGGGGACGTGCCTCGTCGCGGTACTTGTCCTGGATCTGGTAGATCGTCAGAGGCAGGTCCTTGTACGAGGAGTACAGATCCTTCACGAGAAGTGTGAACATCTCCTCGTGCGTCGGGGCGAGCAGATAGTCGCTGCCCTTGCGGTCCTGCAGCCGGAAGATGTTATCGCCGTAGGACTCCCAGCGGCCGGAGGCCTCATATGGATCACGCGGCAGCAGTGCAGGGAAATGCACTTCGTGCGCACCGGATGCCGCCATCTCCTCGCGGACGATGGCTTCGATCTTCGCCTTGACCTTCAGCCCCAGTGGCAGCCAGGTGAAGATACCCGGCGCGGCACGCCGGATGTACCCGGCGCGTACCAGCAGCCGGTGGCTGGTGACTTCGGCGTCGGAGGGGTCTTCACGGAGCGTGCGGAGGAAGAAGTTCGAGAGACGAGTGACCACGCGACAAGTCTAGGGCGCGCGGCCACTCGTCCGATCCGGTCAGTTCAGCGCGCGCGTGCCGGTCGGGATGACGCCGTCGGCGTAGAGGCTCGAAGCCAGGTCCTGCAGCGCCGTCAGCGCGACGCGCTGGGTCATCGGGCCGTACGAGATGCGGGCGATGCCGAGCGCCTCGTACTCGGCGGCGGTGAGCGCTCCGGGCAGACCGATGACACTGACCCGGTTCTCCCCGATTCCGTCGACGAGCTGCCGTGTGATGTCGGCATCCAGGATGCCGGGGACGAACACCGTCGTCGCACCGGCGTCGAGGTAGGCACGGCCGCGCGCGATCGCGTCGGCGACGCTCTCCTGCACCGGACGATCGCCCCCGCGGACGAACGCATCGGTGCGGGCGTTGAGGACGAACGGCACGCCCTCTGCCTCACCGGCGGCGACGACCGCCGCGACGTTCGCGACCGACTCGTCGAGCGGCTTGAGGCGGTCCTCGATGTTGGCGCCGACCGCGCCGGCGGCGATCGCGAGGCGGGTGGTCTCCCCCGTGTCGCCGTAGCCGTCGTCCAGGTCGGCGGAAACCGGCAGATCGACGGCCGCTGTGATGCGCGACACCATGTCGAGCATGAGTTCGCGCGGAATGGTGCCATCGGCGTAGCCGAGGGTCGCGGCGATCGAGTGCCCTGCAGTGGCGACGGCCGTGGTCTCGGGGAGCGCGGCGACGGTCTGGGCGGACACGACGTCCCAGACGTTCACCACCCGGAGGATCTCGGGTGCGCGGTGCAGATCGATGAGGGTCTGAGCTTTCTCGGCAAGGGTCATGATCAACACGCTAATCCCCCTCAGGGTCGGTGGCTCTGGTTAGGCTCGATGCATGCCTCAGCGTCGCGCCCATGTCGCCCCATCCGCCGCTCAGAGCGAACTGGCCGAGGCCCTTGCGGCGCTGCGCGCGTCGCTGGACGCGCCGGTCGAGTTCTCCGAAGAGGCGCAGGCCGAAGCATCCGCCGTCTCCCCTGCGGCACCTGAGCTCGATCTGCGGGACGTGGCCTTCGCGACGCTGGACCCGCCAGGGTCGAAGGACCTGGATCAGGCCTTCCATCTCGCCCGCACAGGCAACGGATTCGAAGTGCGGTACGCGATCGCCGACGTCCCGTCGTTCGTGACCGCCGGCGGAGCGCTGGATGCCGCGGCCCGCGAACGCGGTCAGACGCTGTATGCGGCCGACGGCTCGATCCCGCTGCATCCGCGCGTCCTGAGCGAGGATCGCGCGTCGTTGCTGCCGGGCGTCGAGCGACCAGCGCTGGTGTGGACATTCGCGCTGGCCGCAGACGGCGCTTTCTCCGATTTCCGGCTGGAGCGAGCGCTGATCCGCTCGCGCGAGCAGCTCGAGTACGCGTCCCTGCAGCGGACTCTGGATGCCGGAGAGGACTCACCCGCGACTCTGCTGCGCGAGATCGGCGAACTCCGCATCGCGCAGGAGAGGGCACGCGGCGGAGCGAGCCTCAATCTGCCGGACGAAGAGGTCGTCCGCGCGGACGACGGGACGTACGAGATCGTGCGTCGCCGTCCACTGCCCGTCGAGGAGTGGAACGCCCAGCTGTCGCTCATGACCGGCATGGCGGCGGCGTCTCTCATGCTCGACGCGAAGGTGGGCGTCCTGCGGACCATGCCGCAGCCGGACGAGAAATCCTTCGCGGCGTTCCGGCGGCAGACCGAGGCGCTCGGCCGGCCGTGGAAGACGGGCGAGTACGGCGAGTATCTGCGCGGACTCGACCGTCAGGATCCGCTCACGCTGCCCGTGCTCGAAGCGGCCGCGATGCTGTTCCGCGGGGCGGGCTACGCGACCTTCGACGGATCGGTGCCCGCGGATGCCGAGCAGGCGGCCATCGCCGCACCCTACGCTCACGCAACCGCTCCCCTGCGCCGGCTCGTGGATCGCTGGTCGCTCGCCATCTGTCTCGCCATCGCTTCGGGCGAGGAGGTTCCGGCGTGGGCGCGCGACTCGTTGCCTGAGCTCCCAGGACTCATGCAGGCGTCGTCGCAGCGGGCGTCGAAGTTGAACTCCGCGACGATCAACTGCGTCGAGGCGGCGCTGATGACGCCATTCGTCGGTTCACGGATCGAGGCGAACGTGATCGAGCTGCGCGATGGTGGCCGGGGCACGATTCAGATCGCGGATCCGGCGGTGACGGCATCCGCTCCCGTGCCGGCGGGAGCCGCAGCGGGGGACGTCGTGTCGCTGCAGGTCGTGCGGGCCGATATCGCGAAGGGCGAGCTGGAGTTCGCCCTGTGAGCTGCTGACGCTCAGGGGCGGAAGTCGTACGGCGATCGCAGAGCGTCGCGAAGACGACGCGCGTACGGAACTCGTTCCTCGCTCGGCACCCACGTCGCTTCGTCGTGCCGCTGATACAGCCGATCGTCGTGGAAGCGAGGGAAGACGTGGATGTGCAGATGCCAGACGTCCTGCCCGCCGGCCGGCTCGTTGTGCTGTCTGATCGAGACGCCCTCGCAGCCGTACGTCTCCCGGATGCTTCGTGCGATGGTCTGCGTCAACGACCACAGGTCGATGGCATCCGCCGGTGCGAGGTCGTAGAGGTTCTCGACGTGGACCCGAGGTATCACCAGCGCAGCACCGGGATTGCCCGGCCACCATTTCGGCGCGATGCGTGCGTATGCCCGCTCGGTGACCGCGACGACATCTGTGGGCTGATTCCGGTCATTGAACTGTCCGTCCTGCAGTCGGCAGAACGGACACGAATAGCCGATCGGTTCGTGGGAGATGGGTTGCATCGCTCAGTCCTCGCCGAGGAGGGTCGCGATCATCCGATGCCCCTGCGCCTCGAACTCTTCGTCGCCGACCTGATACGCCCATGCCGCGGTGCCCACAGCCTCGACGATGCGCAGCGCGAGCCAATGGTCCCCGGACTCACGGCGCGGGTCACAACCGTAGCCCTCGAGGAACGCGCTCTCACAATCGGGAGCGAGCCTCCATTGCTGGGCATCCAACCGAACGAAATCGGATGCCCGGCTGCGGAAGGCGAACCGGCCGAAGTCGATCGCCTTGACCTCGCCGTCGTCCATCAGCCAGTTCCGCGGCTGCCAGTCGCCGTGGGTGGGCACCATGTCGACGGCACAGGGTGCGAGACCTTCGAGCAACGACTCCACCCGCGCCACAGTTTCCGGGTCGATCCGGTGCTCTGAACCGAGCGCGCGCCGCACCCGTTCGACCAGTCGTTCATCTCCGACGCGCGACGCCTGGTCGTGAAACGAACGCAGCAGTTCGCCCGCACAGCGATGCACGCTCGGGTCGACCGCCGCGGGCGTCCTGTCGATCAGGTGTCCCGGCATCCAATCCGCGACGAAGATCCGATCGCGCCGATCAGCATGTCGGATGCGTGTCGCGAGGCCCGCCTGCGACCAGATGTCCGTCCAGCCGTCGTGCGCATCGAGTTCGCGTCCGATGTGATGGTTCGTCAGTCCCCCCGCCTTGACCACCAGTCGCTCGTCGTCGTGTTCGACCTCGAGCACGTGCGACTCGATCTGGCCCCAGCTGTGATCCGCGAGGATCACGGCGCCGGGAATCCATTCCTCCAGCAGCGCCCGCTGCGCAGCGCTCAACCGGACGTCATCCGTGACCGGACAAGGCTCGGAGGTGCGGTCCTGGGCGGACGAATGGGAGGGCATCCTTCATGCTCCCACGGGTGAATCAGTACCGAAGACCTCCGGCAGAACCGTGACGAACTCGTCGAAGTGGCTGAACCAGACGGTATGCGCGGCTCCAGGAATGGTGCGGACGTCAACGCCGCAGGCGGCGAGTCGCTCGGCATCCTCGTCGGCGACGAATCGGCTCGGGTCGGCGCGCACCAGGATCGACCCGGGAGCCGGGATGTCTTCGACATCGGCGACGGAGGAGATCGACGCAGCGGTCACCGGGTCGAAGCGATCGGCCGCGCGCGCTTCGACGACAGCATCCCTCTCGCTGTAGAAGGGTCGCGTCTCTCGAAGCCAGGAAGCGTCCTGACGAGAGCGTCGGTCGCTCGTGTACTGCGCGATGAGCTCGTCGCGGTCGACTCCCCCGGTGAAGGCGCATGCTGTGTCGACGTACACCGCGGTGTCGAGCGGGAGGCGATCCGCGGCCGCGGCCAGAACGGTGCCGCCGTACGAGTGCCCCATCGCGACGAGCGGGCGCTCGTCCGCGAGAGCCGCAACGGTCTCGATGAGAGCCTCTGCAGCGGACCACACCGTCGAGGTCGGATCACGCGGCGAGAGCCCGTGACCGGGCAGGTCGACAGCGAGCACCCGGCGACCGCGCTCGGCGAGCTCCTCCGAGACACGCCACCAGCTCTCGGCCGAACCGGACATGCCATGCAGGAGCAGGACGGTGCGATCGCCGCTGCCGGAGTCGATCACGTTCAGGCGCATCGAGTCATACAAGCACACTGTCGTGGTCACCACGACGCCACCGCCTCATTCGTTCAGTCGGTCAGTGCGCAGGCTTGCAATCGCGTGAAGGATCACTCCAGCACAGCACCGGTCGCACGCAACTTCTCGAACACGGCGATGACACGGTGCCGATGAGATTCGAGGATGCCCTGCACGGGAAACGGCAACGACCCCTCCTGCACGAGGCCGAGATGCTCGGCGATGGCCGCGATGACGCGCACGCTGCCGCCGAACTCGGCGAACAGCGCCCAGAGCGGTTGCAGGCGCTCTGAATCCGCGGCGGCATCCTCCAGTCGACCCGACAGGGCAGCGCGCGTGATCCGAAGTGCGGTCTCCGGAAGTGTGCCGCCGATCGCCGAGTACCACGCGTCGCAGCCCGCGATCAGCCCGCCCGCGCCGAGCGCGTCGACCGACACGCCGATCGTCACCCTGTCCGGTACGGCGGCGCGGATCTCTGCGACACGGCGGCGGGCAGCGGTTGCGTCTTCTGGCACGCCGGGGATCTTGATCGAGGCGATACCCGGAAGCTCGGCGACGCGTGCGTACAGGTCGGTGGTGAAGGTGAAGTTCGTCGTGCGCGGATTGTCGTACAGGATCACCGGCAGGTCGGTGCTCTCGGTGACCGTGCGGAACAGCTCGAACACCTCATGGTCGGTGAGCGGCTGGTAGCTCGTAGGTGAGAGCAGGACGCCCGCGGCCCCCGCCCGCGTCGCGTACTCGACGTTTCGCAGCACATGCGAAGTGCGAAGAGCGCCCACGCCGACGTGAACCGGCGTCGATCCAGCGTGTTCGACCGCAAGGCGTGCCACCAGCGCGCGCTCCTCGATCCCCAGATAGGCGTAAGAGCCCGTCGAGCCGAGCGCCGTGATCGAGTCGACACCGGCATCCGCCAGACGTCGGATCAGCACAGCGAAGGCCGCCTCGTCGACCCTGTCGTCGACCAGAGGAGTCAGGGGGAAGGCGATGAGGCCGGTGAATGCGGTCACACGTTGCTCCTTGTCGGGATGCTCGTCAGTCAAGCACGGCGTCGGCAGTGACGAGGATCTGCGCCACCGCGTCGGGGACCGAGGCCGCGGCGAACGTCGCGAGGGGTGCCGCGTCGTCGGAATCCGCATCGGTGATCCATGCCGTCCTCAGCCCGGCGGCTGCTCCGCCGGCGATGTCGGATTCGAGTCCGTCTCCGATCATCCAGCCGCGCAGCGGCACTCCCAGCCGCTGCGCCGCGAGCGCGAAGATCGCCGGGTCCGGTTTGCGGACACCGGCTTCGGCCGAGGTCACCCACCCGTCCACCGCTGCGGAAAGGCCCGTTCGGAGGATCTTGCCCTCCTGATTGTCGATCTCCCCGTTCGTGACGATACCGATCGTCCATCCCGCGGCGCGCAGCGCCGACAACGCGGCCATCACCTCGCCCGGGCATGTCACGAGTTCCGGCATCCGACGTCGATAGTCATTCCAGATACGGAGCGGGTCGTCGTCCAGACCGAGCCGGTCGACGACGCCATGGAAGACGAGTTCTTTGGAACGCCGCTCGGACAGTGCATCTGCGACCCACGTGATCTGCTCGGGCGTCAACGCGCGCTGCTCGCCGAACTCGCCCGCCCAGAGCGCCGCTGCGCGCGCCTGGTCGATGAGCGTCCCGTCCAGGTCGAAGAGGGCTAGGGGCATGGCGCCATCGTAATGACCGGATCGGCGATGCTGTGACGCGGCATCGGATGCCGACGCGACCTAAGCTCGATCCCGTGCCGACAACTCACAGCGCCGTCGTCGAAAAGGCCGTCTGCTACGTGATCGCCGACGAGCACCTGCTGGTGTTCACGCATGACGACGAACCCATGGACGTCACCGGCGTGCAGGTGCCTGCCGGGAGCATCTGCGACGGCGAGTCCGCCGTCGAGGCCGCCGTCCGTGAGCTGCACGAAGAGACCGGCCTGCGCGGCCGTGTCGTGCGTCCGCTGGGCGTCGCCGACTACGACCTCGCCCCGACGCGCGACGAGGTCGCCCGCAGGCACTTCTTCGTGATGGCCGTCGACGACGCCGACATCGAGTCGATCTGGTCGGCAGGCGAGAACGATCCGTCCACCGGCGGGATGCGACGCACCTGGACGTGCCGCTGGATCCGGCTCTCGCAAGCCCATGTCCTGGCCGCTGGCCTCGGCGCGAAGCTCGGCGAAGCGACGCGACACGGCTAGTTCGCGAGCGTCGCCACCGTCGTCATCACGAGCAGCTGCGGATCCGAGAGGTCCAGTGCCACCGAGATCGCGGCGAATTCCGAGAGCGCGTGCACGTGCGTCCCGCCGCACGGGATCGACGCGGTGCCCTCGGGAAGTTCGCACTCCCATCGCCGCATGTCGACGATCGTCGGGCCGTCCGTCACGATGCGGCTGGGGGCGCTCGTCGCGACCCACGCGGCCAGTTGCGCGTTGATCCGCTGCTCGCGCTCGGACAGCGACGCGGCGAACTCCGCCGTATCGAAACCGGCACGACGCAGGCTCTTGCCGAGTCGATACTCGTCGACCGCGCCATCCTCGTGGATCCGGCTCGTCTGGTTCGCCCGACCCTCGAAATCGGGGTTGCCGAGCGCGTCGGTTCCCGGTTCCTTGCGCCACAGATCTGCGACGGCGAGATCCAGGGCGAGCGAGGCGAGATGGCACGACGTATGACCCCGGCTGAGCGCCGCCCGCAGCTCGGCATCCGCGCTCAACGAGACCTCGACGCCCGGTCTCAGCCAGTCGGGCGCATCCGGTGCCGACAGCCGGTGACCGACCTGCCACGCCCATCCCTCGACACCGCGCTTGACCGGGATCTCAGCGCCCACGAACAACGCGCCGTCCTCGCTCTCAGCGATCATCACGGCTTCGACGACATCGGCTGACTCGTCGCCGGACGCGATGGTCCCGGCATCACCCGGCTGATCAGGCCAGGTGTGATCGATCGGGTGGAACGGCGTCGCATCGGTGACGACGATCGCGCCGTCCTGGTGCGAACGCACGGTGCGGACGATGCTCTCTCCCGTGGTCTCGCCCGATGCGAACGAGACGGAGGTGTCCTGCGCCGCCATCAGTGGTTCGGGGGAATCGTGAAACTGGCGAGACGGTCGCCGTCGACGACGAAGATGCCGTTCGACTCGCCGTTGAACACGCGACTCGACCAGGCGAACCTCACGCTCGTCGTATCGCCCTCGGTCTCCGCGGTCAGCAGGGTCATCCGGGCACCGGCACCGATCGCGTCACTGCCCGCCCAGCGATGCACGCCGTCGCGGCCCCGCATCACCCGGCCCCAGTCATCGATGAAGCCGTCCTCCGTGAACGCCGCCACGAATGCGTCCGTGTCCGCGGCGTTGATCGCGTCGACCATCGCCTGCACCGGCGCCGGAACAGTCAGTTCAGACATCCTCGTCCTCCTTCATGAACATCATTCGGTCTCGAAATCGCCCTTCACGGCAACGCGCACGGTGATCTCGGGAATGGTGAGCTCCGGAGCGCCGCCGGAACCACGCGCACCCTGCGGCGCATAGCCGTCGTCCTCGCGGATCGCGACCACGCGCTGCACCGTCTGTCCGAGAGCGGCGGCGAAATCGTCGGCTTTCGCGCGCGCATCCTTGACGGCGACCGTGCGCAGGTGCCGGGTCACGGCCTCCCGCGTGACCTCCGTCAGCGCCCACGACGTCGAGACCGCGGCGCCGAGCGTGCTCAGCACCGCCACGACGTCGGCCACCTCGGCCAGCCTCGACATCTTCACGCGCACCATACCGCGCGTGACGTGGTCGCGATGCTTCACACCGTCCTTGTCCGTCCAGACCCGCGCACTCGTACTGAGCACATCCACCGAATGCCACGTGGCGGCACCGGACGCACGCAGACGAGCAGCCTCCTCGGCGAGCTGCGCATGCACCGTCGTGCCCTGGCGGATCGACATCGCCCGATCGGCGTGCGCGATCGCGACCTCGGCCGTCAGGGTGGCGCGCTCGGCCCTGTTGTGGCTCTCGCCGAGCCCGGACACCGTGATCACGGTCATCAGACGGTCGTCACCTGCGCGGTGCCGAGCGGCGCATCCGGCCCCATCTCGGCGGCGATGCGGTTCGCCTCCTCGATCAGGGTGGCGACGATGTCGGCCTCGGGCACGGTCTTGATGACCTCGCCCTTCACGAAGATCTGGCCCTTGCCGTTGCCGGAGGCGACACCGAGATCCGCCTCGCGCGCCTCGCCCGGCCCGTTCACGACGCAGCCCATGACGGCAACACGCAGCGGCACGGTCATGTCCTTGAGCCCCTCCGTGACGTCCTCGGCGAGCGTGTAGACGTCGACCTGGGCGCGTCCGCAGGACGGGCACGAGACGATCTCGAGCTTGCGCTCTCGGAGGTTCAGCGACTGCAGGATCTGGTGGCCCACCTTGACCTCTTCGGCCGGGGGCGCGGACAGCGAGACCCGGATCGTGTCGCCGATCCCCTCGCCCAGCAGGATGCCGAAGGCCGTGGCGCTCTTGATGGTGCCCTGGAACGCCGGACCAGCCTCGGTGACGCCGAGGTGCAGCGGCCAGTCCCCCATCTGCGCGAGCTGTCGGTAGGCCTGAACCATGATCACCGGGTCGTTGTGCTTGACCGAGATCTTGAAGTCGTGGAAGTCGTGCTCCTCGAAAAGGGACGCCTCCCAGCGCGCGCTCTCGGCGAGCGCCTCCGGCGTGGCCTTGCCGTACTTCTGCAGCAGACGAGGATCGAGCGACCCCGCATTCACGCCGATGCGCAGCGACACACCGGCATCCTTCGCGGCCCTCGCGATCGCACCGACCTGATCGTCGAACTTGCGGATGTTGCCCGGGTTCACACGAACGGCGGCGCAGCCGGCGTCGATCGCCTGGAAGACGTACTTCGGCTGGAAGTGGATGTCGGCGATGACCGGGATCTGGCTCTTCTTCGCGATGATGTGGAGCACGTCGGCATCGTCCTGCGACGGCACGGCGACGCGCACGATCTCGCACCCGGAGGCCGTGAGTTCTGCGATCTGCTGCAGCGTCCCGTTGATGTCGGTCGTCTTCGTCGTCGTCATCGACTGCACGCTGACGGGGGCGTCGCCGCCGACCAGCACCTTTCCCACCTTGATCTGGCGGGATTTGCGGCGCGGGCTCAGGACTTCGGGGACGCGGGGCATCCCAAGATTGACTGCAGGCACACCTCCAGATTACGCGGCCGAAACGTGGCCAGGCTGGATACACGCAGTGTGATAGTTTCGGCCCATGCTCGCGAACCTCACCTGGTGGCCCGCCTCCTAGGCGGTGTGTTCGCGTTCCCACGAATCCAGACCGCCCCCGGGGCGGTCTTTTCGTTGAGTCGCGCCGGATGCCCGATCCTCAGGAGACCCCGATGATTCAGCTGCCCGACCAGAGCGCCTCGTTCGTGCTCATCGCACGAGAGGGTTCCGACAGCGTCGAGCTGCTCACCGGCGACGTCGTCGACGTCGAGCTGCTGGCCGACATCCCGCTCACGGCCGATGGGGTCGCACAGGAAGTGTTCGCCCTCGTCCCGTACCGCCAGGTCCGCGAGCGCGGTTTCGAGGCGCAGGACGACGCCACCCCGCTGCGCTGCATCATCGTGGACCGTCATGACGATCTGCCGTTCGACGAGGTGGTCGCATCGCTCCCCCGCGATGCGGTCGCCCTGCACGACGCCGGGTTCGACATCTCCGACGACGACTACGCGGCCGTGGTCGAACGCGTCATCGCCGACGAGATCGGCCGGGGCGAGGGAGCGAACTTCGTCATCCGCCGCGATTACACCGCACGCTTCGACGGCGACGATCGCACGGCGGCGCTCACCTGGTTCCGCGCCCTGCTCGAGCACGAGCGCGGCGCCTACTGGACGTTCGTGGTCGTCACGCCAGGTCAGATCCTCGTCGGCGCGAGCCCGGAGGCGCACGTCGTGGCGCAGGACGGCATCGTGACGATGAATCCGATCTCCGGCACGTTCCGGCATCCGGCCGGCGGGGCGACCAAGGAGTCGCTCGTCGAGTTCCTCTCCTCCACCAAGGAGACCGAGGAGCTCTTCATGGTCGTCGACGAGGAGCTCAAGATGATGAGCGCCGTCTGCTCGGACGGCGGGCGCATCACCGGCCCGCACCTCAAGCAGATGTCGCGCCTCACTCACACCGAGTACATGCTGCGCGGGTCGAGCCGGCTCGATCCCCGAGACATCCTCCGCGAGACCATGTTCGCCCCGACGGTGACCGGCTCGCCGATGCAGAACGCGTGCACCGTGATCCGTCGCCACGAGACGAAGCCACGCGGGTACTACTCCGGTGTCGCCGCGCTGTTCACTCCGAATGCGCACGGCGGTCACGACCTCGATGCCCCGATCCTCATCCGCACGGTCTACGCCGAGGACGGCGCCCTGCGCGTTCCGGTCGGCGCCACCCTGGTGCGCCACTCCGACCCGCACGGAGAGGTCAGCGAGACCCACGGCAAGGCCGCCGGCGTTCTCGGCGCCATCGGCGCCATCGACCGCGACGAAGTCGTGGATGCGGACGCTCCGGCCGAACCCGTCGATCTCGCCGCGGATGCCGAAGTGAGCGCCCTGCTGAACGCGCGCAACTCGCGCCTGGCCGAGTTCTGGCTGAACCCGCAGGGCGACGACGCTGCAGGTCCCTTCGCCGGTCGCTCCGCGCTCGTCGTGGATGCCGAGGACCGCTTCACCACGATGCTGGCGCATCAACTGCGCCATCTCGGACTCGACGTCCGCATCGCGGCGTGGGGCGAGGCCACCGATGCGGATGCCGATGCCGCCGACCTCGTCGTCGCAGGCCCCGGCCCCGGCGACCCGCGCGACGGTTCGAACGCGCGAATCGCGCGCATGCGGGATCTCGTCGCGCGTCGACGTGAGCAGCTGCGTCCGCTGCTGGCGGTCTGCCTGAGCCACCAGATCCTCGCGGACACCTTCGGGATCGACCTCGCTCCGCTGGACAGCCCCCATCAGGGCCTGCAGAAGGTCGTGCCGGTCTTCGGCGAGGACGCGTCGATCGGCTTCTACAACACCTTCACCGCGCGTGTCGCACCAGGCACGACGCGCATCGGCGCCGTCGAGGTGTCGGCGGATGCCGCAACCGGCGACGTCTATGCGCTGCGAGCGCCGCATGTCGCCAGTGTGCAGGGGCACTTGGAGTCGATCCTGTCGCGCGACGGCATCCGCACTCTGGAGCGCCTGGTCGCGCACGCCCTGGCGTAACCGTCCGAGAGGATCAGCCGCCCAGCAGATCGACGGGGTTGAACACGTCGGCGATCAGCAGCAGTGCGCCCATCGCGATCAGCAGCGTGGCCACGACGACGGTCAACGGCACCAGGCGCGTCGCATCCACCGGCGCGGGCGGAGGCCGACGGAACAGCTTGGCCCAGGCACGGCGGATGCCGTCCCAGAGCGCGACGGCGATATGACCGCCGTCCAGCGGCAGCAGTGGAATCATGTTGAACACGAACAGCGCGACATTCAGCGCGCCCAGCAGGTTCAGCAGCACCGCGAACCTGTTCAGCACCGGCGCATCCGTGGCAGCGACTTCGCCTGCGAGACGACCGACGCCGACGACGCTGAGTGGACCGTTCGGATCCCGCTCGCCGCCGGTGAAAGTCGAAACGGCGATGTCCCACAGCCGCACCGGCAGGGTCGCGATCATCTGGGTCACGCGGCCAGCGGCATCCATGGTCATCTCGAAGCCCGCCGTGAGCGGCTGCTGCACGAAGCCCATCTGCGAACCCATGCCGACGTAGCCGACTTCGGCGACGATCTGCTCGCCGTTCTCGTCGAGCAGCGGCTGCCCCGAGGCATCCGTCAGCGTGCGCTCGACCTGGATGGGGGTGATCTCCAGCGGGACCGTCTCGCCATCTCGGTCGACGACGACATCGAGCGTCTCACCGGGCGATGCCTGCACGATCTCGGTCGCCTCGGCGAACGTCGCCACGTCGGTGCCGTCGATCGAGAGGATGACGTCGCCGGGCTGGACGCCCGCTTCGGCGGCAGGAGTCGCCGGATCCTCCGGGGTGCACTCCGTCTGCGTGGTACCGGCCGGCAGCACGCACTCCGACACCGAGGCGATCGTCGTGGTCCCCTGCTGCACTCCGATCCCGGAGACCAGGACCGTGAAGATCACGATCGCGAGCAGCAGATTCATCACCGGCCCGCCGAGCATCACGATGATGCGCTTGTAGACGGGCAGCTTGTAGAAGACCCGGTCCTCGGCGCCTTCGGCGATCGTCTCGTCGTTGGCGGAGCGCGCGTCCTGGATCAGCGTGCGGAACATCCCGCCGGCCGGCTTGTCGCCGGTGGATGCCGGATACATGCCCGACATCGAGATGAACCCGCCCAGCGGCAGCACCTTGAAGCCGTACTCGGTCTCGCCGATCCTCTTCGACCACAGCCGCGGACCGAACCCGATCATGTACTGTCCGACGCGCACGCCGAACAGCTTCGCGGGGACGAGGTGGCCGACCTCGTGCAACCCGATCGAGAGGCCGAGGCCGACGAGCATGAAGAGGATGCCGACCACGTACAGCAGGATTTCCACCTCATCACCGTACTGGTCTGTCGCGAGGAATCCGCTGAGTCCGGACATAGACTTCACCCGTGACCCTTCGGCAGCTGCGACTCCAGCGCGCGGCTGCGGCGACCTCGACGGCGACGACGCTCGCGGCCGTCTCGCATACGGTCGCAGGCGGCATGCCGCCGCATCCGCTCCTCGTCGTCGCGCTGTCGATCCTGCTCGTCCCTCTCGCCGCGATGCTGATCGGGCGACGCCCCTCGGCGACGCGCACCGCGCTGACGGTTCTCGTTTCGCAGTTCGTCTTCCACGTGCTCTTCCAGGTGCTCGCCGGCAGCCTCGCGGATGCGGCGGCTCCGGTGGCCGCTCACGCGCACCACGTCACGACGCTGGGTCCCGTGGTCTCAGCTGCGGCCCCCGACGCTCCGATGCTGATCTCGCATGTCGTCGCGGCGTGTGCGACGACGCTGCTGCTGTGGCACGGCGAGCGGATGCTGCGGGGCATCGCCGGATGGGCTCGCGCCCGCCTGCTCCCCGTACTGCCCGTGCTGCCGGTGGGTCGACGACTCCGGCTCATGCCGGCGAGCATCAGCGTGACGACGTCGCTGACTCCGCTGTCATCCGTCGTCCGTCGTCGAGGTCCGCCTTCGGTCTGATCCGCACGTCCCGCGTCGCGTCCTCCCGGATGCTCGCCCCGACGTGCGCGCCCGCCGAGACATTGGCGGGCTTCTCGGCACCGCGCGACGCGGTGACCGCCGACCAGACTCAGGAGAATCACTCATGTCCCGTTCCACCTTTCGCCGCAGCACCATCGCCGTCATCCTCGGTACCGGCCTCGCGGTCGCAGCGCCCGCCGTCGCCTCCGCGCACGTCGGGGTGAGCCCCGACACGCTCACCGCCGACGAGGCGACCGTGCTGACCTTCTCGTTCACGCACGGCTGCGAGCACTCGCCCACCACGGGGCTGCGGATCACGATGCCCGAAGGCCTCGCCTCGGTGTCCCCCACGGTAGAGGCAGGGTGGGACATCGTGGTCGAGCGCGGTGACGACGGCCTCGTCGACGTCGTCACCTACACTGCAGCCACGCCGGTCCCGAGCGACCTGCGGGGAGCCGTGAGCATGCAGGTGCGTCCCGGCGAGGACGCCCCCGAATCGCTCGCCTTCCCCGTCGAGCAGGTCTGCGAGACCGGCGTGAACGAGTGGACCGAGATCGCCGAGGAGGGCCAGAATCCGCATGATCTCGATGCCCCGGCCCCGGTGGTGAGCCTGACAGCTGCCGCGGAGGAATCGGATGCCGGACACGCTTCGGATGCCGGGCACGGTGAGTTGACGGCATCCGATGCCGCAGCATCCGACGCATCCGCAGCTGCCGACCCGCTGGCGATCACCCTCGGAGCCGGAGGCCTCGTCGCAGGCGTCGCCGCCCTGGTGGTGTCGATCCTCGCGTACCGACGCCGCTCGGCCTGACGAACGGGTGGGGACGCCCCGCGGCGTCCCCACCGCTCGACGGCGTCCGCACGGCCCGTGAGAAACTGGACAGGACATGGTCACCGAACCCGCTTCCGCTCCCCTGCCTCCCGTCCTCCGCCCCGAGAACCCGCCGCGCAGGTCGCTGGCGGAACTCGCCGAGCGGTTCGGTCTGGAGGTGCGCGGCGACGTCGAAGGCGTGTTCGCGCGCGGGATCACGCTGGCCACGGCCGACCTGCGTGCCGGGGAGGTGTTCGTCGGCATCCATGGTGCGCGCCGGCACGGAGCCGAGTTCGCGCAGACCGCGGCCGACCAGGGCGCAGTGGCGATCCTGACAGACGGCATCGGAGCCGAACGGGCAGCCGCGAGCAGGCTTCCCGTGCTCATCGCCGAGGACCCCCGTGCCGCGCTCGGCGACATCAGCGCCTGGCTGTACGGCACCGACCACGACATGCCCCAGCTCTTCGCCGTCACAGGCACGAACGGCAAGACCAGCACCTCGCACGTGCTGGAGGGCATCCTGCACCAGCTCGGCGTCGCCAGCGGCCTGAGCTCGACGGCCGAACGGCACATCGCCGGACAGAGCATCGTCTCGCGCCTGACGACGCCGGAGTCCTCCGAGATGCATGCCCTTCTGGCCCTCATGCGCGAGCGCGAGGTCGAAGCGGTCGCGGTCGAGGTGAGTGCGCAGGCGCTCTCCCGGCATCGCGTGGACGGCATCGTCTTCGACGTGGCGGGCTTCACCAACCTCACCCACGATCATCTGGACGACTACGGCGATCTGGCGACGTACCTCGAGGCCAAGCTGGCACTGTTCCGCCCCGATCGCGCCCGTCGTGGTGTCGTGTGCGTCGACACGCCGTCCGGGTGGGAGGTGGTCCGACGCTCCGAGATCCCGCTCGTCACCGTCGGGGCCCCGCAGCTCGCGACGGATCCGGATGCCGCGGCCGACGCCGACTGGATCGTGCACATCGTGGACGAGGATCAGCGCGGCACCGCCTTCACGGTCCGCGCCCCCGACGGCGCCGAGGTGACCACGACGATCCCGGTGATCGGCGCGCACATGGCGGCCAATGCCGGCCTTGCCATCGCCATGCTCGTCGAGGGCGGTTATCCGTTCGACCGCATCGCCGCCGCCCTCGTCAGGGACGGTCGTGTCGACGCCGTGCTGCCCGGTCGCACCGAACTCGTCTCCGGTGCGCGCGGCCCCGCCGTCTACGTCGATTTCTCCCACACTCCGGATGCGTTCGAGAAGACGCTCGCCGCCGTCCGGAAGGTCACCCCTGGGCGCGTGGTCATGATGTTCGGCGCCTCGGGGAACCGCGACACCCTCAAGCGCCCGGTCATGGGACGCGTCGCCGCCGAAGGCGCCGACGTCGTCATCGTCACGGATCACCACCCGCGCTACGAGGAGCCGGCTCCGATCCGCGCCGCGTTGCTCGAGGGGGCGCGCAGTGCGGCATCCGATGCGGAGATCCTGGAGGTCGCAGCGCCCGAGGAGGCGATCCGCACGGCCGTGCGCATGGCCGGCGACGGCGACGCGATCCTCTGGGCGGGTCCTGGACACCAGGACTACCGGGAGATCGACGGCGTTCGTACGCCGTTCTCCGCGCGCTCGCTCGCTCGTTCGGCGCTGCAGGATGCCGGCTGGCCCGTCCCCTGACTCCGGCCGTCTCGGCCGCCGGCCCGCGAGTCGTGGTTTGTGCGGTGAGACCTGCGTGGGCTGACCCAGCGTCACCACGCAGAATGCGACTCGCGGTCGGAGGGCGGTCAGGACGCGATGAGCCTGTCGGCGCGCTCGCGCGCCCAGCGCTCCGCCTCGCTCAGCGACGCGACCGTGAGCTGGTCCGGCGGCTCGTGCGCGTCGACGACGGCGGCGATCGTGTCGACGATCCCGAGGAACGACAGTCGACCGTCGTGGAACGCATCGACCGCCTGCTCGTTGGCTGCGTTGTAGACCGCAGGGAACGTCGACCCCGCACGTCCGACCGCCTTCGCCAGTGCGACAGCGGGGAACGCCTCGTCGTCCAAAGGCTCGAACGTCCACTGCGTCGGCTGGGTCCAGTCCATGGGACGCCCCACGCCGCCGACGCGGTGCGGCCAATCCAGGCCCAGCGAGATCGCGAGCCTCATGTCCGGCGGCGACGCCTGCGCGATGGTCGAGCCGTCGATGAACTCGACCATCGAGTGCACGATCGACTGCGGGTGCACCACGACGTCGATGTCGTCGTAGTCGACGTCGAACAGCAGATGAGCCTCGATCACCTCGAGCCCCTTGTTCACGAGGGTGGCCGAGTTCGTCGTGACCACTCGGCCCATGTTCCAGGTCGGGTGCGCGAGTGCCTCTGCAGGGGTGACGTTCGCCAGTTCCGCACGCGTACGTCCGCGGAACGGCCCGCCTGATGCGGTGACGACCAGACGGCGCACTTCCTCCTTCGCACCCGAGCGCAGCGCCTGCGCCAGCGCCGAGTGCTCTGAGTCGACGGGCACGATCTGGCCATCGGATGCCGCGGCCAGCACGAGCTGCCCGCCGACGATCAGCGATTCCTTGTTCGCGAGCGCCAGAGTGCGGCCGGCCTTCAGCGCCTCGAGCGTCGATGCGAGACCGATCGACCCGGTGATCGCGTTGAGGACGACGTCCGCCTCGACATCGCGCACCAGCGCCTGCGCTTCATCCGCGCCGAGCGCGGTGTCGTCGACACGGAACTCCTGCGCCTGCTGTGCGAGCAGCTCCGTGTTCGAGCCGGCCGCGAGCCCGACCAGTTCGAAGCGACGCGGGTTGGCGCGGATCACATCCAGCGCCTGAGTGCCGATGGAGCCGGTGGAGCCGAGGACGATGACGCGACGCATGCCGCCAGCCTAGCGGCGCCGTTACTGCTGGACCGCGGCGGTCTGGTTGGCGAGGATGTCGATCACGAACACCAGAGTCTGTCCGGCCAGCTCGTGCTCGCTGGATCCTGCTTCGCCGTAGCCCAGCGCCGGAGGGATGACCACGAGCACCTGCGAGCCGACCTTCTGGCCCTCGAGCGCCTGGATGAATCCTTCGACGTAGGTGTTGCCGTCGATCGAGATCGGTGCGCCGTTCTTCCAGGACGAGTCGAAGACCTCGCCGGTGTCCCAGTTGACGCCGGTGTACTGCAGCAGCGTCGTGTCGCCGGCGCTGACGGGCATGCCGTCGCCCTCCTTGAGCACGGCGACCTGCAGCTCGGTGGGGGCATCGGCATCCGGGATCTCGACGCTCGGCTCGCCGTCGTCGGCGAGCTCCACGGTCGGCATGCCGTCGACCGGCTCCTGCTCGGTTCCCCAGGCGGCGGTCGGCGTGACGCCGAGCACATCGATGATGTAGAACTGCGCTGCGGCCTGTTCGCTGGTCGGGAACGCGACCGAGAGGCGGGTGCCGACGGTGGCGCAGCCCATGACCTGAGCGAGCGATGCGTCCGCAGTGATCTGAGCCGGCAGCAGCTCGCCGTCGGTGTAGCCGGCGTCGCCGAGCCGGTCACCGGTCGCCGCGTCGAAAGCGCTCAACGCGTACGCGACGTAGTCGCCGTCCGCGATCTCGTCGCCGTCGCCCTCGCTGACGACGGTGCGCTGCAGCTCGTCGACGGTCTGCCCTGTCTCGAACGTCGCGGTCGACACCTCGCCGAATGTGCCGTCGACCGTGACGCCGTCGGAGGCATCACCGGATGCTGCAGCCACCGAGCAGAGGTCGGCCGAGGCATCCGGGGTCTCCGTGGCCTCCGGTGTGCTCGAGCCGCACCCTGCGAGAAGCAGGGTCGCCGCGGCGACGGTGGAAAGGAGGGCGATCGGACGCGTGCGCACAGTAAGACCTCGAGTCAGGGAAGGGGACGTCGTCCATCCTGGCGCATCCGCCTTTGCCCGCGCTGGGAGACACAGCGGATCCCACGCCACCGGCGATTGCATTCCGGTAACGGAATGATCCCGGGCGTAGGCTGAACGAATGACCTCTGAGCCTTCCGACGCGCCCGAAACGTCGGTGGAAGAGTCCGACACACCCCGTCATGCAGGCTTCACGTACGCGCTCGGCCGTGCCGTCATCAGCCCGCTGGCGCGCCTCGTGTACCGCCCTCGCGTCGAGGGCAAGGACAACGTGCCGCGCACGGGTCCGGTCATCTTCGCGAGCAACCATCTGTCGTTCATCGACTCGATCGCGATCCCGGTCGCCGCACCTCGGCCGGTGCACTTCCTCGCGAAGTCCAGTTACTTCGAGGGCACCGGCATCAGCGGCGCGCTCAGCCGCACCTTCTTCGAGTCCATCGGCGCGATCCCGGTCCGACGCGGCGCCGGACAGGCGGCGCTGGACGCGCTCGACCAGCAGCGCAGACTCCTCGACGAGGGCCTGGCGGTCGCGCTGTACCCCGAGGGGACGCGTTCGACGGATGGCCGGCTGTACAAGGGTCGAACCGGCGTCGCGTTCCTCGCACTCCAGACCGGCGCACCGGTCGTGCCGGTCGGCCTGATCGGCACCGATCGCGTCATGCCGAAGGGCGCCAAGATGCCGTCGCTGCGCGAGCGCATCACGGTGAAGTTCGGCGAGCCGATCGATCTGTCCGCGCACGGGCAGGCCACCAGTGGCAAGGCCCGGCGCCTCGCGACCGACGAGATCATGGCCGCGATCCACGCGCTCTCCGGCCAGGAGCTGGCCGATGCCTACAACGAAGCTCCGGCACAGGGCACGATCGAGAAGATCAAGCAGGCGCTGCCGCACGAGCGGCGCTGAGCGCCCACCTGCTCTCCGGCAGCCCTCCGACGGCCTCAGGCCTCGGATGCCGCGGACACCGTCGCCTCATGGTGCACCGGGAAGTTCACCGAGTTCGCGATGAAGCACCAGGCGTTGGCCTGCGTGTGCGCCAGCTCGGCAGCGGCGATCATCGAGGCATCCACCACCACCACCTCGGGGTGCAGGACGACCTCAGCGAACGCGCCGCCGCCCTTGCCGTCTTCGCGCATCACCCCTGTCGCACGATCACGGTAGGACACGACGACCACGCCTGCCGTGACGCACGCGTGCAGGTAGGACAGCAGATGGCACTCGGACAGCGACGCGAGCAGCAGATCCTCGGGGTTCCAGCGTGCCGGGTCGCCGCGGAACGGCTTGTCGGACGATGCGAGCAGCTCGGGCTTCCCGTCGACCTGGATCGTCACATCGCGGGCGTACTCGCGGTACCCGCTCGTGCCGGTGCCACGGTTTCCGGTCCAGGTCGAGGTCAGTTCATAGTGGTGTTCGCCCAGGCTCATGTCCCCAGTCTGGCACCCGCGTTAGGCTTGTGAGGTGCTGGAGACTCTCACTGCTGCGGATGCCGTCGAACTCGCTGTCGTCGAACGGAGCGGCTTCATCGAATCCCGCCACGTCGGGGCGGCGGTCGTCCTCGCGCCGGACGGTGAAGTCGTCGCTCGTCACGGCAACGCGGATGCCCTGATCCTCCCCCGCTCCAGCCTCAAGCCGTTGCAGGCCGTGGCCTGCATCACGGCCGGCGCGCCGCTCGAGGGCGAGCAGCTGGCGCTGTCCACCGCGAGCCACGTGGGTACGGACCGTCATGTCGAGACCGTGCGCGAGATGCTCGTGGCGGGTGGACTGAACGAGGACGATCTCGCGTGCCCGCCCGCCTGGCCCAGCGACAGCGGCGCGCGCGACGACCTCGTCCGCGATCACGGCTCCCCCAGCCGGATCCGGATGAACTGCTCCGGCAAGCATGCGGCGATGCTGCGCGCGTGCGTGGCGACGGGATGGCCGACACAGGGATATCTCGACCCGACGCACCCGCTGCAGGCGCACATCCGCGAGGTGGTCGAGCGTCTGACCGGCGAGAAGATCGCGCACACCGCGATCGACGGCTGCGGCGCCCCCGTCTACGCCATGACGCTGACCGGACTCGCGCGCGCGATCCATCGCATCGGCTCGGCATCCGAGCGTTCGCCGTTCGCACTGCACCGCGTGGCAGGAACACTCGTGCGCGCGGTCCGCGAGAACCCGTGGACCATCGAGGGTCCGGGCAAGCCCGACACGATCGCCATCGAGAAGCTCGGCGTGTTCGCCAAGGGCGGCGCGGAGGGCGTGATGGTCATGGTCGCGCCGAGCGGCGCCACGGTTGCGCTGAAGATGCTCGACGGCTCCCCCCGCGCGTCCACGATCGTCGCGGCGACGCTGCTCGCCCGCGCCGGCGCTCTCGCGGACGCGGACGTCCAGGCCCTGGCCGAAGCACTTCCCCTCGCCATCACCGGCGGCGGGAGCGATGTCGGAGCGATCCGCCCCGGCATCGCCATCTGAGCCCCCACCCGGGGCGGTGAACCCCTCGATGAGGAGGGGAGGAAAGGAGCCACGATGAGGATCAGCGTCCCCACCGAGGTGAAGAACAACGAGTACCGCGTCGCCCTGACACCGGCCGGCGTGCACGATCTCGTGCAGTCGGGGCACGAGGTGATCGTGCAATCAGGCGCCGGTGCCGGATCGTCCATGCCGGATGCCGAATACCGCGATGCCGGGGCCGTTCTCGTCGAGGACCCTGCCGAGGTCTGGGCGCGCGCCGAACTCCTGATGAAGGTCAAGGAGCCCGTCGCGAGCGAGTACGGGTACTTCCGCGACGACCTCACGCTGTTCACCTACCTGCACCTCGCCGCCGACCGACCGCTGACCGACCGACTCGCCGCGTCGGGCATGACGGCCATCGCATACGAGACCGTGCAGCTCGCCGGCGGAGGCCTTCCCCTTCTCGCCCCGATGAGCGAGGTCGCAGGACGACTCGCTCCGCTCGTCGGCGCCCATACCCTGATGCGTTCGCAGGGCGGCCTCGGCCTGCTGATGTCCGGTGTCCCCGGCACGCGACCGGCCCGCGTGACCGTGATCGGCGGCGGCGTGGCCGGAGCGAACGCGGCGGTGATCGCGAGCGGCATGGGCGCGGACGTCACGATCTTCGACACCAACATCCCACGGCTGCGGATGCTGGACGATCACTTCGCCGGTCGTGTGAAGACGGCCGCGTCGAACCCGCTGGACCTCGGCCGCGCCGTCGTCGATTCCGACCTCGTCATCGGCTCCGTGCTGATCCCCGGCGCGCGAGCCCCCAAGCTCGTCACGAACGCGATGGTCGAGCGGATGCGACCGGGCAGTGTGCTCGTGGACATCGCCGTCGACCAGGGCGGATGCTTCGAGAATACGCGTCCGACGACCCACGACGACCCCACGTTCGCGGTGCACGACACAGTGTTCTACTGCGTCGCGAACATGCCAGGGGCGGTCCCGAACACGTCGACCTCGGCTCTGACGAATGCCACCCTTCCCTACGCGCGCGCGATCGCGGCGAGCGGATGGCGCACGGCGATGGCGAAGGACGCAGCGCTGGCTTCCGGGTTGAACATCGCCGGCGGGTCGGTCGTCAATCCCGGAGTCGCCGCCGCCCATGAGCTGCCCCTGACGCCCGTCGGCGAGGTGCTCTGACCGGACCGGATTCAGCCGGTCTGCGTCTCGCGTGGCAGCACCACGCGAGCCGGTGGCCTGCCGTCGAGCACGCGCCACGCTCGCGCTCGATGCAGCCGCGCGTACGGCGGCAGATCGCGCATGCCGACCATGGTGCGCAGCTGCGTCGCGCACTCCGCGAGCACGAGCAG
The DNA here is from genome assembly GCF_057748015.1 of Microbacterium sp. STRO-1N. Next base: position 2,376,414 of record NZ_CM173234.1, read on the forward strand.
CTCGCCCTCCGCGCGAACGCGCTGCCAGCGGGTCCAGTCGCGCTGCCACATCTCACCGTCACCGACGATGATGCTGCCGCGCAAGCTGCCGCCGCTCGCAACAGGCACTGCGGTGAGCACGTCACCGGTCGGCTCGGGCCCTGCGCTCGGGCCGGCCGGTACGACATCCCAGTCCGGGAACGCCGCGCGAAGCCCGTCCAGCAGCCGCGCTGAACCGTTGCCGATCACTCCGACCAAGCGGCGGTGCGGCTGCCAAGGCTCCCCGACGTCCCATCGACCGGCATCACCGCCCTCCTCCGCCTGCGGCACCCAGGCGATCTGAACCTCACGCGAGTCGAGGCGCCCGCGCCCAGGCGGGCGGTCACGCAGGAACGACACCGTCTCACCGCCCGCCGCGAGGTGCTCGCTCCTGGTCGGCAGTCGCAGCAGCATCCGCTCGGGGAGCGCCTCGAGCACGCGCGATGCGGCACCGGTCGCTCGACCGGCCGTGAGGACGATGCATCGGTTCTCCGCCGCCCGTATGAACTGCTCGAGGCGATCGGCGAACGCGAGCGAATAGTCGGTCGGATACGCCGCGAGCAGTCGATCCACGTCGTCGCAGAGGATGAGACCCGCCCCCGCCTGTCCGCTTTCCAGCAGCGCCAAGGCGTCCCAGGCGCCCTCTGGATCGGAGGGAATCGTGAAGGCACCGGTGTCCTGGACGCGCAGCGTGCGCAGCAGCGCGGTCTTGCCGGACGCCGGGCCGCCGATCACACCGAGTCCGCGTTCGCGACCCACCCGCAACGTGATGGCCGGCTGACGCTGGCGCTGCGGCTCGTCGGCGAGACCGATGAGCACCTCGCCATCAGAGGACGCAGCGAGCCCCTCGAGCGCGAGCTCAGTCGGCAGGACGGGAAGCCACGGTCCGAGCGGCCGTTCGGCGTGCACCCAGCGCGAGCCGATCGCGGTCAGCTCGTCCCCTCCGGTCAGTGCCACGCGCATGGCATCGGCGACGGCATCCTGGGGTCGTCGTACGAAAGCGATGCCGCGCGACAGCGCCCCGCCTTCGAGATCAGCCGCCGCGTCCGATCCGATGACCATGCGGCTGTCGGCCGGATCCGAGACGCGCAGACTGATCCGCAGCGGACAGTTCGCCGCCAGTGCGTCCCTGATCACCCCGGCTGCGCGTTGCGTCCCGAGGATCAGATGCATGCCGAGGGCTCTCCCCCGCGCCGCGATGTCCGTGAAGACGGCGCCGAGATCCGGATGCTCCTGCAGGAGTGCCGCGAACTCGTCGACGACGATCACCAGCCGGGGCATCCTGACGGCCGGATCCGCGATGTCCTTCGCGCCGGCGTCGGCGAGCACGCGCTCGCGTCGCCGAAGCTCTGCCGTAAGACTCTCGACTCCTCGTCGCGCGCCTTCCTCATCCAGGTCGGTCAGCACGGCCGTCACGTGCGGCAGCCCGGCCAGCGGATCGAACGCCGTGCCGCCCTTGAAGTCCGCCAGCACGAACACCACGTCCTCCGGTCCGTGCGCTGCCGCGATCGACGCGACCCACGTCACCAGCAGCTCGCTCTTGCCGACGCCGGTCATCCCGGTCACCATCGCGTGCGGTCCGTCCGCGACCAGGTCCACGACCACGTCGCGGTCGATCCGCCGTCCGACGGCCGCCGAGAGCCCGCCGCCGTCGGCGGTCGGCGCGAGATCCGCCAACTGGACACGGCTGGGCAGCTCTGCTTCTCCGCCGACGCGATCAGCGCTGATCTTCGCGAGCGCCGCCAGTTGCGCAGCTGACAAGCACTCCGCGGCGATCCGCTGCGTCCCATCGGCCGTACGCAGCGTCGCCTCGCTCGGGTCCACGCAGTCGATGACCGTCGTGATGCCGTCTGGGACAGGGTCCTCGACGGCGCACACCCAGATCACGGTGTCCGCCGCGGGGACGACCCCGTCCACGGCGACCCCGACTGTCCAGACACCGCGGGACGCCGAGCGCGCGTGCGCGAAGCCCCATCCTTCCGGCAGCGGGCCGGTCAGCGCCAGCCGGGATGGCAGGTGTCGCAGACACAACTGCGCGATCATCGCACGGGCGATCGCCATGCCGACGCAACGGGGAGCCCTGATGCAGACACCGCGGCCGAGCGGGACGACCACCGGCGCGTCCTCGAGCACCGCAGCCCTGCGACGCAGTTCTCGTCCCCGTTCATCGTCACCACCGGTCACCCGGATCTCGCTCGCACGCTCGCCGCGTCCGAGGACCAGCCCTGTGCCCGCCTCGGCCGGTCGATCCTCGTGCAGCGGCTCATCGCTCAGACAGCGCGCGACATCCGGATGCCTCTGCCACAACCGAGCACTCTCCTGGCTCTGCCTCTCGACCAGCTCGCCTTCGACGCGCGCCCACGCCGCTTCGGCCTCAGCCGTCAGCCGCTTCGTCTCCCGCCGACGCTGCCGGATGCCGTCTAGCAGCGATCCGAAGATCATCAGCGGGCCGAGCAGCGCGAAGCACAGCGACAGGATCGAGCCGGTGACGGTCCACAGCACGACGCCAGCGGCCACCGGGACCAGTGCGGCCACGAACGGGATCGGCGGGCGCCGGGGCGGCTGCACGGCCGCGGGCAGCGAGAGAGGTTCGGACGACATGCAGTCCAGCGAACACCACCGGGCCGCGGCGGAATCCCCTGTCCACAGGATCAGCGCTCGAACCGACGGATCAGGATTCTGTGGAGGGCGAGTGCTCGGTGACCTGCACCACGATCAGTGTGACGTTGTCACGGCCGCCGTTCTCGAGCGCGGCATCCAGCATCGCATCGACCGCGCCCGAGGGATCCGGATGCTGACGCAGGAAGTGCTGGATGCCGTAGTCCGTGAGCTCTTTGGTCAGTCCATCGGAGCAGATGACGAAACGATCGCCGTCATGCACTTCGATGCCGAGATAATCGGGCGCGAAGAGCTCGCTCGCGCCGACCGCACGCGTGATCACGTTGCTGTAGGGATGCCCCTCGGCCTCTTCGGGGCTGAGTCGGCCGGAGGCGATGAGCTCCTGGACGACCGAATGGTCTGTCGTGATCTGCACGAGCTGCTCGTCGCGCAGCAGATACACGCGGGAGTCGCCGATGTTCAGCGACACCCAGCGCGGCGGATCGGCGGCGACATCGATGAAGACGCCCGTCAACGTCGTGCCGGTGCCCTCGTCAGTCGTCTCCGGATGCGAGGCGATGTCCTTGACAGCCAGCGCGAGCGCGCTCTCGATCGACTCCGCGTCGACCGTCCCGCTCTCGACGACCGACTTCAGACGGTCGATCGTGCTCCTGCTCGCGATCTCTCCACCGGCGTGGCCGCCCATGCCGTCTGCGACGACGAACAGCGGATACTCCGCCAGGAATGCATCCTGATTCGTGTCGCGCCGACGACCTTGATCGGTCGCTCCCGCCCAGGTCAGCGAGAAGCGATCGTTCACATCGAGCGTCTGCGCTGTTCTGTCAGCCACGAGCTTCCTCCGGTGTTCCGACGGCGATCCGGGTGGCCGCAGGACTCCCACACATCGTAGTGGACACGGAACAGTGCGAGCACGCCATAGGTCAACGCTATCCGGTCTCAGCGGCGGCGGATGCGGGATACGCCGAAACCCGTGACAGTCCACCGCCACGTCCCCTGTGTTCGCTAGGGTGGGCGCCAAAGGGTCCCCCAGAGACCTCATTCCCCGAGGAGGATGATCGTATGAGCGACAACACGCCGTCGAACCCCACCGGTGACCAGACCCCACCGCCGGTGCCGCCCGCGCACCAGCCCGCCGCCGCGCCGCGGCAACCCGCGGCCCAGCCTCCGGCCCACGGCGCGCAGCCTCCGGTTCACGGCGGCCCAGCGGGCGCCGGTGCAGGAGGCCAGGGCGCCGGAGCACCCGGCGCATATCCCGGCCCCGGCGGCCCAGGCGCGGCGGGGCCGCACGGGCCGGCCATGCACGCACCCGCCCAGGGTCCATTGAGCGCCGGTTCGTTCTTCCGTTCCCTGTTCGACTTCTCATTCCAGCGATTCATCTCCCGCAAGCTGGCCGGCATCTTCTACGCCGTCGGGCTCGTGGTGATCGCTCTCGCGTTCCTCATCTACTTCTTCGGCGGCATCGCCAGCGGAATCGGACTGATGCAGTTCAACGCCGGCGGCGGGTTCATGCTGCTGCTGGTCTCGATCATCGGGGCGCCGATCGGCGCATTCGTCGCCGTCATCGTACTGAGGTTCTGGATCGAGGCGGTCGTCGCCCTGATCGTGGTGGCGGAGAACACGAAGCGCACGGCGGACAACACTGACAAGCGCTGATCCGGCCGTCGCATGAAGAAAGGGAGCCCCCGACATTCCTGTCGGGGGCTCCCCTTCTTCGCGTCAGCCCGACGCTGTCACTTCACCCAGTTGGGTGCCAGGTAGAACTTGCCCTCCTGGCCCGACTGCAGCTGGGTCGGCACGTTGATCGCGTGGATGATGCCGATGATCAGCTGAGCGATCGGCAGCAGCGCGTACAGGAACGCCGCGATGCCGAAGGTCACGATCGTGAGCAGCCCGACGGCCGCATAGGCGATCACGACGATGATCTGGTAGTTGAGGTTGGCGGCATTCGCACGCTGGTAGTTCGGCGCGACCTTGTCCTTCTCGACGAGGAAGAAGATCAGCGCCGGAACCCAGCTGAAGAAGACCGAGAGCCACAGGTTGGCCGTGATGTTGCTCTGCTGAAGCGGCGCGGCGGCGCCGTAGTAACCGGGCGCAGCACCGTATCCGGGCTGCTGACCGTACTGCGGCTGGCCTGCGGGCGGGTAGCCCGGCCCCGGCTGATCCGGCTGGGCGTACCCCGGCGCCGGCTGTCCCGGCTGGCCATAACCAGGTGCGCCCGGCTGGCCCTGCGACGGCGCCTGCGGCTGGGGAGCCGCCGGCGGTGCGGAAGGCGGCGTGGTAGGAGGTGCGGTCGGCGGCTGCGGTGCGGCGGGCGGTGCAGCGGGAGGCGTCACCGGAGGCTCCGGTGCGGCGGGCGGAGTCGACGGGACGCCGGCTCCGGTCTGATCTCCGCTGTTCGGATCCGTGGATCCGGTTGCATCGTTCGACATGGAAGTCCTTCCTAGAGTGGCTTCATCCGAAGCCGAAGCACGACTACTCTCCCATACCGCTCCACGGCAAGCAACGAAGCGCGCGGCGCACCATGACACGGACGTTCAGCTCGAGGCGACGAGCTCCCAGATGCCCGGCTCCGCGGTCTCCCGGAGCCGGATTCCTCGAGAAGCCGCCCAGTCCATCAGGCCGCGCGGGGACGTGGGGGCGACGCGGTCCTCGGCGAAGGCCCGCACGAACATGCCCTTGGCCTTCTTGTTGAAGTGGTTGAGCGCGCGGGTCGCCCCGTCGACGTCCGAGACCACCCTGACGTACGCCGATGGCACGGATGCCGGGATCGGCCCGAGCGCGACATAGGCTTCGCTGCGCAGATCGAGCACGAACGACGGGTTCTCCTCCGCCAGCGCCTGCGTCGCGGCATCCGCCCAGTGCCGCCGCAGCGGAGCCAGATCGGGAAGCGACGTCCCCGCAGCCAGACGGTACATCGGAATCGGATCCAGCGCGGCAATCGGGCCGAACGGTGCCGAATGGATCAGGACGTGATCGTGCAGATGCGCGCGGGATGCAGCATCCAGACGGGGCGCATCCAGCGCGTCGTAGAGGACGCCGGTATAGCGGTCGACCGCCGGCATGGTCGGAGCGGTCCGCAGCGCACGGTTGTGGAGGACGTCCCCTGCCTGACGCTCGCTCAGCTTCAGCACGCGCCTGGCCGCGTCCTCGTCCGCGGCCAGACCGACGAGAGCGTCGACGACCGCCTCGCGTCGAGCATCCAGAGAGGGCAGCGACAGAGACCCGATGCGCATCGGGGGCAGGTCACCGCCCGGACGCTTCGTCTCGGATGGCGGGAGCAGGATCTTCATGGGACTTCCAGAACGGAAACATCGAAGCGCCCGCCCCGGAGAACCGGAGACGGGCGCCTCGATGAGATGAATCGGTCGGATCAGGCGATGAGCGCGGCGTTGCCTGCCACGATCGTCAGGGTGTCGCCCTCCATGGAGAGGAAACCGTCCTGCGCGTTGGCGAGCACCTTGGACCCGTCCTCACGGGTGATGCGCACCTCGCCCTGCGCGAGGATGGCGAGCACGGGCTCGTGACCGGTCATGATACCGATCTCCCCCTCGACGGTCTTGGCGACGACGAGGCTCGCCTCGCCCGACCAGACCTCCGCATCCGCGGAGACAAGGCTGACGTTCAGGGCCATGATCAGGCGTTCTCCTTCTGGATCTTCGCCCACTGCTCCTCGACGTCGGAGATGCCACCGACGTTGAAGAAGGCCTGCTCGGCGACGTGGTCGAACTCGCCCTTGGCGATCGCGTCGAACGACTCGATCGTGTCCTTGAGCGGGACCGTGGAGCCCTCGACACCGGTGAACTTCTTGGCCATGTAGGTGTTCTGCGAGAGGAACTGCTGGATGCGACGTGCACGCGACACGACGATCTTGTCCTCTTCGGAGAGTTCGTCGACACCGAGGATCGCGATGATCTCCTGCAGCTCCTTGTTCTTCTGGAGGATCTGCTTGACCGTGGTCGCGACGCGGTAGTGGTCCTCGCCCAGGTAGCGGGGGTCCATGATGCGCGACGTCGAGGTCAGCGGGTCGATGGCCGGGTACAGACCCTTCGACGCGATCTCGCGGCTCAGCTCGGTCGTCGCGTCGAGGTGCGCGAAGGTCGTCGCCGGAGCCGGGTCGGTGTAGTCATCGGCCGGAACGTAGATCGCCTGCAGCGAGGTGATCGAGTGACCGCGCGTCGACGTGATGCGCTCCTGGAGCACACCCATCTCGTCGGCGAGGTTCGGCTGGTAGCCCACGGCCGAGGGCATGCGGCCCAGCAGCGTGGAGACCTCGGAACCGGCCTGTGTGAAGCGGAAGATGTTGTCGATGAACAGCAGCACGTCCTGCTTCTGCACGTCGCGGAAGTACTCCGCCATCGTCAGCGCAGACAGGGCGACGCGCAGACGCGTTCCCGGCGGCTCGTCCATCTGGCCGAAGACAAGTGCGGTCTTGTCGAAGACGCCCGCCTCTTCCATCTCGGCGATCAGGTCGTTGCCCTCACGTGTGCGCTCACCGACACCGGCGAACACCGAGACGCCACCGTGGTCCTGAGCCACACGCTGGATCATCTCCTGGATGAGGACGGTCTTGCCGACGCCGGCGCCGCCGAACAGGCCGATCTTTCCACCCAGCACGTAGGGCGTCAGGAGGTCGATCGACTTGATGCCGGTCTCGAACATCTGCGTCTTCGACTCGAGCTGGTCGAAGTTGGGCGCCTTGCGGTGGATCGGCCAGCGCTCGGTGATCTCGATCTGCTCGCCCGGCTCGGCGTTGAGGACCTCGCCGATCACGTTGAAGACCTTGCCCTTGGTGATGTCGCCGACGGGGACCGAGATGGCCTCGCCGGTGTCGCGCACTTCCTGGCCGCGGACGATGCCGTCCGTCGGCTTCAGGGCGATGGCGCGGATCAGGTCGTCACCGAGGTGCTGTGCGACCTCGAGCGTGATCTCGGTCGACTCGTCGCCGATCGTGATCGTGGTCTTGAGCGCGTTGTAGATCTCGGGGATCGAGTCGTGCGGGAACTCGATGTCGACGACCGGGCCCGTGACGCGTGCGACGCGCCCGACGACCGCGGTCGCAGCCTCAGCTGTGGCGGTGGGGGTCATATCTTCGTCTCTTTCTTGAGGGTCTTATTTGCTCGACGAGAGCGCGTCGGCACCGCCGACGATCTCTGCGATCTGCTGCGTGATCTCCGCCTGGCGTGCGTTGTTGCGCAGGCGGGTGTAGTCGGTGATGAGCTTGTCGGCGTTGTCGCTGGCCGACTTCATCGCCTTCTGCGTCGCGGCCTGCTTGGCGGCCGACGACTGCAGCAGGGCGTTGAAGACCCGGCTCTGGATGTACACCGGCAGGATCGCGTCGAGCACGGTCTCGGCATCCGGTTCGAACTCGTAGAGCGGGTAGACAGCACCCGCGGCGTCCGACTCGTCCGACTCCGTGATCTCGAGCGGAAGCAGACGCACCGTCTCGGGGCTCTGCGTCATCATGCTCACGAAGCGGTTGTAGACGAGGTGGATCTCATCCACTCCCCCGTTCACGCCACCGCGGGAGAAAGCCTCGAGCAGCGTGGCCGAGATCTCCTCTGCAGTGGAGAAGTGCGGGGTGTCCGTGTCGCCCGTCCACTCCGCAGCCGCGGCGATGCGCCGGAACTGGAAGTAGCCGACGGCCTTGCGGCCGACCAGGTAGAACACCGGCTCGCTGCCCTCGGAGCGGATGAGCTCCGCCAGTTCCAGCGCCTCTCGCAGGATCTGCGAGTTGAAGGCACCGGCGAGACCGCGGTCCGACGAGAAGATCACGACCGCGGAGCGGTGGACCGTCTCTGGCTCACGGGTGAGCGGGTGATCGACATTCGAGTACGTCGCGACGGCGGAGACAGCTCGGGTCACGGCTCGCGCGAAGGGAGAGGACGCGCGTACGCGCGCCATCGCCTTCTGAATGCGCGAAGCCGCGATGAGCTCCATCGCCTTCGTGATCTTCTTGGTCGTCTGAGCAGAAGAGATCTTCTGCTTGTAGACCCTGAGTTGAGCGCCCATAAGTGCGTACCCCGCGCGTTACGCGCGACGACCCTTGACGATCTTCTCCTGGTTGACGTCCGAGGCTTCAGCCGCGGCGTGCTCCTCGTGACCCGGGGCGCCGATGGCCTGTCCCTTGCCGCCCTGGAACTCCAGGATGAACGCGTCCGTCGCCTTGCCGAGCTCGGCGGCGGTGTCGTCGTCCAGCACGTTGGTCTCGCGCAGAGTGTCGAGCACCTTCGTGTTGCGACGCAGGTGGTCGAGCAGCTCGCGCTCGAAGCGGAGCACGTCGGAGACCTCGATCGTGTCGAGCTTGCCGTTGGTGCCGGCCCAGATCGAGACGACCTGGTCCTCAACCGGGTACGGCGAGTACTGCGGCTGCTTCAGCAGCTCGGTCAGGCGCGCACCGCGGGACAGCTGGCGACGGGATGCCTGGTCGAGGTCGGATGCGAACATCGCGAACGCCTCGAGCGACCGGTACTGGGCAAGCTCCAGCTTCAACGTGCCCGAGACCTTCTTGATCGACTTCACCTGGGCGTCACCGCCGACTCGCGAGACCGAGATTCCCACGTCGACCGCAGGACGCTGGTTGGCGTTGAACAGGTCGGACTGGAGGAAGATCTGGCCGTCGGTGATGGAGATCACGTTGGTCGGGATGTACGCCGAGACGTCGTTCGCCTTGGTCTCGATGATCGGGAGACCCGTCATCGAGCCGGCGCCGAGCTCGTCGGACAGCTTCGCGCAGCGCTCGAGCAGACGCGAGTGCAGGTAGAAGACGTCACCCGGGTATGCCTCGCGGCCCGGCGGGCGGCGCAGCAGGAGGGAGACGGCACGGTAGGCCTCGGCCTGCTTCGACAGGTCGTCGAAGATGATGAGGACGTGCTTGCCGCCGTACATCCAGTGCTGGCCGATCGCGGAACCCGTGTAGGGAGCGATGTACTTGAAGCCGGCCGGGTCGGAGGCGGGGGCGGCGACGATGGTGGTGTACTCCATCGCACCGGCGTCCTCGAGCGCACCCTTGACGGAGGCGATCGTCGAGCCCTTCTGGCCGATGGCGACGTAGATGCAGCGAACCTGCTTGTTGGCGTCGCCGGACTCCCAGTTCGCCTTCTGGTTGATGATCGTGTCGATCGCGATCGCCGTCTTACCGGTCTGGCGGTCGCCGATGATCAGCTGACGCTGACCGCGGCCGACGGGGATCATCGCGTCGATGGCCTTGATGCCGGTCTGCAGCGGCTCGTGCACGCTCTTGCGCTGCATGACGCCCGGAGCCTGCAGCTCGAGCTCGCGGCGCCCCTCGGCGACGATGGCGCCGAGGCCGTCGATCGGAGTGCCGAGCGGGTCCACCACACGGCCGAGGAACCCGTCGCCGACGGGGACCGAGAGGACCTCACCCGTACGGGTGACCTCCTGGCCTGCCTCGATGCCGGTGAATTCGCCGAGGACGACGACACCGATCTCGTGCTCGTCGAGGTTCAGGGCCAGGCCCTTGGTTCCGTCGCCGAACGTGACGAGCTCGTTCGCCATGACGCCCGGCAGCCCTTCGACGTGCGCGATGCCGTCGGCGGCGTCGATGACGGTGCCGACCTCGGTCGCCGCAGCGCCGCTCGGCTCGTATGCGGCGGCGAAGTCCTTCAGCGCGTCACGGATGACGTCGGGGCTGATCGATAGTTCTGCCATTGTCTTCCCTTTGTATCTGGGTGCGCGGTTCCCCGCGCGAAGTCGTGTTTAGCCCGCGAGCTTCTGTCGAAGATCGGCGAGCCGCGCGGAGATGCTGCCGTCGATGACGTCATCGGCGACCTGCACGCGCAGGCCTCCGACCACATGGGGGTCGATGATCTCGGTGAGGGTGATCTGGCCGTCGTAGCGACGGGACAGGCTGTCGATCAGGCGGATCCGCTGTGCGTCGCTCAGCGTCTTCGCCGTGTGCACGGTGGCGACGATGAGGCCGCGCTGTGCGGCGACGATGCGGATGGCGCGGTTGAGCAGCTGACGCACCCGTCGCTCACGCGGCTGACGCACCAGCGACGAGATGATCAGCGTGGCCGAAGCACCGGTCGCACCGTTGATGACCTTCTCGACCAGCGCACCCTTGGCGTCTGCATCGCCCAGGCGGCTGCCCAGCGCGAGCTCGAGCTCGGGGTTGCCTGCGACGACCCGGAGGAAGCCGAACAGCTCCCCCTCGATGTCATCCTTCGGCTTCGCGATCGCCACCGCGCGGATGGCGAGTTCCTCGATGCCGTCGATGAGATCGGAGGCGTTCGACCAGCGCTGCACGCTGAGCGAGACGAGAGCGTCCTGCGCACTCGCCGAGAGCTCGGCGAACACTGCCCTGACGACCTTCTCGCGTGATTCGGCCGTGGCAGACGGGTCTGCGAGCGCGCCGCTCAGCTGGGACGAACCGCCCACCAGCCGCGCGGCGGCGAACAGCTCTTCCGCCGTACCGAGGGTCACGCCCTTGGCCTGCGAGAGAGCCGCCGTCGTCGCCGACAGAGCCTGAGTGGTCGCGCTGCCCATTACTTGGCCGCCTCGGATGCCTCGAGGTCAGCAAGGAAGCGGTCGACCACGGCCGTGGCGCGCGCGTCGTCGGAGAGCGTCTCGCCGACCACGCCGCCGGCGAGGTCGAGAGCGAGCGTGCCGACCTCGGAACGCAGCGAGACGAGAGCGGTCTGACGCTCGGCCTCGATCTGCGTGTGCGCGGCGGCGGTCACGCGTGCGGCTTCGCTCGTCGCAGCATCCTTGGCCTCGGAGATGATCTTCTTGCCGTCCTCGCGGGCGGCCTCACGGATCTCACCGGCCTCGGTGCGTGCTTCGGCGAGCTGGCGGGTGTACTCCTCCAGCGCGGCCTCGGCCTGCTTCTGAGCCTCATCCGCCTTCGCGATGTTGCCCTCGATGGCTGCGGAGCGCTCATCGAGCATCTTCGTGAAGCGCGGAAGGGCGACCTTCCAGACGACGACGAGGATGACGACGAACCACAGGGCCGACCAGATGATGTCGTACCACGCGGGGATCAGCGGATTGGGTGCTTCCTCCGCCGCGAGGGTTGTGACAAGAGCGTTCAGCATCCTGTCTCCTTCAGAAGTCGGTGTGGATTACGGGAAGGGGATGAATCCGACGGCGATGCCGACGAATGCAAGCGCCTCGGTGAAGGCGATACCGATCCACATGAGAACCTGCAGGCGGCCGGCCAGCTCGGGCTGACGAGCGACGCCCTCGATGGTCTTGCCGACGACGATGCCCACACCGATGGCCGGACCGATCGCTGCGAGGCCGTAGCCGACTGCCGCGAGGTGACCGTTGATGTCAGCGAGAACCGTAGTTGCGTCCACGGGTTTTTCCTTTCGTTGGGTGGGAAGGCAGTTGCCGACCCGCTCAGTGCTCTTCTGCCACCGCGAGCTGGATGTAGATCGCGGTGAGGACGGTGAAGACGTAGGCCTGCAGGACGACGACCAGGATCTCGAAGATCGTGAACGCGCCGCCGAAGGCGAGGGTTCCGATGCCGAGCAGCGACCATCCGCCGCCGGCAGTGAAGAAGAAGAACCAGGTGGCCGAGAAGCACAGCACCAGGATCATGTGCCCGACGACGAGGTTCATCATCAGTCGGAGCGTGAGCGTCACGGGCCGGATGATGAAGGTCGAGATGAACTCCAGCGGCGTGACGATGATGTAGACGGGCCACGGGACCCCGGCCGGGAACAGCGAGTTCTTCCAGAACCCGAGGGGGCTCTTCTTCATGCCTGCGTAGATGAACGTCACGTAGCTGATGATCGCCAGCGTGAGCGGTACGGCGATGATCGCGGTACCCGGCATGTTGAGGAACGGGATGATGCCCGTGATGTTCATGAACAGGATCATGAAGAACATCGTCGTGAGGATCGGCAGGAAGCGGTCGCCGTCCTTGCGGCCGAGCAGGTCGTGCGCGATGCCGCTGCGGACGAAGCCCAGGCCCATCTCGACGACGCTCTGGAAGCGGCCGGGGACGACGCGCATGCGTCGCGTGCCGAGCCACAGAAGCAGCACGACGGCCAGCACCGAGATGAACTGGATCAGGTGGATGCGGTGCACCGGCACGCCGATGACTTCGAACAAGATCTCCGGGAAGAAATCGTCCATCGACGGGCCGTGGAACTCGCCATCGGCGGCCAGGCGGGGAATCAGGGTCGCAGCAAGATTAGACAGCGCGGGCTCCAGCTTCGGGGCACCGGTTCAGAACCGGGGCGACGATGGTCGGTGTGATGCGGTGGCGCAAGCGCTCATGGGACACGAGCGGGCACTCCTCAACACTATCAGAATCAGGGCTTGGGCAAGTTCGGCCCGGCCCCGTCCGCAGTGGTCGACGGCTCTTCGTCCTCGGGGTTGACGGTCGGCAGCGAGATGTCGCTGACGTTGGGCAGACGCATCCGGGTGAGCACGACCACATCGATGATCAGCGACATGGCGACGCCGGCGACGATCGACAGGAAGAACACCATCGGAACGATCCACGGCTGACCGGCAAGGACGATCATGATGACGACGAACAGGCCCAGTTTGAGCAGCCACCCGCCGAGCACGATCGCGAAGAAGAACTGCACGTACAGCGGGTCGCCGTACCAGCGGTTGGCGATCAGGATGCTCAGGCCCGTGATCCCCAGGAAGATGACGGCGAGCAGTACTCCGAGCAGACCGCTGACGAGGCCCTCTCCCCCGGCCACCGCGTAGCCGATCCCCCCTGCCAGAACGGCCAGGATGCCGGCCGCGATGGCGGACCAGACGAGGGTCCGACGCAGGATCGGGGTGCTGGACACAGGACTCGGGCTCATCGGGGCTCCAGGTTCTCGGGGGTGGATGCTTCGGTGGGCGCTGACGCGGACATCGACGGCTCGGTGGCAGCAGCATCGGCGCGCGCGGCACGGCGGGACGGCATGAGCGTCACCACGAGGCACGCGGCGACGCCGATAGCACCGAAGATCGCACCGATCCAGTACTGTCCCGGCCAGTCCTCTCGCGTGCCGATGTACATGAGCAGCAGGGCGAGCGAGATCACCGCGGTCCAGGCGTAGAAGATCAGCACGGCGTCGCGGTCGCGGTGGCCGAGATCGAGCATGCGGTGGTGCAGGTGCTTGCGATCGGGCGAGAACGGCGACTTCCCGGCGCGCATTCGGCGGAAGACGGCGAGGCCGAAATCCAGCAGCGGGAGCATCACGACGACGATGGGCAGCAGGATCGGGATGAACGCACCGAGCAGCTGGGAGCGGCCGAACTCCTCGGGATCCAACGCGGATGCCGGCCACTGGCCGGTGAGCACCACGGTCGAGGTCGCCATCAGCAGGCCCATGACCAGCGCGCCGGAGTCGCCCATGAACAGCTTCGCCGGGCTCCAGTTCCACGGCAGGAAACCGATGCACGCACCGATGAGGGTGGCGGCCAGGAACGTCGACAGGTTGAAGTACGTCGTAGCGCCGATATCGCGCGAGACGATGTACGAGTAGGCGAAGAACACGCTGTTGGCGATGAGGCAGACACCGGCGACGAGGCCGTCGAGGCCGTCGATGAAGTTCACCGCGTTCATCACGATCACGATCGCGAACATCGTCACGGCGATGCTCACCCAGCTGGAGAAGAGGATCATCTCGCCGAAGGGCAGCGACAGGATCTGCATCCCGCCCCAGACCGTGATGATCCCTGCGGCGAGGAACTGCGCGCCGAGCTTGATCATCCAGTCCAGATCGATCAGGTCGTCGATCACGCCGATGACGGCGATCAGCAGGGCGGCGCACAGCACCGACCACATCGTCTGCGGCGGGATCCACAGCGTGGAGAAGAACGGATTCGCCGCTGAGACGCCGAACGCGGTGGCGATGCCGAGGAAGATCGCGACACCGCCGAGTCGCGGTGTCGGCGTGGTGTGCACATCGCGTTCGCGGATGCCCGGGTACAGCTTGAACCTCAGGCTCAGCTGCCAGACCACCCACGACAGCGCGAACGTGACGGTCGCGGTGAGGATGATCGTGAACAGATACTGTTTCACGCCGTGCCATCCGACGCGACGTCCGGATCGACGTCGCCGGGCTGCTCAGCGGGTTCGAGCAGATCTCCGAGGACGTCCTCGAGCTGCTCGCGCGTGATGGCTCCCTCGCGCAGGATCCGGACCACGGGCTTCGGGGAATCCTCGCCGCGGGCAACGAGCGACGTCGCATCGACGATCGTCGAGGCGATGCCGTCACGGCTGAGCCCCGTGTCCAGGTAGACCGCGACCTTGTCGCCGAGCATGTCCAGCGCATCGGATGCCGCGATCGCCGCATCCTTGCCGGTGAGGTTCGCGCTGGAGACGGCCAGCGGGCCGGTCTCCTCCAGCAGTTCGAGCGCGACCCTGTTGTCCGGCATCCGGACGGCCACGGTGCCCTGCGTCTCGCCGAGGTCCCACGTGAGCGAGCGCTGCGCCGGCAGGACGATGGTCAGCCCACCGGGCCAGAAGGCGTCGACGAGGCGCTCGACGGCTTCCGGCACGCTCTCGGCGAGCGCCTTGAGCGTGGCCGGCCCCGAGACGAGCACGGGTGGCGGCTGATTGCGGCCGCGTCCCTTCGCGTCGAGCAGCCGCTGCACGGCGGCAGGCGAGAAGGCGTCGGCGGCGACGCCGTAGACGGTATCGGTGGGGATGACGATGAGCTCGCCGCGACCGATGGCCTGGCGAGCACGGCGCATACCGGCGAGCAGCTGCTCCTCATCGCGGCAGTCGAAGATGGGGGACATGACGGATCGATTCTACGCGGACGCGTCTGGGAGGAAGAAAGAGCGACGGCTGCCGGCGCTCACGGCCGGACGGCCGTCGTCGCGCGGTCTCGATGAGTGAGATCCGGATGCGTGGCGGCCGCACGCCAGCCATCGGCGGACAGCAGCGCGCGGATGTCGGCGCCCTGCAGCTCACCGTGCTCGATGACGAGCAGACCTCCGGGTCGCAGCAGCTCGAGCGCGCGCGTGCTCAGCACCCGGACGACGTCGAGACCGTCCGGGCCGCCGTACAGGGCCAGCGCCGGGTCGAACAGGCGCACCTCGGGGTCGCGCGGGATGGCGTCATCGGGGACGTACGGCGGGTTCGAGATGACCACAGATGCCTGGCCGTTCAGCTCGGGGAACGCATCGGCGAGGTCGGCGTGGACGAGCGTCAGGTTGGCGGCGATCGCCGTGTTGCGCGCTGCCCAGGCGTGCGCCTCGGGCGAGACCTCAGCCGCGAAGATGCGCGCATGCGGCACCTCGCTCGCCATCGCGAGTGCGATCGCCCCCGATCCGGTTCCCAGATCGATTCCGATCGGAGCGGCATCCGGAGCGTTGAGAAGCGCATCGATCGCGAACTGGACGACCTGCTCGGTCTCCGGCCGCGGCACGAAGACACCGGGTCCGACCTGAAGCTCCAGGTGCCGGAACGGCGCGGTACCGGTGATGTGCTGCAGCGGTTCACGCGCGGCACGACGCGCGACGAGAAGAGCGACGGCCTCGGCATCCGCGTCATCCAGTCCGTCGCCGCGAATGACCGCCGCCTGAACCGAACCGCGTCCGAGCCCGATGACGTGCCCGATGAGAAGCTCGGCATCCACGACGGGATCGGGGACGCCGGCATCCGCGAGCTGCTGGGCGACGGAACGCAGGAGCGCGGCGATCGAGACGGGCATCCCTCCAGCGTAGGGTGCAACGGACCGTCACATACGCGACGGAGGGATCGCCCTCCCCTAGGCTGACGACAGTCACTCGCTCAGGAAAGGCGTCTTCATGCCCGGAATCCACTCCGACATCACCACGGCGTTCGGCAACACCCCGCTGGTCAAGCTGAACCACGTGACCGAGGGGCTCGGCTCCGAGGTGCTCGCGAAGCTCGAGTACTTCAACCCCGGATCCAGCGTCAAGGACCGTCTCGGAATCGCGATCATCAACGCTGCTGAGAAGGACGGCTCCCTCAAGCCGGGCGGCACCATCGTCGAGGCCACCAGCGGCAACACCGGCATCGCGCTCTCGCTCGTCGGCGCCGCCCGTGGTTACAAGGTCATCCTGACCATGCCCGCTTCGATGTCGAAGGAGCGCCGCGTGCTCCTGAAGGCCTTCGGCGCCGAACTCGTGCTCACCGACCCGACCGTCGGCATGAAGGGCGCCGTCGCCGAGGCCGACCGCATCGCCGCGGAGACGCCGGGCGCGATCCTCGCGCACCAGTTCGAGAACGCCGCGAACGCACAGATCCACCGCGAGACGACCGCAGAGGAGATCTGGCGCGACACCGACGGCGAGGTCGACATCTTCGTCGCCGGCATCGGCACCGGTGGCACCATCACCGGCGTCGGTCAGGTGCTGAAAGAGCGCAAGCCGGGTGTCCAGGTCATCGCCGTCGAGCCGACCGCGTCGCCCCTGCTGTCGCAGGGCACACCCGGCCCGGCCAAGATCCAGGGCATCGGCCCGAACTTCGTCCCGCCGATCCTCGACACCGATGTGTTCGACGAGGTCGTCACCGTCGAGTTCGAGGATGCGATCTCCACGTCGCGCGCGCTGGCCGCGAAGGAGGGACTGCTCGTCGGCATCTCCAGCGGTGCAGCCGCGTGGGCCGCGCTGCAGGTCGCCGCTCGCCCGGAGAACGCCGGCAAGAAGATCGTCGTGATCATCCCCGACACCGGTGAGCGCTACCTCTCGACCGCCCTGTTCGAGGACCTTCGCGAAGACTGATGCCGACATCTGGCATGCACTGGGCCGGGCGGATGCGCGAGGATGTCGCGTCCGCCCGGCTTCGTGACCCCGCCGCGCGCAGCGGTCTCGAGGTCGCGATCCTCTACCCCGGTCTGCACGCCATCTGGGCGCACCGGGTCAACCATGCGCTCTGGAATCGCGGTCTGCGCTTCCCCGCGCGCCTCGGCTCTCAGTTCAGCCGCTGGCTGACGGGCATCGAGATCCACCCGGCCGCCACGATCGGCCGGCGCTTCTTCATCGATCACGGCATGGGCGTCGTGATCGGCGAGACCGCGGAGATCGGCGACGATGTGATGCTCTACCACAGCGTCACGCTCGGCGGCCGGACCCGGGACGCCGGCAAGAGGCATCCCACGCTCGAAGACGGCGTCGCCGTCGGCGCCGGCGCGAAGATCCTCGGCCCTGTGACCGTCGGCGCCCGCTCGCTCGTCGGGGCGAATGCGGTCGTCACGAAGGATGCACCACCGGACTCCGTGCTGGTCGGCATCCCTGCGAAAGCACGTCCGCGCACGGTCGGCGAGGACACGCGAGCTCTGCTGACCGCGCCCGAGTATTCGATCTGACTACTTCTGCTGCTTCGTCTTGTCCTTGAGCAGGATCTTGGACAGCACGACGGTGACGATCGCGGTGACGAGCCAGACGATCACGCCACCGGCGATCCAGCCCGCGAGCCCGTCGAGGCGGAGACCGCCGATGGGCAGCAGCACGACGATGAGCAGCGCGATCATCGTGGACAGGATGCCGACGCCGCCGACGAGGATCGGCAGGAACCGGTGCAGGATCTTCTCCGCGATCCACGACAGGACGGTCTGCACGAGCGCGAAGACGACGATGCAGAGGAGGAACCCCCACCACTCGGCCCACACGATGACGAAGTCCTGCAGGATGAGGTCGGCGACGATCAGGCCGAGCGCAGCCGACGCGAGATAGATGCCGATGCGGAGCAGATGCGTGATCACGCCCCGAGCATAGCGTTGCCGAGAGCGCGCTGTGGGTCCGGCGCGCGCGGTCAGGAGTCCTGACCGACGGCGGCCAGGCGGGCTTCCTCGTCGGCCTGGATCGCGCTCTCGATCAGCGGGTCCAGGGCGCCGTCCATCACCTGATCGAGGTTGTACGCCTTGAACCCCGTGCGGTGATCCGCGATGCGGTTCTCCGGGAAGTTGTAGGTGCGGATGCGCTCGGAGCGATCCATCGTGCGGATCTGCGACTTGCGGGCGTCGGATGCCACGGCATCCAGCTCCTCCTGCTGTCTGGCGAGCAACCGCGCGCGGAGAACGCGCATGCCTGCCTCGCGGTTCTGCAGTTGAGACTTCTCGTTCTGCATGGACACGACGATGCCGGTCGGCAGATGCGTGATCCGCACGGCCGAGTCGGTGGTATTGACCGACTGCCCGCCGGGTCCGGAGGAGCGGAAGACATCGATCTTCAGATCGTTCTGGTCGATCTGGATCTCTTCGGGCTCGTCGACCTCGGGGAACACGAGGACTCCGGTGGTCGAGGTGTGGATGCGCCCTTGCGACTCGGTCGCCGGCACGCGCTGCACGCGGTGCACGCCGCCCTCGTACTTCAGGTGCGCCCAGACGCCCTGCGCGGGGTCCGTCGACGAACCCTTGATCGCGACCTGGACGTCCTTGTAGCCGCCGAGGTCGGATTCGTTGCGTTCCAGGAGTTCGGTCTTCCACCCCTTGGATGCCGCGTACTGCACGTACATGCGCAACAGGTCGGCGGCGAACAGCGCCGATTCGGCGCCGCCCTCCCCCGCCTTGATCTCCATGATCACGTCACGGGCGTCGTCGGGGTCGCGCGGGATCAGCAGGCGCCGGAGCTTCTCCTGCGTCTGCGCCACGGCCGCCTCGAGCTCGGGGATCTCGGCCGCGAAGGCGTCGTCCTCACGTGCCAGTTCGCGTGCGGCATCCAGATCCTCGGATGCCGCGATCCACGTCTCGTGGGCTGCGACGATCTTCGAGAGCTCTGCGTAGCGCCTGTTCACGCGCTTGGCGCGGGCGGCGTCGGCGTGCACCGCCGGGTCGGAGAGCTCCTCCTGGACCCGGCGGTGCTCGTCGATGAGTGCCTGGACGGACTCGAACACTTCGGTCAGCTCGACGGACTCAGCGGATGTTGTTCTCGTGCCCGTGGCTGGAGCCCGTGGCAGGTGCAGGGATCGACTTCTGCATCTGGACGAGGAACTCCACGTTCGAGTGGGTCTCCTTGAGCTTGCCGAGGACGACCTCGAGCGCCTGCTGGGTGTCGAGGCCGGCCAGCGCGCGACGTAGCTTCCAGGTGATCTGGACCTCGTCGGAGCTCAGCAGCATCTCCTCACGACGGGTGCTGGACGCGTTGACGTCCACCGCCGGGAAGATGCGCTTGTCCGCCAGCTGACGCGACAGGCGCAGCTCGCTGTTGCCGGTGCCCTTGAACTCCTCGAAGATGACCTCGTCCATCTTGGATCCGGTCTCGACGAGCGCCGTGGCGAGGATCGTGAGGGATCCGCCGTTCTCGATGTTGCGCGCAGCGCCGAAGAAGCGCTTGGGCGGGTACAGCGCGGATGCGTCGACGCCGCCGGTGAGCACACGGCCGGATGCCGGAGCCGAGATGTTGTAGGCACGACCGAGACGCGTGATCGAGTCGAGCAGCACGACGACGTCGCGGCCCAGCTCGACCAGACGCTTGGCGCGCTCGATCGCGAGCTCGGCGACCGTGGTGTGGTCCTCGGCCGGACGGTCGAAGGTCGAGGCGATGACCTCGCCCTTCACCGAACGCTGCATGTCGGTGACCTCTTCGGGGCGCTCGTCGACGAGGACGACCATGAGGTGGACCTCGGGGTTGTTCTGCGAGACCGCGTTCGCGATCTGCTGCAGGACGATCGTCTTGCCGGCCTTCGGGGGCGCGACGATCAGGCCGCGCTGGCCCTTGCCGATCGGGGCGACCAGATCGATGATGCGCTGGGTCAGCTTCTCTGGGGCGGTCTCCAGACGCAGACGCTCCTGCGGGTACAGCGGCGTGAGCTTGCCGAATTCGACACGCGTGGCCGCGTCCTCGACCGAGAGGCCGTTGATCGAGTCGACCTTCACCAGAGCGTTGTACTTCTGGCGTCCCTGCTGCTCGCCCTCGCGGGGCTGCTTGATCGCACCGACGACCGCGTCGCCCTTGCGCAGGTTGTACTTCTTGACCTGGCCGAGCGACACGTAGACGTCGCTGGCACCGGCGAGATACCCCGACGTGCGCACGAAGGCGTAGTTGTCGAGGACGTCGAGGATTCCGGCGATCGGGATCAGGACGTCGTCCTCGCCGATCTCGGTGTCGAACTCGTCGGACGTGGTGTTCGCGGCGCCGCGGCGCTTGTTGCGCTGACGGTTGCGGCCGGAGGACTGCTCGTCATCGGCCGGAGCCTGCTGCTGCTCCTGCGCGTTGCCGTTCTGCGAACCGCCGCTCTGAGCGTTGCCGTTCTGGGCGTTGCCGTTCTGGGCGTTGCCGCTGCGGCCGCGATTGCGACTGCGGCTGCGGCTGCGGCCGCGGCCGGAGCCCTCTTCGCCGTTGTCGCCGGCGGAGTCGGCGTCCGAACCGTTCTGCTTCGGCGCATCGCCCGCGGAGTCGTCCTTCGCGCCGTCGCTCGCGTTCGCGTCGCTCTGGGGCGTCTCGGCCTTGGCGTCGCTCTTCGCGTCGGCGGGTGCCTCGGCAGGAGCCTCGGCGGCAGCCGGCGCCTTCTTGGCCGGGCGCTTGCGGCCCTTCGGCGCCGCTGCGGGCGCATCGCCTTCGGCTGCGGGTGCGTCGGACGTGGGTGCGGCTGCATCCGTGGCCGGAGCGTCGGATGCCGGAGCATCCGCCTTCTTGGCGCGGCTGCGACGCGGCGTCTTGGGAGCGGCCTCGGCCGCAGGGGCTGCCTCGCCCGCCGGGGCTGCGTCGGTCGCAGGTGCGGCGGCTGCTGGTGCCTCTGCGGCCGCCTCAGCGGCTGCAGCCTTGGCTGCGGCCGTCGCGGTCGTCGCGCGGCGCGGTGCGCGCTTGCGCGCCGGCGCCTTGGTCTCGGCCGCGGCGGATGCGTCAGCCGCGGGTGCCTCGGCAGCAGGCGCGGACGCCGCTGCGGGCTGGTCGTTCTGGGTCTCGGAGAAATTCTCCACGAGTACTCCCTTATATGTCGTGGGATGTGAGCGTCAGCCGCGCACGACGGGTGCCGTGCACGTTCGTACGCACGGGCGCTTGGCGCTCGTAGGCCAGAACGATGAAGGCTCTGGATGTGACGTACGGAATTCGCAGATTGCGATGGGGGCCAGATTCACGAAACTACGCGGACCCCTCCGCTCGTTCCTTTACTGTACCACCCCGCACATCGACGGCCGGCATGATGGCGTCCCACGGGGTGTCCGTGACCCTGGTCGCCACGTCGACGGCTTCGAGGCGTCGGCCAGGGCCGTCGCACAGCACCAGGACACTGGGTCCGGCACCCGAAACGACGGCGGCGAAGCCCGCCTGCCGCAGTGCCTGCACGAGTGCGTACGTCTCCGGCATCGCCTGGGCGCGGTAATCCTGGTGCAGGCGATCGGCGGTCGCGTCCAGCAGCAGTTCGGGGCTCTGCGTCAACGCCGCGATCAGCAGAGCCGAGCGCGAGACGTTGAACACGGCATCCTCACGAGGTACCTGCATCGGCTGCAGCGAGCGGGCGAGCGTCGTCGAAACGGTGTGCTCCGGCACCAGCACGAGCGGCGCGACGCCGCGGTGCACCTGCAGCTTCTTGTGCCGCGGGCCGTCCTCGCCCGTCCACGCGATCGTCAGCCCGCCGAACAGCGCAGGGGCGACGTTGTCAGGATGACCCTCGAGCTCGGTCGCCAGGCGCAGCAGCGCGTCATCGTCGAGCTCGACGACACCCGAGAGCAATCCCTGCGCGGCGAGCACGCCGGCGGCGACGGCCGCGCCCGAGGAGCCGAGCCCGCGGCCGTGCGGCACGCCGTTCCGCGCGACGATGCGCAACCCGGGGACCTCGCGACCGGCATCCGCATACACATGCGCGATCGAGCGATAGACGAGGTTCGATTCGTCTCGGGCGATCTCGTCCGCTCCGGTGCCGGAGACCTCGATCTCGAGGCGGTCATCCGACAGCGGCGTGACGACGAGTTCGTCGTAGACGCTCAGCGCGAGGCCGAGCGTGTCGAAACCGGGACCGAGATTGGCGCTGGTCGCCGGGACGCGGACGACGATCGAGGTCATCTCACTCCCCCTCGACGCGCAGCACGGCGATCACGCGGTCGACGACATCGCTCGCGGCGAGGCGCTCGACCGTGGTGCTGAGCGCGCCCTCAGAGGCGCGGTGCGTGCCGATCACGAGCCGAGCGGTGCCTTCGCCTTCCGTGGTCTGCACGACCGTCGCGACCGAGACGTCGCCCTCGCTGAGGAGGCCAGCGACCCGGGCGAGCACACCCGGCTGGTCCTCGACCTCGAGCGTGATCTGGTAGCGCGTGGTGACGTGCGCGATGGGCACGATGGGCAGATTCGCCCTCGTGGATTCGCCGACCCCGACGCCGCCGGCGATGTGCCGACGGGCCGCCGACACGACGTCGCCGAGCACGGCGGACGCGGTCTGCACCCCACCGGCGCCTGCTCCGTAGAACATCAGCGAGCCGGCTGCCTCCGCCTCGACGAACACAGCGTTGTTCGCGCCGTGCACCGAGGCGAGCGGGTGGCTGCGGGCGACGAGCGCCGGATAGACGCGCACCGAGATGGACTCGACGCCGTCGACCGTGAGGCGCTCGCACACCGCGAGGAGCTTGATGACGTAGCCGGCGTCGCGCGCCTGCTGGATCATTCCCGCACTGATGCCGGTGATGCCCTCGCGGTGCACCGCATCCAGCGGGACGGTGGTGTGGAAGGCGAGACTCGCGAGGATCGCCGCCTTCTGCGCAGCGTCGTAGCCCTCGACATCCGCGGTCGGATCCGCTTCGGCGTAGCCCAGTCGCTGCGCATCGGCGAGCACGTCGTCGAAGTCGGCTCCCTCGGTGTCCATGCGGTCGAGGATGTAGTTCGTGGTGCCGTTGACGATGCCCATGATGCGCACGACCCGATCGCCGGCGAGCGAATCGCGCAGCGGTCGGATGATGGGGATGGCACCTGCCGCAGCCGCCTCGTAGTACACCGAGGCTCCGACCTGGTCGGCCGCCTCGAAGAGCTCGGGGCCGTGCGACGCCAGCAGAGCCTTGTTGGCGGTGACGACATCGGCGCCGGAGCCCAGGGCGGTCAGCACCTGGGTGCGGGCAGGCTCGATGCCGCCCATCAGCTCGATCACGATGTCGCTGCCGAGGATCAGGCTCTCAGCGTCCGTCGTGATCAGCTCGCGCGGGAGTTCGACGTCGCGAGCCGCGTCCGGATTGCGCACGGCGATCCCCGCCAGCTCGAGGCGAGCACCGGCCCGGTCCGCCAGCTCATCGCCGTGCCGCAGCAGCAGGGAGGCGACCTGCGACCCCACGGCTCCGGCGCCGAGCAGCGCCACTCGAAGCGTTCGATACTGTGCCGGATCGTTCCCGCGGGTCATCGTTCTCCTTCTGCGGAGCCGGAGGCCCCGCCGTCAGCGGTGCGGATGCCGGTGACACCGGCATCCCGGGCAAGCAGGTCGTCGATCGTCTCGCCGCGCACGATCACCCGGGACGTGCCGCGGGACACGGCGACGACCGCGGGGCGCGGGACGTGGTTGTAGTTGCTGGCCAGCGACGCGCAGTAGGCGCCCGTGGCCGGCACCGCGAGCAGATCTCCTGGTGCCAGATCATCGGGCAGGTACTCGTGATCGACGACGATGTCACCGGATTCGCAGTGCTTTCCGACGACGCGGACGAGCACGGGATCGCCACCGCCGGCGCGCGACGCGAGCCGTGCAGAGAACTGCGCACCGTACAGGGCAGGGCGGGCATTGTCGCTCATCCCGCCGTCGACGCTGACGTAGCGGCGTGCTCCCGCGTCGAGCGTGACGTCCTTGGTCGTGCCGATCTCGTAGAGGGTGACTCCGGCCGTGCCGACGATCGCACGGCCGGGTTCGAAAGCGAGTTCGGGGAGCGGGATGCCGCGGACGGCGCAGCCCGCCGCGACGGCGTCGACGATCTCGGCGGCGAGGTCGGAGATCGGCGTCGGGTCGTCCACGCGGGTGTAGGCGATGCCGAACCCGCCGCCGAGGTTCAGCAGCGGCAGCTCTCCTCCGGCTCGCAGTCGCTCGTGCAGCTCGAGCACGCGGCCGGCCGACTCGCGGAACCCGGCGACGCCGAAGATCTGCGATCCGATGTGGCAGTGCAGTCCGAGCAGCCGCAGTCCGTCGATCTCTCGGATGCGGGCTGCGGCGGCCTCGGCATCCGGGAAGGCGAAGCCGAACTTCTGGTCTTCGTGCGCCGTCGCGAGGAAGTCATGGGTCTCGGCGTGCACGCCGCTGTTCACACGGATGAGGATGCTCTGCACGGCACCGGTGCGGGCGGTGATCGCGCCGAGCCGCTCGATCTCGATGAGGCTGTCGACGATGATCGTGCCGACGCCGATCTCGACCGCTCGTTCGAGCTCCGAGACGGACTTGTTGTTCCCGTGGAAGCCGATGCGCCGGGGCTCCACGCCTGCCGCGAGCGCGACCTCGAGCTCGCCGCGCGTGCAGACGTCGACGTTCAGGCCCTCGTCCGTGACCCACCGCGCGACGGCGGTGGAGAGGAACGCCTTGCCCGCGTAGTAGACCCGGGCCGTCGTGCCGTGCTCGGCTGTCGCCGCGGTGAACGCGTCGTGGAACGCACGCGCCCTGGAACGCACCTCGTCCTCGTCGAGCACGAGCACCGGCGAACCGTACGTGCGCACGAGTTCGGCGGCGCCGAGGCCCGCGATGCGGAGCTGTCCGGTTTCGTCTCGGACGGTGGATGCCGGCCACACACCGGGGGCGAGATCGTTGGCGTCCTCTGGCACGTGGAGCCAGTCAGGGGCGAGTGAATCGGCGGGGGGAAGCACAGCGGACCAATCGTGGGTTCGGGTTCTCGGGCGAAGAGACGCACGGCGAGGTTGCCCCCGATTCTAGGGCAACGACTCATCGGCCTCCGTCATGGTGACGTTGTGTTCCGCAGCGGTACTCGATCGGTCGTGCTGCGGGCAAGCCCCCTGCGTCGCGTCCGGACGGTGCCGTACGGTTGCGGCATGAAGACGGTCGAACGCGTCACCGCCTGGGCGCTGCAGCGCAGGCTCGTGCGGGCGGTGCTGCTGTACGTCGAACGACGCGGCGCCATGCTGGCAGACAGCGTCACGTATCGCGCACTTTTCAGCGTGTTCGCCGGGGTTCTGCTGGGCTTCTCGCTCGCCACGGTCTGGCTCGCGGACAATCCGCAGGCGTGGGCCGCTCTCGTCGCCTCGGTGGACGCCGCGATCCCCGGCCTGTTCGGCGAAGACGGCGTCATCGCAGACCCCGAGGAGATCGCCGTTCCCGCCGGACTGTCGCTCGCGAGCATCATCTCGACCGTCGCACTGGTCGTTGCGGCGCTCGGCGCCGTCGGGTCGTTGCGCACCGCCGTGCGCACCATCGCCGACACCGTGACAGCCGACGTCTTCATCGTGTGGGTCGTGCTGCGCAATCTGCTGCTCGCAGTGGGCATCGGCACCGCCTTCCTGGCCGCGGCCGTGCTCACCGCACTGGGGCGGCTCGGCATCACGTGGCTGACCGGACTGCTGGGCATCCAGAGCGGTTCCGTCGGAGCCGAGTGGGGTGTCCGAGCGGTGTCACTTCTCGTCGTTTTCGCGCTCGACGCCGGACTGATCGCCGGTGTCTTCGTCCTGCTCTCCGGACGCCGCGCGCCGGGACGCGCACTGTGGCCCGGTGCGTTCCTCGGCGCGATCGGCCTCATCATCCTCCAGGAGCTGTCGACCCTGTTCGTCGGCGGCGCGGCATCCAATCCTCTGCTCGCGACCTTCGCGTCGCTGCTGGCGCTGCTGATCTGGATGAACTTCTCGACGCAGGTGATCCTGATCGCCTGCGCATACGTCGTCACCGGCATCGAGGAGTCCGAGGATCGGGTCAGCGCACGATTCGGCGCCAGCACGTTCGCACAGCGTCGCGTCCAGAGGGCTGAGCACGACGTCGGCGTCGCAGTGACCGCGCTGAAGGCCGCCAGGGAGGCGGCATCCTCCGAGTCGAAGGAGTGAGATCTACTCGCAGACGCCGTTCTCCTGCAACGCAGGATCCGAGACGATTCCTCCGGCGACGGACAGGTCCGCGACGGCCTCGGAGCCCTCGATCGTCAGTCCCGTGAGCGTGAGTCCGGCCGGCAGCTGATCCGCGATGCAGATGTACTGCGTCTCCGTCAGGCGCGAACCGAGCTCTCCCAGCCGATCCGATACCTCGTCGGCGTTCAGTTCCACTCCCCCGATGAGCAGTCTGACCGGGGTGAGCGTGAGTTCTCCGCCCTCTGCGCCTGGTATCGCCGTGAGGGCGACCGGCAGGCCGAAGCCGAGCACGGGGACGGACCCAGCGGCCGTGACGTCCGGTTCTTCGAACGTGAGCGAATCGATGGGCAGGTCCGTGTGCTCGAGAAGCGACTGGAACTGCTCCTGATCGATCCGGACCGTCCCGCTCGCCGATTCCAGATCGCCGCCGCGCAGCGGGACGCCCAGCGCGGTGACGTCGACGGCGCCCGTGATGTCGCCGATGGTCACGGCATCCGTGGAGAGCTTCAGCTCGGTCAGGTTCCCCGCGATCAGCTGCGGCAGCAGGACGCCTTCCGCCTGCACGTCGAGTTGCTGGTCGGCCGGGAGATCGAGCTGGTCGATCACGATGCCGCGGGCGATACCGGGCAGCACCGCGCGCGCGATCAGCTCGGCCGCCACGACGAGCACGATGAGGACCACGACGACACCGCCGACGATCCACGGCCAGCGCTTGCGCTTCGGCTTCGGTGCGGATGCCGTGGCATCCACCTTTCCGGGGATCACGAGGGTCGGATGCTCGATCGAGAGGTCCGGATAAGGCTCGGTGCGGTTGTCGTCGCTCATGATCCCTTTCGGCCGGTCGTCCGGACTACATGCGCTCCGGCGCGGAGACGCCGAGCAGGTCGAGCCCGTTGCGGAAGACCTGTCCGGCGGCGTCGTTCAGCCACAGACGGGTGCGATGCACGCTCTCGATCGGGTCGTCACCCTGCGGGATGACGCGGCAGTTGTCGTACCAGCGGTGGTACAGGCCCGCGAGTTCCTCGAGATAGCGCGCGATGCGGTGCGGCTCTCGGACCTGAGCGGCGAAGGCCACGATGCGCGGGAACTCCTGCAGGGCGCCCAGCAGCGCGGACTCGGTCTCGTGCGTGAGCGTCTCGGGCACGAACTCGCTGCGGTCGACGCCGGAGTCAGTGGCGTTGCGTGCGACGTTGTGCGTGCGGGCATGCGCGTACTGCACGTAGAACACCGGGTTGTCGTTGGTGCGCTTCTGCAGCAGCTCAGGGTCGAGATCCAGCGGCGAGTCCGCCGGCGACCGCTCCAGCGAGTAGCGCAGAGCGTCGGTGCCGAGCCAGGCCAGCAGATCGTCCATCTCGATGATGTTCCCGGCGCGCTTGCTGAGACGGGCGCCGTTGATGGAGACCATCTGACCGATCAGGACGTGGATGTTCTTCTCCGGGTCCTCACCGGCGGCGCCGGCGACCGCCTTCAGACGGTGCACATAGCCGTGGTGGTCGGCACCGAGGAGGTAGATCTTGTTCTCGAACCCGCGGTCGCCCTTGCTCAGGTAGTAGGCGGCGTCCGCGGCGAAGTACGTGTACTCCCCGTTCGAGCGGCGGATGACACGGTCCTTGTCGTCGCCGAAGTCAGTCGTGCGCACCCAGACGGCGCCGTCCTCGTCGAAGACGTGACCCTGTTCGCGCAGGCGGTCGACGGCCTGGTCGATGAGGCTCGAGCCCTCGGCGTCCTTCGCGTGCAGAGTGCGCTCGGAGAACCACACGTCGAACGGCACGTTGAACTGCGCGAGCGAGTTCTTGATCTCGGCGAGCTGATACTCGTAGGCGAGGTCGCGGGCGACGACGAGCTGCTCGTTCTCGGGAAGGCCGAGCAGATCGGGGCGCGCCTCGACGACTCGCCCGGCCAGTGCGGTGATGTACTCGCCCGGGTAGCCGCCCTCAGGGGTCGGCTCGCCCTTGGCCGCGGCGACGATGGACAGCGCGAAGCGCTCCATCTGCGCACCGGCGTCGTTGATGTAGTACTCGCGCACCGCGTTCGCGCCGCTGGCGAGCAGCAGGCGCACGATCGAATCGCCGAGAGCCGCCCAGCGGGTGTGCGCGATGTGCAGCGGGCCCGTCGGGTTCGCCGAGACGAACTCCACGTTCACGCTCACGCCCGCCTGAGAATCGTTGGTTCCGTACGCCGTGCCGGCGTCGACGATCGTCTTCGCCAGGACGCCCGCGGCGCCGGCCTCGAGACGGATGTTGATGAAACCGGGACCCGCGACCTCGGCGCTCGCAACGCCGTCGACCTCGGCGAGCGCGGTCGCGATCTGCTCGGCGAGGGCGCGCGGGTTGGTTCCCAGCGGCTTCGCGAGGCGCATCGCCAGGTTGGATGCCCAATCGCCGTGATCGCGGTTGCGCGGACGCTCCAGCACGACGTCGGATTCCGTGAGGTTCAGGGCCTCATCCGGTCGCAGGGATGCCGCGATCGGAGTGACGACGTTGAGGAGGGCTGCGGCGAGGGTGTCGGGGTTCATAGCGACCCCAGTTTACGGCTCCGACCGGGTCGGAATTTGCGCTGGGCTGATCGTGATCTACTCTCATGCCATGAACCTGGCTTCCCGCGCGCACCGAGGGCGCGTTCTCGCGTTCTGCGCGTTGGTCCTGGTGGCCGTCTCGGTGCTCCTTCTCGGGCTGTGGCGACCATGGGCGCCGTTGCCGGAGGCTGCTCCGATCGGTGCCGGCGATGCGGCCATGGTCGCCGAGCCAGCACCGCTCGCGCTCCCCGAGCATCCGGTCGTGCTCGTGTTCGGCGACTCGTGGACCTACGGGTCCGCAGCGGCACCCTTCACGCACGGCTACGCCTACCGACTCGGAGGCCTGTTGAACGGCGAATCGGTGGTCAAAGGCGTCCGAGGCAGCGGTTATCTCAAGCCAGGACTCGACGGCCCGGCCTTCGGCGAACGCATCGCCGCGTTGAACCCCGGGCTCGACCCGGATCTCGTGATCATCCAGGGATCGATCAACGACCGCCTGCAGGGCGAGGCCGGCTACCGGGATGCCGTGAACGCGGCGTGGGATGCGCTCGCTGGTCTGTATCCGGATGCCGCGATCGTCGTCCTGGGACCGGCACCGCACGAACTGCCCGTCGGCGAGGGGACGGCGCGCATCGATGTGGATCTCGGCGAGCTCGCAGCCTCGCGCGGCTGGTGGTACATCTCCCCCATCGCTCGGGAGTGGATCACCCCCGACAACTATCTCGACGTGATCGATGTGGACCTCGGACGCAAGCATCCGTCCACCGCCGGTCATCAGTACCTCGCGGAGAAAGTCGTCGAAGCACTCGCCGAGTTCGGCGGAGAGCTGACGACTGCGCCGGTCGGGTCGGAGACCGTGCCCGAGCAGTGATATCGTCGTTCGGTACGCCTCCGTAGCTCAGTGGATAGAGCGCCGGTTTCCGGTACCGTAGGTCGCAGGTTCGACTCCTGTCGGGGGCACATTCGCGAAGAGGGCCGTCCATCCGGACGGCCCTCTTCGCGTCTCCGTCGGCGGACGGGAAAGAAGACAAACGTCGATTCTGAGAATCCAGAACCAACGTTTGTCTTCTTTCCCGACTCGGGACCGCCCTAGGATCGGCAAGCATGGGCCCCAATGCCACCCTGGATGGACGCACCGCCTGATGTCCTGGTGGAGCGACGAGGAATGGGCCGCCCTCAACGCGGTAGCCGGGTGCGGCATGTGCGCCGATGCACATCTCCATTCCAATCCGCACAGCGTCTTGATCGCCTCGACCGACACGACCCACCTGCGCCTTGCGCGCAACCAGGCACATGCCGGCTATGGCCTCGTCATCCTTCGCGAGCACCATACGGACCTCGCAGATCTCGCGCCCGGCCAGTTGGCCGCGTTCTGGCGCGACGTGCAGCGGGCCGGGCGCGCGATCGGGGCAGCCCTGGAGCCCCGAAAGATCGACTATCTCGTCATGGGGCACCGGATGCCGCATCTGCACTGCCACCTGCTCCCCCAGCACGCGGGCGATGATCCGACACGGAACGTCGACATCTCCGACGGGCCAGTGTTCCTCGATCGCGACGCGCTGACTGCACGCGCCGACGCCATCAGGCAGGCATGGATGACACTCTGACGCAGATCTTCCCGTCAATTGAGTTGTGCACAACTCAATTGCGTGCAACTATTAAGGTATGAGCATCACAGACGAGATGGTGTGCTTCTCCCTCTACTCGGCGGCACGCGCGACGACCCAGGTGTACCGGACGCTGCTCGCGCCATGGAAGCTCACCTATCCGCAGTACCTCGTGCTCGCCGTCCTCTGGAACGAGGGCGAGCAGACCATCGGCTCTCTGGGCGACGCCATGCAGCTCGACTCCGGAACTCTCTCTCCCCTGGTCCGCCGGCTCGAGCAGGCCGGACTCGTCACCAAGACGCGCAGCACGATCGACGAACGCGTCGTCACGGTGCAGCTCACCGACGAAGGCCAGGCACTGCGTGCCGAACTCGCCCCCATCCGCGCACAGGTCGCCGAGCTCGCCGGCATCCATGACGATGCCCACCGCCGCCGCCTCATCGCAGAACTGCAAGAGCTGACCGCTCTGCTCCAGGCGGGCACACCCATCGCAACGAACTGACCCCGTCCACGAACACAGGAAGAAGGAATCCACACGATGGAAGCCCTGTACACCGCCGAAGCCGTCGCCACCGGCGCCGGCCGCAACGGCCGCGTCGCCACGAGCGAAGGCCGCCTCGACCTGGATCTCGCCATCCCCAAGGAGATGGGCGGCTCCGGTGACGGCGCCAACCCCGAACAGCTTTTCGCCGCCGGCTACGCCGCGTGCTTCCACTCGGCGCTGCAGACCGTCGCCCGGGCGCAGAAGGTGTCGATCGCGGACTCGTCCGTCGGAGCCCGCGTGCAGATCGGGTCCAACGGTGCCGGCGGCTACGGCCTCGCCGTGCAGCTCGAGGTCGTCATCCCCGACCTCCCCCACGATCAGGCCCAGGCGCTGGCGGATGCCGCGCATCAGGTCTGCCCTTATTCGAACGCGACGCGTGGAAACATCGACGTCGCCATCACGGTGTCGGAGGACTGATGCGCGCTCTCATCCACCACACATTCGGCCCGGCCGAGGACGTCCTCGTCGTCGAAGACCGCCCGATGCCGGAACCAGGCCCCGGCCAGGTCCGTCTGCGGATCGTGCTCTCCCCCATCCACAATCACGACATCTGGACGATCCGCGGGACATACGGCTTCAAGCCCGAGCTGCCCGCGGCATCCGGAACCGAGGCCCTCGGCATCGTGGATGCCCTCGGCGAGGGCGTCGAGAACCTCGCCGTCGGACAGCGCGTCGCCAGCGGCGGAGCGTTCGGAGCCTGGGCGGAGTACATCGTCACGAACGCGGCCGGGCTCATCCCCGTGCCGGAGGCCCTGCCCGATGAGGCCGCCGCCCAGTTGATCTCGATGCCCTTCAGCACGATCAGCCTGCTGCAGTTCCTCGAGGTGAACGAGGGCGACTGGATCGTCCAGAACGCGGCGAACGGCGCCGTCGGCCGCATGCTCGCGCAGCTCGGCAAGGCGCGTGGCATCAACGTCCTCGGTCTCGTCCGACGCGCCGAGGGCATCGAGGAGCTCCGTTCCCAGGGCATCGAGAACGTCATCTCCACCGATCAGGACGACTGGCGCGAGCAGGCGGCGAAGCTCACCGGCGGCGCCCCGATCGTCGCCGGCGTCGACTCGGTCGGTGGCGCCGCATCCGGACATGTCCTGTCGCTGCTCGCCGAGAACGGCACGCTCGTCGCCTTCGGCGCCATGAGCTCGCCGGTCATGGAGATTGCATCCGGCGACGTCATCTTCAAGCAGGCCACGGTCAAGGGCTTCTGGGGAAGCAAGGTCAGCCAGACGATGGATACCGCGACCAAGGGCGCCCTCTTCGGGGAGCTGATCCAGCGCGTCTCCGACGGAACGCTCACGCTGCCGGTCGCCGGGACCTTCGACGCCGCTGATGCCGCGGACGCCGTGCGCGCGAGCAACACGGCGGGCCGTATCGGCAAGGTGCTGCTGAAGTTCTGAGCCGCTCGTCGTCCCCGCGTGGAAGACAATCGCCGGTCATCACCTCCGATGACCGGCGTTCGTCTTTCATGCCGAGCTACGGGATGTACTCCGGCTGCATGTCGGCGCCCATGCCGAACAGGTCGCCTGCCCACAGCACCTGGCCGACGATGATACCCAGGACGGATGCCGCGGCGACTGCCGCGACCACCATCGCCGGGATGCCGAGAAAGCCGAACACGAGAAAACCGACATGCAGGACTCCGTTTTCGGCGGGAGTCCCAAGGCCGACAGCATGCTGTCCACGATCCTGACGCCACAGGCCGGCGGAGCGTCTGTTGAGGTATGGGCGGCGGAAGTCGACGGCCGCATCGTCAGCGCCGGCCGGATCGACCGGATCCCGGGAACAGCGTTCGCCGGCATCTGGGGCGGAGCGACCCTCCCCGAGTACCGAGGGCGCGGCATCTACCGGGCGCTCACCGCTGCCCGCGCGCGCTCCGCGATGTCGCAGGGCGTGCGCTGGATCCATTCGGACTCGACCGAGGCTTCACGCCCGATACTGGAGCGCGCAGGCCTGGTGAAGGTCACTGAGACTGTTCCATGGGTGTGGGAGCGCGCTGCCGGGTACTGAGGCAGTTACACGCCGTCGCGCTCCCACCGGCGTACATGCAACGCCCTCAGCTCGTCCGCGAAGACGAGCGCAGGGCCGTCGACGACGGCATCCGGCACGATCTCCTGAATCGGCAGCGGTGCCACAGGCCCCGCCGCCACACCGCGCTCGGCCGCCCATGCCAGCAGCTGCTCGGTCGAGCCCGCATAGACGATGCGTCCCAGCCCGACCCAGCCGTGGCTCGCCGAGCACATCGGGCAGTGCTCTCCGGACGTGTAGACGACGGCGGTCGCACGTTCCGTCGGGCTCAGGTGAGCGGCGGCCCACCGGCTGATCTCGAGCTCCGGATGCCGCGTCGCATCGCCGTCCTTCACACGATTGCGGTCCTCGAACAGCACCTCACCGCCGGCCGACACCAGCACGGAACCGAACGGCTCGTCCCCGTCCTCGAGCGCCTCACGCGCCAGCTCCACGCATCGCCGCAGGTGGACAAGATCAGTTTCCGAGATCGCCATGGATCAAGCGTCTCGCCTGCACGACGGGACGCGCAAGGCGGATCAGTCGGTACCCGACACCCAGGCGTACGGCAGGAACTTCCCGTCGATCGTGATCACCACACGGTCGCCGTCCGGATGCGACACCCGGTCGAACGAGACGCTGCAGTTGATGGCGCTCATGATCCCGTCGCCGAACTCGTCGTGGATGAGCGACTTCAGGGCGGGTCCGTACACCTGCACCAGCTCGTGGAAGCGGTAGATCGTCGGGTCGCTGGAGACATCGGATGCCGCGGCACGATTGGGCTGTCGGACCAGCGCCGCGATCAGCTCGTCATCCAGATCCAGTGCGTAGCCGAGTTCTTCGGCCTGTCCGGGGGTGAGCGGATGCATCCCGAGCGCTGCGGCAGCCAACCAGACCGGTGGAACATCCAACCGGTCGGCCAGTGTGCGCCAGCTGAGGCCGGCCCGAGCACGGCGGTCCTCGATCAGTTCACCGACATCCTGCTTCGAGATCATCTCGTGTCAACTCCTCCTGGCGCTCACGGCGCCTGCGTTCCTGCTCTGAAGGCTAGGCAGGAGGTGTTGCGGCGCGGCATCGCGCGCGTCACGAGCGCGTTACGTCAGATCCGGCCGCGAACGGGAGTCCTCTCGATCGGGTCCTCCGCTTCCGGCATGGCCATCTCCGCGCGGACCCCCAGCAACCGGATCTCCCGCCCCTCGTCGAGCGTCGCGGCGAGCGCGACGGCGGCGGCCACGACATCCTCGCGATCCACGGTCGTCGCGGCCAGCTTACGGCCGAACGTCTTCGTCTCGAACGGTGCATATCGCACTTTCAGGTGCACGCGGATCACCGGTCGCCCCTCGGCCGCGCAGTCCGCGAACGCCTGGCCGGCCAGCGCCCGCACGGCATCGGCGACCTCCGCATCCGTGACGAGATTCTGCTGGAACGTCGTCTCCCGGCTGTGACTGCGGGCGACCCATGGGGTGTCGTCGACGACCTCGGGTCCCTTCCCCGAGCCGAGCCCGTGATACCAGACGCCCATCTTCGGACCGAACTCCGCGACGACCTCGGCCTCATCGGAGTCCGCCAGCTCCCGCACCGTTCTGATCCCGTGCTCGGCGAGCCGCTTCTGCACCTTGGGGCCCACTCCCCACAGGTTCCGCGTGGACTTCTCCCCCATCACGTCGAACCAGTTCTCCCGCGTCAGCCGGAACATTCCCCGCGGCTTGCCGAACTCGGTGGCGATCTTGGCTCTGATCTTGTTGTCGCCGATGCCCACGGAGCAGTGCAGACCGGTCGCTTCGAGCACGGCATCCTGCGCCTGGCGCGCGACGGCTTCCGGGTCGTCGGTCTCGACCCCGAGGAAGCACTCGTCCCACCCGATGATCTCCAGGACGACTCCGGGGAGCGCCCGCAACGCGGCCATCACTTCGTGGGAGGCCTGCTCGTACGCCGCGTGGTCGACCGGCAGGAAGACCGCCTCCGGCGGTGCCTTGCGCGCGGCGATCTTCAACGGCATCCCTGATCCGATGCCGAAGGCTCTCGCCTCATAGGATGCCGTGGACACGACCGCCCGCTCGGTCGGGTCGCCTCTGCCGCCGACGATCACGGGAAGTCCCGCGAGCTCGGGCCGGCGCAGGACTTCGACCGCAGCGATGAACTGGTCCATGTCGACGTGCAGCACCCAGGCGCCCATGCGACGAGTCTGCCGCGCATCGATCCGGATGTCACCCGCTGCTGATCCCCTGGGTGTGCCGCATATGCTGACGGCGTGTCTTCTTCGAGAGCATCGCAGGCCATCGGAACAGCACGCGTGGCGGTCGGTGCACTCACGATCGGCATCCTCGCGTACGCCTATGCACTGCGTATCGCCGCCGGCGACAGCAACCCGTTCGACTACTTCGGATACTTCACGAACCAGACGACGCTGTTCACCGGTGTCGTGCTCTTCCTCGCCGGCGTCACGAACCTGCAGGGCCGTCCGCTCCAGGGCGGGCTCATCCTGCTGCGGGCCACGGCGGCGACGTACCTCATCGTCGTGGGCGTGATCTACAACGTGCTGGTGCCGGGAACGGGATCCGCGCCGCCCTGGGTGAGCGCCGCTCTGCACATCGCGTTGCCGATCCTCGTGCTGGCGGACTGGATCCTCAGCCCCGATCGCCGGGTCCTCGCCTGGCGGATCATCTGGGTCGTACTGCCGTATCCCGTACTGTGGTTGACCGTCGTGCTGCTGCGCGGGGTGACCGACGGCTGGGTTCCGTACGGCTTCCTGCTGCCCGAACGCGGTACCGCGTCGCTGTGGCTGCACATCGTAGGGCTCCTCTGCGCGATGCTGGCCGCTGCCGCGCTGGTCTGGTCGCTCAGCAGGACCAGGACGGTGGTGTACCCTTCAGAAGGCCGATCCGGCCCCGAACCGACCCGAGGCAGGTGATGCGCGATGTCCAGTGATAGTCGCCGCGCCACCGCTCATGCTTCGCTGGTCGGCATCTCGATGCGCTGAACCTCGCGAGCAGGCGGTGGCGTGAACGCGCGCATGCGCGCCCACCGCGACGCCGATCCGCGTCGCGTCAACGCCAGTGATCGAGGTGAATCATGACCGCTCTCATCGACAACGCCGTCTACGTCGACGGCCGCCGTGCCGGCAACCCCGCCGACCTGACCGACACCTACGAGACCATGCGCGAGCACGACGGCATGGCGTGGATCGGGCTGTACCGCCCGAGCCCCGCCGAGGTGCATTCCATCGCCGAGGAGTTCTCGCTGCATCCGCTCGCGGTCGAGGACGCCCTGGCCGGACACCAGCGCGCCAAGCTGGAACGCTATGGCGACACGCTGTTCGTCGTCCTTCGTCCGGCCCGTTATCTCGATGACACCGAGGTGGTCGAGTTCGGCGAGCTGCACATGTTCGTCGGCAAGGACTTCGTCGTCACGATCCGTCATGCCGAGACACCGGGCCTCGCGACCGTCCGCCGGCGGCTCGAGTCGACGCCCGAGCTGCTGGCGATGGGGCCGGAGGCCGTGCTGTATGCGATCCTCGACGAGGTCGTCGACGAGTACGGACCGGTGATCGCCGGCCTCGAGAACGACATCGACGAGATCGAGGACCAGATCTTCGCCGGTGACGAAGCCGTGTCACGGCGCATCTACGAACTCTCCCGCGAGGTCATCAACTTCCAGCGCGCCACGCGCCCCCTCGTCGGCATGGTCGAAGGGCTGCTGCGGGGTTCCGACAAGTATCAGGTCGACATCGAGCTGCAGCGGAACCTGCGCGACGTGCTCGATCACACCCTGCGCATCGTCGATCGTGCCGACGCGTTCCGTGCGCTCCTCGAGAACGCCCTGAGTCTGAACGCCACTCTCGTCGCCCAGCGTCAGAACGACGAGGTGCGCCGCATGACCGAGCTCAGCCTCGTCCAGAACGACGAGGTGAAGAAGATCTCCGCCTGGGCCGCGATCCTGTTCGCCCCGACGCTGGTCGGCAGCGTGTACGGCATGAACTTCGACGTGATGCCCGAATTGCACTGGACCTGGGGATACCCGTTCGCGATGCTCCTCATGCTCGGCGTCGGTGTCGGCCTCTACGCCGCGTTCAAGTGGAAGAAGTGGCTCTAGGTCGGAGGCCCCGGCCATGATGACCGTATGACCGAGAAGATCGACTTCAAGAAGTCTCTCGATGCATACCGAGCGCGCAAGGGCGTGTTCCGCGTTCTCGAGGTGCCTCCCCTGCAGTACCTCATGATCGACGGTCATGGCGACCCGAACGCCTCCCCCGCGTTCACCGGTGCGATCGAAGCGCTGTACCCGCTGGCCTACGCGCTGAAGTTCGCCAGCAAGCGCGAACTCGATCGCGACTTCGTCGTGATGCCGTTGGAGGGGCTCTGGTGGGCAGACGACCACGCCTCGTTCACGACCGCTCGGGACAAGTCGCAATGGTCGTGGACGCTCATGCTCATGCAGCCCGATTGGATCGACGACGCGATGTTCGCGGATGCCGTGGCCACCGCATCCGCGAAGAACAAGGCCTCGCGGATCGACGACGTGCGCCTGCGGACTCTTACCGAGGGCCTGTCCGTGCAGACCCTGCACGTGGGAGCATACGACGACGAGGCGCCGGTGCTCGCGCAGCTGCACGACGAGTTCATCCCTCGGAACGCTCTGTCGATGACCGGCCTTCATCACGAGATCTACTTCAGCGATCCGCGCAAGGGCGATCCGTCCAAGCGCCGAACGATCCTCCGTCAGCCCGTGACACGTCGAATCGAGGCCTCATGACCGATCTCTCCCGACTGCTGGACGAGCACATCGCCCGCGGCATCGCCCCCGGGATCCTCGTGGCGGACGGCACCGCAGCGGGGCGCCTGGACATCACCACCGCCGGAGACATCGCCGACGATGCGATCTTCCGCATCCAGTCGATGACGAAACCCGTCACGGC
Source organism: Microbacterium sp. STRO-1N (assembly GCF_057748015.1). Next base: position 2,414,483 of record NZ_CM173234.1, read on the forward strand.
CGTCGCGACGCTGCGCCTCGTCCAGCGCGGAGTGCTCTCCCTGGACGATCCCGTCCAGCACTGGCTGCCTGAACTGGCGGACCGACGCGTGCTCCGCACACCGACCTCGCCCCTGACGGACACAGGACCGGCTGACGGCCCGATCACCGTGCGGCACCTGCTGACCAACACGTCCGGGTACGGGATGGTCGCGACCCCGTCGCCGCTGAAGGACGCGATGATCGCGAATCGGACCGAGGCGTCACAGGATGCCGTCGACATGGGTGCACAGGAATGGCTGGATGCATTGGCCGACCTCCCCCTCGCCTTCCATCCGGGACACGGCTGGCGCTATCACCAGTCCTTCGGCATCCTGGGCATCCTGTTGTCCCGGGTGACCGGCGGCCCCCTCGAAGATCACCTGAACTCTGACCTCTTCGAACCGCTGGGGATGGTCGACACCGCCTACACCGTGCCGACGGAGAAGGCCGATCGGCTGCCGGCCGCCTACCGTCGGGACGATCAGGGGGTGCTGGTCGAAGTCGAGCCTCGCGCCGACGGCTTCTACGTAGCCCCCGCGCCGTTCGACGTCAGCCACGCCGAACTCGTCTCGACGGCCCGCGACTACGCGGCCTTCGCGCGCATGCTGGCATCCCGCGGGGTCCTCGGGGGCGAGCAGTTCGTGGACCCGGAGCTGCTCGACCTCATGCGCACCGACCAGATCACGGACGCGCTCAAGACGCCGGACAGCTTCTTCCCGGGGTTCTGGGACGACCTCGGCTGGGGATTCGGCGTGTCCGTCGTCACTGGGGGCGAGCATGCCGGACGCATCGGATGGTCCGGCGGGCTGGGCACGGATTTCTTCATCGACCAGGACGGATCCTTCCGGATCGTGCTGACCCAGATGGAGATGGGCCCTGCCGTCATGGGTCTCTTCGACGATCTGCAGCGGTTGCCCGTGCAGCCGCTCAGCTGACGGCGACGCCGATCGCAGTCGCGATCACGGCGAGCAGCGGCAGCGTGCCCTGCATCGTCGCGGCGCGCGCCTTAGACCGGTCCGAGAGGATCAGAACCAGGGCCGCGGCGAGCATCATCCCTGTGCCGGCGAACACGAGCGTGAGGCCGACGGTCGTGGCTCCGACGATGAACAGCCCGACGCCGAGAAACGCCGTGAGCGCGAGGAACAGATTGTAGAAGCCCTGATTGAACGCCAGCGACTTCATGGTCTCGGCATCCGCCTCGCTCGCCACCCCGAAGATCTTGCGGGTCGCGGGCTCGTTCCACTTCAGCGATTCGAGCGCGAAGATGAAGACGTGGAAGGCCGCGGCGGCCGCGGCGAGGATGAGGCCGGCGATGATCATGTGCTGATCCTCTCGCGTCGGAGACTCCGCGGCAAACTACACCAGGAAGATCGGCAGCGCCCCGGGGTTGTGGGCGTGCACCAGCACCGCGAAGACGACGGCGTCGAAGAGCAGGTGCACCGTGACGACGTAGGCCAGCGAGTGCGTGCGCAGGAAGATGAAGCCCTGCAGCAGGGCGAACGGGATCGTCAGCACCGGTCCCCATTCGCGATAGCCCAGCTCCCACAGGAACGACACGAACACCACCGACTGCAGGACGTTCGCCACCGCATTCGGGAAGTGACGACGCAGCAGCGCGAACACCGTGCAGATGAAGAACAGCTCGTCCCAGATGCCGACCGCGCCGACGCCGACGAACAACCGGGCGATGAGCTCCGGCGTATCGACGACGGGCCAGTTCTGATAGACGCCACTGGTGATGAAGTAGAACGGCAGGATCAGCCAGCCGAGCACCAGCACGGCGGCCAGCCAGCCCCACTGCAGTCGTCCCCAGCGCTGACCGGTGCGCCACGGGAAAGAGATGGCGCGATCGCGATAGACGTACCGCGAGATGACGTACGGCACGACGACGGCGCCGCCCAGCGCCAGTGTGAACCGCAGCATGGCCGCGTTGTCGAGTTCGGCCGCGAGCGGGATGACGCTGACGATCAGCATCCCGATCGCAATCAGAGAGAGGTCCCGCGTCAGCGACGGAGCGGATGCCGTGATGGCGCGCCGCTCGAGCGCCCACGCCGCACCGACACCGGCGGCCAGCAGCACCCAGCCCAGCCAGGCCCACTGCACGACGAAGAACGCGGGAGCGGCCAGGCAGACCAGCGCCGCCGGTGCGATCGCCCAGCGCGCAGTCACGCCGGCGCTCACGCGCGGGGCTTCCGCCGATACACGAGATCGCGGATGTCGCGTCCCTTGGTGATGCCCTTGCGCTCGAACGCGGTCATCACACGGCCATCGAAGCGGTCGGCCCAGTCGCCGTCGAACGCCCGCTCGAACTGCGGCTCGGCATCGAGCACCTCGCGCATCTGCAGCGCGTAGTCCTCCCAGTCCGTGGCCAGACGCAGGACGCCGCCGTCGGCGAGCGCCCTGGCCGCCGTGACACCGAAACCGTCGCGGATCAGCCGACGCTTGGTGTGACGATTCTTGTGCCATGGGTCGGAGAAGAACACCCAGATCTCGGACGCGCTCCCTTCGGGAAGGTAGGTCGAGAGCACCTCCGGCGCATTCGCCTCGACCAAACGGAGGTTGCGGACGCCCGCCTTGTCCGCGTCCAGCATCGTGCGTGCCAGCCCCGCTCGGAACACCTCGATCGCGAGGAAGTCGTCCCCCGGGCGCGACGCCGCGGCCGACACGATCGCGTGGCCCTGTCCGGAGCCGATCTCCACGATCAATGCGGCATCGCGGCCGTATTCGGATGCCACGTCGAGCCGAGCCTCCGGGTGCACGCTCGTCGACGCGACATCCCGCGGGACGTCGAGGAGATAGTGGCCCGCCAGGTCCGCGAACGCCCGCTCCTGCGCCTCCGACATGCGACCGCTGCGACGGACGAAGGACACGGGTTCATCGCGGAAAGTGCGGGGCTCGGGCATATCTCAAGGGTAGCCGGGCCGGCACCGCACCATCACGGAGCGGTGACGAAGTCGATGAGCTCCTCGACCCGGCCGAGCAGTGAGGGCTCGAGGTCGCGGTAGGTCGTGACCTTGCTCAGAATGGCCTGCCACGCGCGGGCGATGTCGGCCTGATCCGCATGCGGCCATCCGAACGCCTTGCAGATGCCGATCTTCCACTCGATGCTCCGTGGGATCTCCGGCCAGCGCGCGATTCCCAGTGCCTCCGGCTTCACGCACTGCCACACGTCGACGTAGGGGTGGCCCACGATGCGGACATGTGCACCATGGGGTCCGCGAGCCACGGCATCCGCGATGCGCGACTCCTTGGATCCGGGGACGAGGTGGTCGACGAGCACACCATAGCGGCGCTTCGCGCTGGGCGGCTCAGCCGCGAGCAGTTCATCCAGGAGGTCGACGCCCTGCAGGTACTCGACGACGACGCCCTCCACGCGCAGGTCGGCTCCCCACACCTTCTCGACGAGCTCCGCATCGTGACGGCCCTCGACGAGGATGCGGCTGGGCAGCGCGACGCGGGCGCGCTGGTCCGCCACGACGAAGGACCCGGATGCGGTGCGCCGAGGCCCCTTGTCCTTGGGCGCGGGCGGCACGAGCTTGACCGGCTGGCCGTCGATGAGGAACCCGCCGCCGAGCGGGAAGAGCCGCTTCCGGCCCTTCCAGTCCTCCAGTTCCACTGTGCCCGACTGCACCTTCGTCACGGCACCGCAGAAGCCGTCGTCCGCGACCTCGACGACGAGGTCCGGCTCGGCCGGGACCTGCGGGATCTTCTTCGCCGCACGCTCCTGCCACCCCGTCGCGAGCACATCAGCGCCGTACCTGTCCTCCATGCCTTCCAGCGTATGTGCGTCCGAACCGGTTCCCTGCGGCGACACAGACAGTTTCCGTACAGTCGGTACCCTCGGTTCACGTCAGTGAATAGACTCGTGCTCAGTGGGGGCCCAGCGTCTCCTTGGAGGGAGCAGAATGCGGTCTCGGAAGACGATCATCCCGGGGGTGATCGTGGCAGTACTCGCTTCCGGAATGCTCGCGTCGAGCGCCGTGGCGACTTCGCCGGTGACGTTGGATGCCGGATTCGTCACGGACGAGACCGGCGTTCTCAGTTCCTCCGAGATCGATGCGGCGAACGCACGACTGGACGCACTGAGCGAAGCGTCGAACGGCGATCTGTACGTCGTACTCGTGGACGAGTTCACGAATCCCACCGACAGCGTCGAGTGGGCGGATCAGACCGCGATCGACAACGGGCTGGGCGCCGATCAGTACCTTCTCGCGATTGCCGTCGACTCCCGCCAGTACGCTCTCTCTGCCGACGGAGAGGGCCCGCTCAGCGACGGCCAGGTCGATGCGATCACGCAAGCGGTCGAAGACCGACTGCGCGACGGAGAATGGAGTGGTGCCATCATCTCGGCCGCTGATGCCTTCCCCGGGCCGTCGAATGCGGGCTGGATCCTGTTGTTCGTCCTGATCGCGGCCGCCGTGGTCGCTCTGATCATCTGGCTCGTCGCCCGCGCGAGGAAGAAGGCGCGGGGGGCACAGCCCGCCGCTCCCGATCCGAACGACCCGTTCTCCGGCGTGAGCGACACCGACCTGGAGCGACAGGCGGGCCGCGCTCTCGTCGAGGCGGACGATGCGATCACGTCCAGCCGCGAGGAGCTCGGATTCGCGGTCGCCCAGTTCGGTGAGGACTCGACGGCGCAGTTCACGCAGATCGTGGATCAGGCCAAGTCGAAGGTCACGGAGGCGTTCGCGCTCAAGCAGCAGCTCGATGACGAGAACGAGGATTCCGCGGAGCAGCGCCGAGCCTGGCACATCCAGATCATCCAGCTGTGCGCGGCGGCGGACGAACTGCTCGACGACAACATCGAGGCCTTCGAAGAACTGCGGAAGGTCGAGGCCGAGGCTCCGGCAGCGCTGCAGCGCGTGCAGGTGCGCCGGAGCGAAGCCCAGTCCGCCGTGTCCGCTCTGCCCGGGGCGCTTGCGACTCTGGCCGCGACGTACGACGCCACCGCTCTCGGCACGGTCACCGAGAACCCCGTTCAGGCGGCCGAACGACTCGCCCTCGCCGACACCGAGATCGCCGAGGCGACGAGTCTCCTCGCGGAAGGCCGGACCGGCGAGGCCGCGTTCTCGATCCGCACGGCGGAGCAGGCCGTCGTGCAGGCCGAGCAGCTGGCCGCCGCCGTGACGACGCTCGGCGCGAGCCTGGCCGCGATCGAGGATCAGGCGAAGGCGCTCATCGCCGACCTCGAAGCGGACCTCGCCGCCGCAGCGCAGACGCCCGACCCCCGCGGCGCGATCGCCCCGCTCATCGCCGGTACCCGCACCAGAGTCGATGAGGCGAGCGCCGCACTGAACAGAGCCGGCCGGGATCCGCAGCGGATCGTCGACACGCTGGCAGAGGCGAACACCGGGATCGACGGAGCACTCGCACAAGTGCGTGACGCGGCGCAGCAGGCGCAGCGCGATGCACGGACCCTGCAGCAGCGGCTCCTGCAAGCGCAGTCGCAGATCTCGACGGCGAACGACTACATCAGCACGCGCCGCGGTGCGATCGGCGCGACCGCCCGTACGCGATTGGCCGAGGCCGACGCCGCCTACCGCGAGGCGATCGCCGCGCAGGCCACCGACCCTGCATTCGCGCTCGAACGCGCGACCCGCGCCTACAATCTCGCTTCCGAAGCGATCTCGACCGCCGAAGGCGAGGTGCAGTCGTGGACCCCCGGCAACCCGTTCGACACGGGTTACGGCACCGGCTACGGCGGCAACTACAGCCGTGACAGCGGCATCGGCGGGGACATCCTCGGCGGCATCCTCGGCGGGCTGTTCGCAGGTGGCGGGGGCGGAGGTGGCGGCGGCTCCTGGAGCGGCGGCAGCAGCTGGCGCTCCAGCGGCGGCAGCAGCAGCCGCGGACACCGGCCGTCCAGCTTCGGCGGCGGCTCGAGGAGCAGCTCCCGAGGCGGCCGGTCCCGCGGCGGCCGATTCTGACCCGGCATCCCAGACCCGAATGACGTCAACGACCAACCGAAAGGAACCACCCATGGTAAAGCAGTCCATCTTCGGACGAATCTCGACCCTCGTCCGCGCGAACATCAACTCGCTCCTCGACTCGGCCGAGGACCCGCAGAAGATGATCGATCAGCTCGTGCGCGACTACACGAACAGCATCGCGGATGCCGAGGCGGCCATCGCAGAGACGATCGGCAACCTGCGTCTGCTCGAGCGCGACCACGAGGAAGACATCCAGGCCGCCAAGGACTGGGGTAACAAGGCGCTCGCCGCCAGCCGCAAGGCAGACGAGCTGCGCACCGCCGGCAGCACCGCGGATGCCGACAAGTTCGACAGCCTCGCCAAGATCGCACTCCAGCGTCAGATCAGCGAAGAGCGCGACGCGAGGACGGCCGAGCCGACCATAGCTGCGCAGACCGAGATCGTCGACAAGCTCAAGAGCGGCCTGAACGGGATGAAGGAGAAGCTCGGCGAGCTGAAGGCGAAGCGCAGCGAGCTGCTCGCCCGCGCCAAGGTCGCCGAAGCGCAGACCAAGGTGCAGGACGCCGTCTCGTCGATCAACGTGCTCGACCCGACGAGCGAGCTCGGCCGGTTCGAGGACAAGGTCCGCCGCCAGGAGGCCATCGCCCAGGGCAAGGTCGAGCTGGCCGCTTCCAGCCTCGACGCCCAGTTCGAGAGCCTCGACGACCTCGGCGAACTCACCGAGGTCGAGGCTCGTCTGGCTGAGCTCAAGGCCGGCGGCACCCCGCAGGCCCAGCTCGGTTCCTGACACCAGGCGGATGCTCCGGGCCACTGGTCCGGAGCATCCGCGTTTTCCCTATCCGGAGGTCGACATGGCCCACTTCCTCGTCGTGCCGCAGTGGCAGGGCTCCCCCGCCGCCCGCGCGATGCTGCTCACCGACGGAGCCGCGGCCATCGCCGGCGATCTTCCGCGCGCCGCCACCACGATCCTGGACGTCCCGCTCGAAGCGGGCGAGTCGCTCGGGACCGGTGTGCATCGCCTCAGCGCCCTGCAGCGGGTCCGCGAACTCGTGCGCGACAACCTCGAACCTGGTGCCGTCCTGATCGGTGGCGACTGCAGCATCACCGTCGCCGCGCTCGCCGCCATCGACGGCGGCACGGATGACCTCGCCGTGGTCTGGTGCGACGCGCATCCGGATCTGCACACGCCGGAGACCTCCCCTTCCGGGGCCTTCTCCGGAATGGCGCTGCGCGCCGTCCTCGGCGAGGGAGAACCGCAGCTCGCGCTCACCCCAGGCATCCCGGCAGAGCGGATCGTCGTGGTCGGCGCCAGGGCCGTGGATGCCGAAGAGGAAGCACCCCTGGCTCGGTTCCCGCAGGTCTCGGCCTCGGCGCTGTCCGTTCCGGATGCTCTCGCCGACGCCATCGCGGCGACCGGCGCCTCGCGCGTCTGGGTGCACGTCGACGTCGACGTGCTGGACCCGTCCGAGATCATCGGCGTCTCGAGCCCCGCACCCTTCGGTGCGAACACCGCGGAACTCAGCGCCGCACTGCGCCGCCTCCGAGAACGCGTGCCGCTCGCGGGCGCGACCATCGCGGGATTCGCACCTCGCTCCCCCGTGGACGCCGTGGACGACCTCGGCACGCTGCTGCGCCTCGTCGGAGCCGTCGCGTGACTCCGACGCCGCCCGCGGACTGGCAGGAGCGCGCGCAAGCCGAACTCGATCGCGGACGTCGATTCGACCGCCGCATCCCCTCGATCCTGCTGCGCTCGCCGATCAGCCGTATCGGCTACTGGTGGGGCACGGCCGTCGGATGGACGTGGGGGGCGCTGTGGAGCACCGGTCCCGTCGAGCGACGACACGGACTCTGGGTCTTCCGCGGGATGCCGTCCTGGACGTTCAATCGGGGCGGCGTCTGCGTCGGCGGATGCTTCCTCACCGGCGACAGGGATCCGAGCGAAGCGATCCTGCGCCATGAGGCCGTGCACAAAGCCCAGTGGCTGCGCTACGGATTCCTCATGCCGATCCTGTACCTGTTCGCCGGGCGCGATCCGCTGCGCAACCGGTTCGAGATCGAAGCGGGCCTCGAGGACGGCAACTACGTCCGTCGCACGGGGCGCTGAACCTCAGCGATCGGTCGGGAGAAGGCCGAACTGCTCCGGCGCGTGAATCGACGACGCGGGAACATTCAGAGCGATCGTCAGGTGCTCGACGATGTCGGCCGTGCCGAGATAGCCGCCGAGCAGTGTGATGTTCGTCGCAGCGCCGTCCTCGCAGAGCATCTCGTCTGCCCAGGCGCAGGTTGCGCGCGACAACGCGGTGCCCGGCGCGCAGACGCGCCCGGTTCCGGGTGCGCCGGATCGGGCCGACCGCGCGAGCCAGGTGACCGTCATCCGCGGCGGCGCCTGCACCGTGCCGATGTCGGTCTGATCGGCGACCTCGATGAAGATCCGCCCGGTCGCGCACAGCGGCATCGTGGCGAGGAAGACCTCGAGATCCGCGAGCGAGTTCTCATCAGCAGTCACCAGGTGGTGCGAACGCTGACGAGCCGCGCGGCGCTCGGCACGTGCGGATCGGTACTCGACGGAGGTGCTGCTCATGATGCCTCCATCATATCACCGCATGAAGGGTTGCCTTACCTTGCTCAGCACCTCCGTGAGCATTCGACTCACGGGGCGTCAGCGCCCGCTTGAGTCCCGGTCGTCGTCCGTCTCGACGAGTGCCGTGCGCAGAGCGGCGAGCTCGGCATCCGTCATCCCCTGCGCACGCAGGTAGTCGGACGTCGATCCCCAGCGTTCGTCGATCGATGCCAGCAGAGTGCGCATGGCCTCAGCCGGCGACTGCGTCGCCAGCGCGACGACGTGCTGAGCGTCCGGATGCTGAGAGCGCAGGTACGCCGCGATGCGGCGGTTGCGCTCCTCGGGCAGCTGCGATTCCGTCAACGCGTAATCGGCGATGATCGCCTCACGGTCGGCGCCGACGGCATCCAGTGCCAGCGCGATCGTCACTCCCGTGCGATCCTTGCCGACCGTGCAGTGCACGAGCGTGCGTCCACCGCGCGCGATGATGCGCAACGCCTCCGCGAGCCGGGTGCCGCTCTGCTCGAGGAGGTGCGCGTACAACTCGTCCAGACTGCTGTCCTCTTCGAAGAACGAGGCGACCGAACCAAGGAACAGCGGCAGATGGGTCGTCTCCAGCCCCTGCACGGCGGAGGGCTCCGAGGCGACCTCGTCATCGGCGCGCAGATCGATGATGTGGTCGACGTGCCCGCTCAGCGCGCTCGCGCCCTCGCTCGTGATGCCGGCCAGATTCGCTGAGCGCAGCAGGCGACCGGATGCGATGCGGCCGCCGGCCACCGGTATCCCGCCGACGTCCCGGACATTCCAGACGCCGTCGATGGTGAGGACGGTCACGCCGATGCCTGCCCGCCGCGGGGCGGGACCGGGTAGCGACCGGCCACCACGACGCGGTTGAACGCGTTGATCGAGATGCACGCCCAGCTCAGCGCCGCATACTCCTTCTCGGTGAACACACTCCCGACCGTGTCGTAGACGTCGTCGGGGATGCCGTCCTCATGGATGAAGGTGAACGCCTCGGCGAGCTCCAGCGCCGCACGCTCGCGATCGGAGAACACGCCGCTCTCACGCCACGTCGCGATCTGGGTGAGCACATCGGCATCCAGCCCGGCGGCGACCGCGCGGTCGACGTGGATGCGCGTGCAGTAGGCGCAACCGTTGAGCTGCGAGCAGTGGATCATCACGATCTCCTTGAGGCGATCGTCGATTCCGTTCGCCGCACAGATCTCGCCGACGGTCTTGGAGAAGGCATCCAGCGCCTGATAGGCGGCCGGCTCGGTCCTGGACAGGTGCACGCGCGTCTCGGTCATGGTTCCAGCTTAAGACTTTTCCCATGGACCGCCCCGAACGCACGAAACGCATTTCAGCAAGCTGACAGTGCTTTTTTGCGACAAATCGATAACTGGAAGACGGCACATAATTGTCATATCGATCTCGCATTTCGCCGGCCGTTCTCGGCAGAGGAGAATATGCACGTGCCGACCGACACCAGCGAGTTCCGCTATCTTCCCGCACAGGCCCAGAGCGTCTCCGTTCCCGTCCCCGCGGCCAGCCGCGTGGAAGTCGAACTCCCCGACGGCCGTGTCCTCAGTGCGCTGCGCTTCGGCGACGCAGAGCCACAGGTCGTGTTCCTCCACGGAGCAGGACTGAACGCGCACACGTGGGACACCACGATCCTGCGTCTGCAGGAGCCGGCGCTCGCGATCGATCTCGCCGGACACGGCGACTCGTCCTGGCGGAACGACCTCGACTACTCGCCGCGGAACCTCGCCGCGGACATCGCCGAGGCCCTGCCGCACTGGACGAGCGCGCCCGTCGTACTCGTCGGGCAGTCGCTGGGCGGCCTGACCGCGGCCGCTCTCGCGAGCGCGCATCCCGCACTCGTGCGCGACGTGGTGATCGTGGACATCACCCCGGGCATCGACGCATCCGGAGGGCCGGCGGAACTGCGCGAGTTCTACCGGGTGTCCGATTTCGCAAGCCGTGACGAGCTGGTCGATCGTGCCATCGCCTTCGGTCTCGGCGGCTCCCGTGCCGACACCGAACGCGGCGTCTTCTTCAACTCCCGCATCCGGGAGGACGGCCGCGTGGAGTGGAAGCACCACTTCGCACACATCGCAGCGCAGGTGTTCGCCGCTCCCGACCAGGCGGCGCACGCAGCACCGGGTGCCGTCCTGAACGCGACGGGCTGGGACGATCTGGGCGGTGCGGCTGCGCCGCTCACGCTCGTACGCGCCGCGCGCGGGTACGTCAGCCCGCAGGATGCCGAGGACTTCCGTGCTCGTCTCCCCCACGCCGACGTCATCGAGATCGACGCGACCCACAACGTCCAGGAGACCGCACCCGATCGTCTGGCCGACCTGATCCGCTCCCATCTGTCCGACGGAATGTGACAGCGCATTCCGACGTTTCCCACCCGGTACCCACCGCACCATAGGCTCGACCCGACCGGCACACAGCGCCGCCGGCTGAGAGGATCCGCACTCATGTTCATCCGCACCCGACGCCGACTCACCGCCGTCACAGCTCTGGCCGCAGCCGCGATCGTGCTGACCGCGTGCACCGGCTCCCCTGAGCCCGTCGAGACTTCGGTCGGCGAACCCGACCCTGAGGCCACGCTGACCGTCGGCCTCGTGCTCGAGCCCACCAACCTCGACATCCGGCACACCTCGGGTGCGGCACTCGAGCAGATCCTCATCGACAACATCTACGAGGGCCTGGTCACGCGTACGCAGACCAACGAGATCGAACCTCGCCTCGCCTCCGAGTACGAGGTGTCCGACGACGGCCTGACGTACACGTTCACGCTCAACGAGGGCATCGTCTTCCACACCGGCGAAGCCCTGACGTCCGCCGATGTCGTCGCCTCCTACGAGGCCGTGCGCACGGACGCCACGCTGCAGGGCCATGACGACTTCGCCCAGGTCGCCTCCATCACGGCACCGGACGCGGCGACGGTCGTGATCACTCTGACCCAGCCGAACCAGAACTTCCTGTTCGCCCTCACCGGTCCTGGCGGGTTGGTGTTCCGCTCCGGCGACGCCACCGACCTGCAGACGGCCGAGAACGGCACCGGCCCGTTCACGCTGACGCGCTGGAGCAAGGGATCTTCCATCACCTTCGCGCGCAACGACGCATACTGGGGCGACCCCGCTGGCGTGGCCGAGGTCGTGTTCGAGTACATCCCGGACTTCACGTCCGGCGTCAACGCCGCCCTGGACGGCAGCCTCGACGTGCTGACCGCCGTCGATCCCAACCTCGCTCCGCAGCTCGAGGATTCCGGCGAATTCGCGCTCACGACCGGCAGCACCACCGACAAGGCGACCCTGGCGTTCAACAACGCCGCGGCCCCGCTCGACGATGTGCGCGTGCGCGAGGCGCTGCGCCTGGCCATCGACCACGAGGCGCTCGTCGAAGCGGTCGGCGCCGGGCAGACTCTGTACGGCCCCATCCCCGAGCTGGATCCCGGATTCGAGGATCTCTCCGATGTCGCCCCGTACGACCCGGAACGCGCCAAGGAACTGCTCGCCGACGCCGGCCAGGAGGACCTGGAGCTGACGCTCACGATCCCGAACTTCTACGGCACCACGGTGTCTCAGGTGCTGATCTCCGACTTCGCGGATGTCGGAGTGACACTGGATGTCGAACCCGTCGAATTCGCGACCTGGCTCGAGGACGTCTACACGAACAAGGACTACGACCTCAGCTTCGTGCTGCACGTCGAGCCGCGCGACTTCGGCAACTTCGCGAACCCGGACTACTACTTCGGCTACGACAACGCCGAAGTGCAGGCGCTGTACACCGAGGCACTCGCCGAGGTCGACGCCGACGCGTCCGCCGAGCTGCTGGCCGAGGCCGCGCGCATCGTGTCGGAGGAGCACGCGGCCGACTGGCTGTACAACGGCGAGACGATCACCGCGCTGCGCCCGATCGTGTCCGGGTTCCCGCAGGATTCGATCAACTCGCGCATCAACCTCGCAGGCGTGACGGTCGCCTCGGACTGACCATCGGATGCTGCGATACGCGCTCACACGAGGAGCCCTGCTGATCGCAGGGCTCCTCGTGTCGAGCGTGCTGATCTTCCTGACGCTGCGGGTCTTTCCCGGTGACGTCGCCCAGCTCATCGCTGGAACCCAGGCGAGCCCCGAGCAGGTCGATCAGCTCCGCGAGTCGCTCGGGCTGAACCGCCCGCTCGCGGCGCAGTACGTCGACTGGATCGGCGGCATCCTGAGCGGCGACCTCGGCACATCCCTGCTGTCGGGCGCGTCCGTGGGCGAGGAGCTGGCGCTGAAGGCCCAGGTCACCGTGCCGCTCGGCATCCTGGCACTCGTGATCGCGCTGCTGATCGCCGTGCCCTTCGGCATCCTGTCGGCCGTGCTGCGCGGGCGGATCTCCGGTACCGGGCTCAGCGTCGCAGCCCAGGCCCTCGCCGCCGTTCCCGTGGTGTGGGCGGGCATGATGCTCATCGTGGTCTTCGCGATCTGGCTCGGCTGGCTGCCCGCCCAGGGATTTCCCCGCGACGGATGGGCGGAGCCGTGGCAGGCGCTGCGGGCGCTCGTCCTGCCCGCGCTCACGATCGGGATCGTGGAGGGCGCGATGCTGATGCGGTTCGTCCGCAGCGCCACGCTGCAGGCCGCTGGCCAGGACTTCGTCCGCACCGCTGCCGCGAAGGGGCTCAGCCGGAATCGTGCGCTCATCCAGCACGGCATCCCCGCGGTCGGCCTGTCGATCATCACCGTGCTCGGGCTTCAGGTCGCCGGGATCATCGTCGGCTCCGTGGTGATCGAGCAGCTGTTCACCCTGCCGGGCATCGGGCGCATGCTCGTCGCCGATGTCGGCACACGGGATCTGATCAAGGTGCAGAGCGAACTGCTCGTCCTCACCGGCTTCGTGCTGGTCGTTGGTTTCGTCGTCGACCTCGTGCACCACATCGTCGATCCACGACAGCGGGAGGCCGCATGACACCGCGCTGGCTGCGCGCGCTGTGGAGGTCGGGAACCGGCCGCTTCGGCATCATCGTCGTGCTCGTGATCGCCGTGACCGCCCTGGTCTCGCTGTTCTGGACCCCCTTCAGCCCCCTGTCCACCGATCTGAAGGATCGCTGGGCCGCCCCGGGCTGGCCGCATCTGCTCGGGACGGACGGCACCGGACGCGACATCCTGAGCCTCATCATGACCGGAGCGCGCACGACGGTGTTCGTCAGCGTCGGCGCCGCGATCATCGCGACCGTCGTCGGCGTCCTGCTGGCCGCTCTCGGCGCGCTCACGGCGCGCTGGATGCGCGAGACCATCGCCGTGCTCGTCGACATCCTGATCGCCTTCCCCGTGCTCATGATCGCGATGATGATCTCCTCGGTCTGGGGCGGGTCGCTGTGGGTCGTCATCTGGGCGGTCGGCATCGGCTTCGGCGTGAACATCGCCCGTGTGACGCGACCCGAACTGCGTCGCGTCCAGCAGAGCGACTTCGTGCTCGCTGGGCGCGCGTCCGGTCTCACCGCGACCCAGAACCTCACCCGCCACCTGCTGCCGAACGTCGCCCCGGTGTTCATCGTCCAGCTGTCCTGGTCGATGGCCGTCGCCGTGCTCGCGGAGGCCGGTCTGAGCTATCTCGGGTTCGGCGCCAGCGTCACGGAGCCGTCCTGGGGCATCCTGCTCGCCGACCTGCAGCGCTACATCGGTGTGCACCCGCTCTCCGTGATCTGGCCAGGGCTCGCGATCACGATCACGGTGCTCGGCCTCAACCTGCTCGGCGACAGCCTGCGCGAGGCGACCGACCCGACGCTGGCGCACCGCGCCGCCGAGGTGCACACACCGGAGGTGGTCGCGTGAGCATCGCCTCCCGTGCCGCCGCACACCTGACCGTCTCCGACCTCGTGGTCGAGATCGACGGACGGCGCGTGATCGACGGCATCTCGTTCGAGGTTCCGGCAGGTGCACGACTCGGCCTGATCGGCGAGTCGGGATCCGGCAAGTCGCTCACGGCGCTCGCGATCCTCGGTCTCCTGCCGGCAGGCGCCACCGCCGGCGGCAGCATCCGCTGGGGCGACACCGAACTGCTCGGGATGCCGGACCGCGAACTGGCCCGGTACCGCGGCGACGACATCGGCATCGTGTTCCAGGAACCGCGGACCGCGCTCAACCCGATCCGCACCGTGGGGCGGCAGATCGCCGAGTCGCTGCGCATCCACACCGGAGCATCCCGCCGTGAGGCCGCGGCCCGAGCGATCGACGAGGCACGACGCGTTCGTCTCCCGGAGCCGGAGTCGATCGTCAACCGCTACGCGCACCAGCTCTCAGGCGGTCAGCGGCAGCGCGTGGCGATCGCGATGGCGCTGGCGTGCCGTCCTCGACTGCTCATCGCGGATGAGCCGACGACCGCGCTCGACGTCACGATCCAGGCAGAGATCCTCGATCTGATGCTCTCCCTGGTCCAGGACGAAGGGATGTCGCTCGTCTTCATCACGCACGACCTCGCCGTGCTCGCCCAGGTGGCCACGCACGGCGTGGTGCTCGAGCACGGCAGGGTCGTCGAGTCCGCGCCCGTGGCGACGCTGCTCAGCGCTCCGACCTCCCCGATCACCCAGGGGCTGCTGCGCGATGCCACGACCACGCTGTGGCGACCGGACGGAGGGTCGCGATGAACCAGCAAGGCGAAGGAGCCGGTCCGCTGATCCGGACGCGGGGGCTGAGCCGTGAGTTCGCGGTCCCGAAGCGGACCCTGTTCGAGCGCGCCCGCACCTCGACGGCACTGCACCCGACCGATCTCGACATCGCCGCTGGCTCGTCGGTCGGCATCATCGGAGAATCCGGGTCAGGGAAGTCCACCCTCGTCCGGCTGCTGCTCGGGCTCGACCGGCCGTCCGGCGGGACCATCGACATCGAAGGGCGGAGGGTGGATGCTGCGGCATCCGCTCGCTCGCTGCACTGGCTGCGGCGGATCACCGGCCTCGTCTTCCAGGACCCGTACGCGTCCCTCGACCCGCGGATGAGCGCCGGCCGGATCATCGCGGAGCCGCTCTGGGCGCTCGGCATCGAGGGCGATCGGCGCGCGCGCGTGCGCGAGGTCCTGAACAGGGTCGGACTCGACGCCGAGATGGCCGACCGCTACCCGCACGAGTTCTCCGGCGGTCAGCGCCAGCGGATCGCCCTGGCGCGCGCGATCGTGCACCGGCCGCGCATCCTCGTCGGCGACGAACCGATGTCCGCACTCGACGTCACCGTGCGCGCGCAGATCCTGCAGCTGCTCGCCGAACTCGCGCTGACCGACGACCTCACGCTGCTGCTCGTGTCGCACGACATCGGCGTCGTGCAGAACCTGTGCGATTCCGTGATCGTCATGAAGGACGGACGCGTGGCCGAACAGGGAACGACCGACGAGGTGCTGCTGCATCCCCGCGAGGACTACACCAAGGCTCTTCTCGCCGCGATCCCGGTGATCGAGCAGCGCGAGAACTGATCAGCGCGCCGGACGCATCCCCCAGCGCCGCCCCTTCGGCTTGAGCCTGCGCTGCAGATACACCGAGCCGATGGGACGGCCGAACTTGTAGTCCACCTTCCCCAGGCGTCCGACCTCGACGAATCCCAGGCGCTGGTGCAGCCGGATGGATGCCTCGGCGTTGCTGTCGCTGATGACGGCCATGATCTCGCGCAGTCCGACGGCCTCGCACGCGTCGATCAGCGCCTGGAGCAATGCGGTTCCCAAGCCCTTCCCGCCGGCGCCCGGCCCGAGATAGATCGAGTCCTCTGCGGTGTACCGATACGAGTTCTTGCCCTGCCACGGAGAGACGAGAGCGTAGCCGAGGACGTTTCCCGTCGGCGAGACCGCGACCAGGAACGGCAGCCCGAGCTTCGTCAGCGTCGCGAGCTTCTCTCGCCAGTAGCGGTGCGTGCTCGGCTTCCCGTCGAATGTGACGGCCGAGTTCGCGACGTAGTGGTTGTAGATCTCGCGGATGTCGGGCAGGTCGCGCGCGGTCGCCGGGCGGATCGAGTAGGTGAAGACCTCCGGTTCCGGCTCGGGCTGACGCAGATGACGCGGCAGACGGCGGCGCCGATCCCCGGGTTCGAACTGCATGCGATCAGCTTAGAACGTGAGTCCGGGCAGCTGCGCCTTCTCCTGTTCTCCGGCCACGTGCCAGTCGACGGCATCCGCGCCCTGTTGTTCGAGCAGCGCGTTCGCACGCGAGAAAGGTCGCGAACCGAAGAACCCGCGGCTCGCGGACAGCGGCGACGGATGCGCGGACGCGATCACGGGTGCGGAACCGAGCAGCGGCCGCAGCTTCTCGGCATCCTTGCCCCACAGCACCGCGACCAGAGGTCGATCCCGCGCCACGAGCGTGCGGATCGCGAGATCGGTGACCTGCTCCCATCCCCAGCCGCGGTGGGAAGCCGCTTCCCCGGGGCGCACCGTCAATACGCGGTTCAGCAGCAGGACGCCCTGGTCGCTCCACGCGGTCAGATCGCCGTGCGGTGCGGGCGGGATGCCGAGATCCGACGCGCGCTCCCGGTAGATGTTGACCAGGCTGCGCGGCAGCGGGCGGACGTGCCGGTCGACGGCGAACGACAATCCGATCGGATGTCCGGGTGTCGGATACGGGTCTTGACCGGAGATGAGCACGCGCACGTCGTCGAGGGGACGCTGGAAAGCCCGCAGCACGTTCTCCCCCGCGGGAAGATACCCGCGCCCGGCATTCTGCTCGGCGCGCAGCCGTTCGCCGAGCCCTGCGATGACGTCCGCGACCGGAGCGAGAGCCTCAGCCCACCCCTGGTCGATCAGCCCCGCGTCGGCCAGCTCGGTCAGCGAGCGATGCGGCATCCGTCGCTCAGCCCTCGAGACGCGGGCGCAGCGGACCGCGCGCCAGAAGGTGGTTCGCGGACTGCGCCACCGGGCGCATCGTGACGAGATCGAGATTGACGCGACCCGGCGCGTTCAGTGCGTAGGCGATGACATCCGCGACATCGGAGGCCTGCAGCGGCTCCTCGACCCCGGCGTAGACCGCGTCGGCCGCGACCCGATCGCCGCCGAGCCTGTTGAGGGTGAACTCCTCGGTGTGCACCATCCCAGGGGCGATCTCGACGACGCGGATGGGTTCTCCGTTGAGCTCCTGACGCAGCGCGCGAACCAGCATCGCCTCGGCGGCCTTGGCCGCGTTGTACCCGCCGCCACCCGGGTAAGCCACCTGGGCGGCGGTCGAAGTCACGAAGATCGTGTCGGCGTGTCCGTCGGCCTCGGCCGCGCGACGCAGCAGCGGCATGAGTCCGGCGACGAGCCGCTGCGTCGCGAGCACGTTGACCTCGTACATCCACTGCCAGTCGTCGACCGAGCCGTCCTCGATGCGATCGGTGCCGCGCGCACCACCGGCGACCTGCACCAGGGCGTGCACCGGCCCCGTCGACTCGAGCTCGGAGATCAGCGCTTCGACCGCGGCGGCGTCGGTCAGATCGCACGCGACGGCCGACGCTCCCGTCTCGGAGACGAGCGTCGCGAGGCGATCCTCGCGCCGCGCGACGCCGACGACGTCCCAGCCGCTCGCGCGCAGCGCGCGAACGGTCGCCTCTCCGATTCCTGTGCTCGCTCCGGTCACCACTGCGCGCCTTGTCACCATGTCATCCACCGTACGACGTTCTGCACGGTTTCCCACGTCGACGCGTGTTACGTCACATTTCCGGACTGTTGTTGACAGGCATCCCTGTTCCGTACTCTCGCTGCAACGGCACCCGCCATACCCGCATCCGAGAGTTCCAGGGGGAACCCAATGTCCGCACCCGAGTCCTGGCGTTTCGAGACCAAGCAGATCCACTCGGGCGCCGCTCCCGATCCGGTCACCAAGGCCCGTGCCACGCCGATCTACCAGACCACGTCCTACGTGTTCGACAACGCGGACCATGCGGCCAACCTGTTCGCCCTGGCGGAGTTCGGGAACATCTACACGCGCATCCAGAACCCGACGCAGGATGTCGTCGAGCAGCGCGTCGCGGCGCTCGAGGGCGGCACCGGCGCGCTGCTGCTGGCCAGCGGCCAGGCAGCGTCGACCTTCGCGGTGCTGAACATCGCCGAAGCCGGTGACCACATCGTCTCGTCGAGCTCGATCTACGGCGGCACCTACAACCTCTTCAAGTACACGCTCGCCAAGCTCGGCATCGAGACGACGTTCGTCGAGAACCAGGACGACGCCGAGGAATGGCGCCGCGCGGTCCGCCCCAACACGAAGCTGTTCTTCGGCGAGACCGTCGGCAACCCCAAGATCAACGTGCTCGACATCCGCACGGTGAGCGACGTCGCGCACGAGGCCGGCGTCCCGCTCATCGTGGACAACACGATCGCCACGCCGTATCTGCTGCGTCCGTTCGAGCACGGCGCCGATATCGTCATCCACTCGGCCACCAAGTTCCTCGGCGGGCACGGCACGACGATCGGCGGCGTCATCGTCGACGGCGGCAAGTTCGAGTGGTCCAAGAACGTCGAGCGCTTCCCCGGGCTCACCGAGCCGGACCCGTCCTACCACGGCGCCAGCTACACGACCGCCGTCGGCGACGCGCTCGCCTACATCATCAAGGCACGCGTGCAGCTGCTGCGCGACCTCGGCTCCGCGATCTCGCCGCAGAGCGCCTGGCAGCTCATCCAGGGCATCGAGACGCTCTCGCTGCGCGTCGAGCGCCACGTGCAGAACGCCCAGGAGATCGCGGAGTGGCTCGACAACCACCCCGACGTCGCGAGCGTCAACTACTCGGGCCTTCCGACCTCGCCCTGGTACGCCAAGGCCAACGAATACCTGCCCAAGGGCGTCGGCGCGGTGCTGTCGTTCGAGCTGAAGGGCGGTGTCCAGGCCGGACGCGAGTTCGTGAACAGCCTGTCGCTGTTCAGCCACCTGGCCAACATCGGAGACGTCCGCTCGCTCGTGATCCACCCGGCATCCACCACGCACTCGCAGCTCACCCCCGAGCAGCAGCTCACCGCCGGAGTGACGCCGGGGCTCGTGCGCCTGTCGCTCGGCCTCGAGAACGTGGAAGACCTCAAGGCGGACCTGGAGCAGGCCCTCGCCGCCGCGCGTCGCGTCTCGGACGCCGCGCGCGCATAAGCCCCGCCTCACGGGACAGGATGCCTCGGACCACGTGGTCCGAGGCATCCGTGCGTCCAGACACGTAACCTTCCGCCACCGCGACCCGAACCGGGCGAGAATGGAGGAATGGACTGGCAGACGACCTCGGAGGAGACGGTGCCCTCGCGGCGCGTGACCGAGGCGCAGGCCAGCATGATGCGCGCACGTCCCCCCGCAACCGGAGCATGGCGCGACGGCGATCCGATCGGAGAGCGGAGATTCGCCGCCTTCGGCTCCTTCCGCACCGAGAGCGGGCAGGAGCTGCCAGGCATCCGCATCGCCTACGAGACCTGGGGCGAGCTGAACCCCGAGCGCGACAACGCGATCCTCATCAACCACGCGCTCACCGGCGACAGCCACGTCCGCGGCGACGCGGGGCCCGGTCACGCCACAGCAGGCTGGTGGGGCGAGGTCGTCGGTCCTGGGGCGGCGATCGACACCGACCGCTGGTTCGTGATCGCCCCCAACATCCTGGGCGGGTGCCAGGGCTCGACCGGGCCGGCGAGTGTCGCCCCTGATGGCTACGAATGGGCGTCCCGGTTCCCCTACCTCACCGTTCGCGACCAGGTGGCCGCTCAGGTGCGGCTCGCCGATGCGCTCGGGATCGACCGCTGGGCGGCCGTGGTGGGCGGTTCCATGGGCGGCATGCACGCGCTGGAGTGGGCCGCCACGCACCCCGAGCGCGTCCGGCGTCTCGCGATCCTGGCCTCGCCGCCCGCCAGCACGGCCGATCAGATCGCCTCGAACATGCTGCAGCTGGAGACGATCCGGATGGATCCGCGCTTCGAGGGCGGCGAGTACTACGACGCGGCCACCGGCGAGGGTCCGCATCGGGGTCTCGCGCTCGCGCGCCGCATGGCGATGCTGAACTACCGGTCGCCGATCGAGCTGAACAGCCGCTTCCAGCGCTCGTGGCAGTCCGATCTGTCGCCGCTCGGCCACGGCGGGCGCTTCGCGGTCGAGAGCTACCTGGACTTCCACGGCAACAAGTTCACCCGTCGTTTCGATGCGAACAGTTACATCACGCTCGTCGAGGCGATGAACTCGCACGACGTCGGCCGCGACCGCGGCGGCATCGAGGACGCGTTGCGCGCCGTGACGGCCACGACCCTCGTCCTCGGCATCGACACGGACCGGCTCTTCCCGTTGGAAGGCCAGCATCGGATCGCCCGCAGCATCCCGAACACGCTCGACGGCGACGAGGCCGTCGTCCTCACGAGCGACTTCGGGCACGACGGCTTCCTCATCGAGACCGACGTCGTCGGCGATCACCTGCGCCGACTGCTCGCGAGCTGACGCTCCTCACTCGCGTCGGTACCGCCACGGCCGCCGGGCCGTCTCCAGCCGGTGCACTCCGGAGTCTCCATCCGGATGCTGCGCATCGCCGATCCAGCAGAACACGTCGCCGGGGAGCAGCCTGGTCGCGAAAGTCGGAGCATCGGATGCCGCGGCGAGCGCCTCGGCCGTCGAGCGGTATCGCGAGAGTTCGTGCAGCGTCACCCAGGTCGGTGGGAACAACTCGATCTCCCCCGCGGCGTGACGATCCAGCGCGTCCAGGGGCGAGATCCACCGCCAGTCGACGACTTCGTCCAGGGACGGTACGACCTCGCCCCCTGGGTCGGCGGCGACGAAGAACCACGTGCCGATGCGCTTGGGCGCCTGGAACGGGGGAATCCAGCGCGACAGCGCCACCAGTCCGCTCGGACGCAGGCCGACCTCCTCGAAGCACTCCCGCGCCGCGGCGATGCGGGCGGCATCCTGTCCGGACGCGCCCGCCGCGCGGTCGCCGTCCTCCACGAGTCCGCCGGGGAACACCCACGCGCCGGCGAACGAGCCGCGAGTCGGCCGTCGCAGGATCAGCACCTCCGGCGCGTCTCCGCGGTCGCGCAGCAGCACCACGGTCCCGGCCAGCGGCAGCTCATCCACCATGCCGCCACTCTACGAGCTTCCGTTCAGGCGATGACGCTCTGCCGCTGCATCCGGAACGCGAGCACCGTGATGCCCAGGCCCACCAGCGCCAGTGCTGCTCCGATCCAGGCTGGCGCGGTGTAGCCCCAGCCCAGGGCGATCGCGGCTCCGCCGAGGAAGGCGCCGAGGCTGTTGCCGATGTTGAGCGCCGAGTGGTTGAGCGCTGCGGCGATGGATTGATTGTCACCGGCGACGTCCATCAGGCGAGTCTGGATCGCCGGGCTCAGCATGGCCGACACCGCACCGACGGCCATCGCCAGCAGACCGAGCAGCAGGATGTTCGTCGACAGCACCGCCAGCAGCACCAGGATGCCGGCGAGCAGCGCCATCCCGACGATGAGCGTGCGCTGCAGGTCGCGGTCCGCCAGGTACCCGCCCAGCAGGTTGCCGACCGTCATGCCGATGCCGACGAGCACGAGCACGATCGGCACCGCCCATTCGGGCGATCCGGCGATCTCAGTGACGAGCGGCGACACATAGCTGTACACGGCGAAGAAGCCGCCGAAGCCGATCGCTCCGATGCCCAGAGTCAGCCAGACCTGCCCGACGCGGAAGACGCCGAACTCACTGAGCATCCCGCGTCCTCGGTCGCCCTCGTGCTCGGGGACGAACAGTGCGATGCACAGCGTCGCGACGGCGAACACGACCGCCACGAGAAGGAAGGCGGTGCGCCATCCGTAGTTCTGACCGAGGTAGGTGCCCAGAGGCACACCGACGACGTTCGCGATCGTGAGACCGGTCAGGATGAATGCCGCGCCCTGTGCGCGTCGCCCAGGACCCAGCACGTCGGCGGCCACGAGCGCCCCGATGCCGAAGTACGCGCCGTGCGGGAGTCCGGCGAGAAGCCGGGAGGCCCCGACGAGTCCGAAGCTGGGCAGCACGACGGTCAACGCGTTGAACAGCGTGAGTGCGAGCGCCAGTCCGATCATGACCCGGTGCCGCGGAAAGCGCGCGACCAGCCCTGCGATGGTCGGCGCGCCGATCACCACGCCGAGCGCATACAGCGAGATCAGGAGTCCGGCGCGGCCGATCGCCTCTTCAGGAGATGCCGCCCACAGATCCGGCAGCAGGTCCTGCGCGATGTCGGGCAGGAGCCCCATGGCGACGAACTCGGTCATGCCGATACCGAAGGAGCCGATGGCGAGAGAGAGGAGCGCCTTCGTCGCCGCACCCCTCGAGAGAGTCGAGGAGTGGTTCACCCAACAATGCTACGCGGAATCGGAGTCCCGGATCGCCGTCTCGAGCCGATCGATCTTCGCGTCCAGCTCACCGGTGTAGCCGGGGCGGATGTCGGCCTTGAGCACGAGCGACACTCGCGAACCGAACGGCATGACGGCCTCGGTGGCGCGCTTGACGACGTCCATGACCTCGTCCCACTCCCCCTCGACCTCGGTGAACATGCTCGTCGTGCGGTGCGGCAGACCGGAGTCGCGGACGACGGTGACAGCGGCGGCGACCGCATCATGCACGGATCCGTCCGCGCTGCCGTCGCCCGAAGGGGCGACAGAGAATGCGATGAGCATGTTTACCTCCGTGAGGGGATGGGGACTCGGACGATCGAGCGGATGCCGATCACGAGCAGGACGATCAGAAGCACGTTGCGCGCCGTGAGCAGCAGCACGGGGACGAACTCGGTGCGCAGCAGCGCATCGTACGTGAGCGGATAGATGAGGCATGTCAGGCCGCACAGCACCAGCACGAGCGCCGCCGGGACACGAGCCCTGGTCCTGTCGTACACGAACCAGAGCACGAGCGGGGCGATGAGCCAGGTCTGGAACTGCGGGGAGCCGACCTTGTTCGTGACGATCAGCGCCGCCACCAGCGACAGCGCCAGCGGCGGGAACAGACGTGCGAACGATCCGCCCCGCGCCGACTTGACGGCTGCGAGTCCGGTGATGGCGCCGACCGTGAGCAGCATGATCGGGGTGAGGATGTCGGAGACGAACGGCACGCCGTAGCCTTCGACCTGGAACGTGAGGATCTCGAAGCTGTACCCCACGGAGGCGTGCCCCGCGCGCGCCGCCCACAGATACGGCGTGGCAGCGACCGCCTCGACCTGCAGCCCGCGACCGGTCTGCTGCGACAGGAAGGCGAACAGATGCTGGTCCGCGCCGAGCAGGAACAGCACGACGACGATGCCGGCGCTCGCCCCAGCGGCCGCGAGCAGGATCTTCAGCCGACCGCGTGCCGCGACGACGGCTGCGAGCACCAGCGCACCGGGCCAGATCTTGATCCAGGCGCCGATCGTGAGCAGGGTCGTCGCGACGACCGGATGCCGCAGCAGCAGCAGCCCGCCGATGATCGCGAGCGGCACGGTGACGGCATCGAGCCGATACAGCGCGATCGGCCCGAGCAGCAGCAGCGCCGCCGTCCAGAACCACGCCGCAGCTCGTCGCGGCGCCGACGGTCGCCGTCCGATGAGGAACCAGAGAGCCACGGCATCCAGCAGCGTGACGAGCACCGCCCAGGCCACGAGATAGGCACCGAGCGCGCCCATCGTCGCCACGAGCGGCAGCGACAGGGCCTTCACGATCAGCATCGGCACGAGCGCCAACTGGGGATACACCCATGGCTCGGTGATGCCCATGATCGTGCCGCCGGTCAGCGCCGATGTCGACCACGGTTCGTACACGAGCACCACGTCGCCCATCGGCTGGCTCGGGTACACCCAGCCGAACCAGGCGGTGAGAACGTGCACGAGCAGGAAGGCCGCCCACAGGGGCACGGTGCGACGCCTCACGAGAGCAGATCCGCGATCGCATGCGGGAGCGCCTCGGCGACATCCAGGGCGACGATCGGGCGCCCGGCACCGCCATCGACCATGCCGGCGGCGAGACGAGCGGCGTGGCCGTGCAGCCAGGCGCCCGCCGCCGCGGTCTCGGCGACGGAGGCTCCGCGATTCGCGGCCAGAAGCGCACCGAGGACGCCGGCCAGCACGTCGCCGCTGCCCGCCGTCGCGAGCCACCCCGGAGCAGGGGGCAGGGCGATCACGGAGCCATCCGATGAGGCGATGATCGTGCGCGACCCCTTGAGCAGCACGGTTCTCCCGAGCGCGCCGGCGGTCTGCGCTGCGTCCGCGACCCTGTCGCCGCTGCCGTCCGGCGCGAGGCTCAGGCGTTCGCGCAGCCGGACGAACTCGCCCGCGTGCGGGGTCACCAGCAGCGGGGCGGCCGCACCGGGTGCGAGATCCAGTGCGCCGGCATCGACCACGACCGGCGCAGCGCCGTCGAGAATCGTGCGCAGGGCACCCGTCTCCTCGGAGGTGCGGGACGCGGCATCCGTTCCCGACCCGATCACCCAGGCATCCGCTCTGGTGCGGCCGATGTCCTGTGCGGCGACCGTCTCCGGCCGACGCGCGAGCACGGCATCCGCGGCGGAACCGAGGTAGCGCACGTAGCCGGCACCGGTCCGCCAGGCCGCTTCGACGGACAGCACGGCCGCCCCAGGGTACGCGTCCGACCCCGTGCGCACCGCCACGACGCCGCGGGAGTACTTGTCGTCCGCCGGTCCTGGTACCCGCACGAACGGGACGGAGTCCTCCCTCCCCCACTCGCGCACCTCGACCATGCCCCCATGCTATTCGGCCGGTGCGCGCTCGACTGGCAGTAGCGTCGAAGGGTGAGCCTGCTCTTCTCTCCCCTGCGTCTGCGTTCCGTCACCTTCCCGAATCGCCTCTGGGTGTCCCCCATGTGCATGTACAGCGCCGTCGACGGCGTCGTGCAGGACTGGCACCGCACGCACCTGACGCAGTTCGCATCCGGTGGCGCCGGGCTCGTCGTGGCCGAGGCGACGGCCGTCGTGCCTGAAGGGCGCATCAGCCCGCGGGACGCCGGCATCTGGACCGACGAGCAGCGGGATGCCTGGGCTCCGATCGTCGACGGCATCCACGCCCGTGGTGCGCTGGCCGGCATCCAGCTCGCGCACGCCGGACGCAAGGCGTCGACGTGGTGGCCGTGGGCTCGCCAGCGCGGGTCGGTGCCGCCATCCGAAGGCGGTTGGGTGACGACGGCACCCTCGGCGGTGCCGTTCCAGGGATTCGACACGCCGCGAGCGCTGGCGATCGCCGACATCGACGACCTCGTGGACGCGTTCGCCACAGCCGCACGCCGGTCTCTGGATGCCGGATTCGACGTGCTGGAACTGCACGGCGCACACGGATATCTGATCCACCAGTTCCTCTCGCCGCTGTCCAACCTGCGCGAAGACGAGTACGGCGGGTCGCTCGAGAACCGCGCTCGTCTCCTGCTGCGCATCCTGGACGCGGTCCGCCGGATCGCGGGCGAAGCGGTTCCCGTCTTCGTGCGCATCTCCGCCACCGACCACGCCGACGGCGGGTTCTCACCCGACGAGGCGACGATCGTCGGCGAATGGGCGCGCGAGCACGGCGCGGACCTCATCGACGTGTCCAGCGGAGGGTTGGTCGCCCATCAACGCATCGACGTCTTCCCCGGGTACCAGGTGGGACTGGCAGGAACGGTGCGCCGCGGCGGGCGGATCCCGACCTCGGCCGTCGGCCTCATCACCGCAGCGGAGCAGGCCGAGCGCGTGCTCGAGGACGGAGACGCCGACGCGATCTTCGCGGGACGGGAGTGGCTGCGCGACCCGCACTTCGCGCTGCGCGCTGCGCACGAGCTGGGCGTGGAGATTCCGTGGCCGTCGCAGTACGAGCGCGCGCGGTGGCGGTGAGTCGCCTCACCGCCACCGCGTGAATCACTCTCCGCGGTGGACGACGCGCCTGGTGGCGTCCTGAACCTCGCCGACGAGCTCCTCGAGGATGTCCTCCAGGAACAGGACGGCCGTGGTCTCGCCCTGTGCGTTCCTGACCTTCGCGAGGTGACGGCCGGCACGGCGCATGACCGCGAGCGCATCCTCCAGGTCGGTGTCCTCCTGCACGGGGACCATATGGTGGATCCGCTTGGGCGGGATGGGAGCCGCGACCTTCGTCTCGGCATCCGCGCCCTCCGAGGCACGCAGGATGTCCTTGAGGTGGACGTAGCCGATCGGGGCCTGGTCGTCGTCGACGATCACGTAACGCGAGAAGCCGTAGCGGGCGACGGCCCGCTCGATGTCGTCCGGCGTGGTCGACGGCGGCAGCGTGACGAGCTCGGCCAGCGGAACGGCGACATCACGTGCCTTCTTGTCGGTGAACTCCACCGCGGCTCGCACCGTCCCCGCGGCATCGTTCAGCAGGCCCTCTCGCCGTGACTGGTTGACGATCGTGGCGACCTCATCGATCGTGAACGTCGACGCCGCCTCGTTCTTCGGCTCGACGCCGAACAGCCGCAGCACCCCGTTCGCGGCCGCGTTGAGCACCCAGATGACCGGGTGGAACAGCTTCGACACCCACACGAGCGGGGTCGCGAGGATCAGCACGGCGCGATCGGGGACGGAGAACGCCAGGTTCTTCGGCACCATCTCGCCGAACACGACATGCAGGAACGACACCAGCACCAGCGCGATCACGAATCCGGTGACGTCGACGACGGCATCCGACCAGCCGAGCGCGTGCATGGGCACCGCGAGGAGATGGTGGATCGCCGGTTCGGAGACGTTCAGGATCAGCAGCGAGCAGATCGTGATGCCCAGCTGCGAGGTCGCCAGCATCAGAGTGGCGTGCTCCATCGCGTACAGCGCGGTCTTCGCCGCACGGGACCCCTGCTCCGCACGTGGTTCGATCTGCGAGCGCCGCGCCGAGATGACGGCGAACTCGGCACCGACGAAGAAGGCGTTGCCCGCGAGAAGCACGACGAGCCAGACCAATCCTGCCCAATCGTTCATCGGGACACCTCCTCCGGTGCGACATCGACCGGCGTCGGGGTGTAGCGCAGCCGATCGACACGTCGACCGTCCATGCGCACCACCTCCAGCACGCCGCTGTCGAGAGTGACTTCGTCCCCGGCCGCTGGGACACGTTCCAGGACGCTCATCACGTAGCCGGCGACGGTGTCGTAGACCTCGCCCTCCGGGACGTGGACGCCGGTGCGGCTCCGCAGCTCGTCAGGGCGCAGTTCACCGGGGAACGTGATCGAGCCGCGCCCGCGGACGATGCCCGCCCTGGTCCGGTCGTGCTCGTCCGAGACCTCGCCGACGATCTCCTCGACGAGGTCCTCGAGCGTCACGACGCCGGCCGTGCCGCCGTATTCGTCGACGACGATCGCGAGCTGATACCCCTTGGCGCGCAGCTCGGAGATGAGGTTGTCCAGGTGGACCGTCTCCGGAACGCGCAGCGGCTCGGTCGCGAGAGCGCCGACCGGCACCTCCGAGCGTCGTTCGCGCGGAACCGAGACGGCCGCCTTGAGGTGCACCACGCCGGTGATGTCGTCGAGGTCGTCGTCGTAGACCGGGAACCGGCTGTGTCCGGTGCGCCGTGCCAGCTGGATCACGTCATCGGCCGAATCGCCCACGGCGAGCGCGTGCATACTCGGTCGGGCCGTCATGACATCGGCCGCCGTGAGACGCGCGAACGTGAGACTGCGATCGAGCAGGGAGGCCGTGTCCGCTTCGAGCACACCGGCCATCGCGGAGCGGCGGACCAGCGAGGAGAGCTCCTCGGCGCTGCGAGCACCCGAGAGCTCCTCCTTGGGTTCGATCCCCATACCGTGCAGCACGGCGTTCGCGCTGCCGTTGAGGAGCCGGACGACGGGCTTGAACACCGTCGTGAACGCGACCTGGAACGGAATGACCAGCTTCGCGGTCTGCCGCGGCAGCGCGAGAGCGAAGTTCTTCGGCACGAGCTCGCCGAGGATCATCGAGAGCACGGTGGCGACGAGCATCCCGACCACCGTCGAGATCGGAGCGACGACCGCCTCGGCGAGACCCCAGGAGGTCAGCACAGGGCCGAGCAGGCGCGAGATCGCCGGCTCCATCGTGTAGCCCGTGAGCAGCGTCGTGAGCGTGATGCCCAGCTGCGCGGACGAGAGATGGGTCGAGGTGTGCTTGAGGGCGCCGATCGTCATCGCGAGGCGCGACTCGCCGCGCGACTGGCGCGCCTCGAGTTCCGCACGGTCGAGATTGACGAGCGCGAACTCGCTCGCCACGAACAGGCCGGTGCCGACTGTCAGGAGGAGCCCCACGCCCAGCAGGACGTAATCCATCAACTGCTCCCTTCCTCAGTGCGGAAGGTCGGGCGGTGGGGCGAGAGACTGCAACTGGGAGGGTCGTCCATAGTGCGACGATTCTACAGATGTTCGTGGTGCTCGCGCCGAGAACTCACCAGCTGACGGGCAGCGCCTTGCCCTCTTCGTAGCCCGCGGCGGACTGCAGCCCGACCAGGGCGCGGTCGTGGAATTCGGGCACGCTCGCGGCGCCGGCATACGTGAACGACGAGCGCACTCCGGACGTGATCATGTCCAGCAGATCCTCGACGCCGGGTCGCAGCGGGTCGAGATAGATCTTCGACGACGAGATGCCCTCGGCGAAGAGCTCCTTGCGCGCGCGCTCATAGGCGTCCAGACGTCCGAAGCGCGCCTGAACCGCCTTGGTCGACGCCATGCCCCAGGATTCCTTGTAGATCCGCCCCTGGGTGTCGGTCTGCAGCTGCCCAGGCGCCTCGATCGTGCCGGCGAACCAGGAGCCGATCATGACGGACGCGGCACCGGCCGCGAGTGCGAGGGCGACATCCCTCGGATACCGCACTCCGCCGTCCGCCCACACATGCGCGCCCAACGCTCGGGCGGCTTCGGCCGTCTCGAGCACCGTCGAGAACTGCGGCCGTCCGACGGCCGTCATCATGCGCGTCGTGCACATGGCACCCGGCCCGACGCCCACCTTGAGGATCGACGCGCCGGCCTCGACGAGATCCTTGACGCCGTCGGCGGTGACGATGTTGCCTGCGACGATCGGGATGCCGAGGTTCAACGCCGCCACCGCGGAGAGCGCAGCGAGCATCCCCTCCTGGTGGCCGTGCGCGGTGTCGATGACGAGGACGTCGACACCGGCGGCCGCGAGCGCCTTGGCCTTGCCTGCCACATCGCCGTTGATCCCGACGGCCGCGGCGACGGCGAGGCGTCCGTCGGCGTCGACGGCGGGCCGGTACAGGGTCGAGCGCAGCGCACTGCGCGCGCTCAGGGTACCGACCAGGTGGCCGTGATCGACGATGCTCACCGTCTCCACTCCGGCCTCGGTGATGACGTCGAAGGCCTGCCGACCGTCGGTGACGTCTTCGGCATCCAGCGCCGGCGTGCCGGCGTGGACCAGATCGCCCAGCTGCGCGTCGGGGAGAGCAGTGGCCAGCCTCGTGGCCGGCAGGATGCCGCGGACGGCGTCGGCGTCGATGCGCCCCTGCCCCTCGGCGACGACGATGCCGTGTCCTTCCGTCGCGGGGAGCAGCCGGAGCGCGTCGGCGACTGAGGTGCTCGGCGGCAGCACCAGCGGCGTGTCCCACGCGACCGGCTGCGCCTTGACCGCTCTGATCGCAGCATCCAGCTCCTGCAGCGGCATGTCCTGCGGGAGCACGCCGAGGCCGCCGCGCCTGGCCAGCACCGCGGCAAGGCGCGGCCCTGTCACGGAGTTCATGTTGGAGGCGACCAGAGGCAGCGTCGCCGGGGTACCGTCGTGAGGCGCGAGATCCACGTGAAGCCGGCTCGTGATGCCGGATCGACGCGGCACCAGGAACACATCGGAGTAGGTGAGGTCGACTGTGGGTTGCGCGCCGAGGAAGTCCATACCTCCACGGTAGCTTTCCGCGCGCCTTCCGGGTCCTGTCGTGTCGACTATCCGGGGGACAAAACACGTTAGGCTTGGTGTCGAGAATGCATGGGCGCAGGGGACATCCTGACGCCGTGTGTGGCACAGTGCTTCAGCGATGAAAGAGGGCGATCGAGCGTGTCGAGCCAAGGGACCGGCGTCGGATCGGGCGACGGGGGGTTCGGAGCCAATTCCTGGCTCGTCGACGAGCTCTACGAGCAGTTCACAGCGGATCGGAACTCCGTCGACAAGGAATGGTGGCCGATCCTCGAGAACTACCGGCCGGATGCCGCGGCGAAGGCCGCTCCGGCCGAAGCGACGCCTGCGCACCCCGTGACGGCTCCGATCCCCGTGATCGGTTCCCAGCCGGTCGCCCGCACCACCGCGAAGCCCGCCGCTCCCGCACCCATCCCCGCCCAGGCTCCCAAGCCGGAGGCGAAGGCGACCGAGCAGCCTTCCTCCGAGGAGGACAAGGTCACGACGCTGCGCGGCATGACCAAGACCCTCGCGGCGAACATGGACGAATCCCTCACGGTCCCCACCGCGACGAGCGTGCGCACGATCCCGGCCAAGCTGATGATCGACAACCGCATCGTCATCAACAACCACATGTCGCGCACCCGCGGCGGCAAGATCAGCTTCACGCACCTCATCGGCTGGGCGCTCATCCAGACGCTGAAGGAGTTCCCGAGCCAGAACGTGTTCTACGCCGAGCTCGACGGCAAGCCGTCGGTGGTCGCGCCGGCTCACGTGAACCTCGGCATCGCGATCGATCTGCCCAAGCCCGACGGCACGCGCGCCCTGATGGTGCCCAGCATCAAGCGCGCCGACACGCTGACGTTCAGCGAGTACCTGTCCGCGTACGAGGACCTGGTCGGTCGCGCCCGCGGCAACAAGCTCACCGCCGCGGACTTCCAGGGGACCACGGTCTCGCTGACGAACCCCGGCGGCATCGGCACCGTGCACTCCGTGCCGCGACTGATGAAGGGCCAGGGCTGCATCATCGGCGCCGGTGCCCTCGACTACCCCGCCGAGTTCCAGGGCGCGAGCGCGAAGACGCTCAACGAGCTGGCGATCGGCAAGACGATCACACTGACCAGCACGTACGATCACCGCGTCATCCAGGGCGCCGGCTCCGGCGAGTTCCTCAAGAAGGTCCACGAGCTGCTGCTCGGTCAGCGCGGGTTCTACGACGACATCTTCGCCGCGCTCCGCATCCCGTATGCGCCGATCCGCTGGAACCCGGACATCGCCGTCGACCTCGCCGAGCGCGTCGACAAGCAGTCCCGCGTGCAGGAGCTCATCAACTCGTACCGCGTGCGCGGACACCTGATGGCCGACATCGACCCGCTGGAGTACGTGCAGCGCTCGCACCCCGATCTCGAGATCGAGAGCCACGGCCTGACGTTCTGGGACCTGGACCGGGAATTCGTGACCGGCGGCTTCGGCGGCAAGCGCGTCATGAAGCTCCGCGACATCCTCGGTGTGCTCCGTGACTCCTACTGCCGCACGCTCGGCATCGAGTACATGCACATCCAGGATCCGGAGCAGCGCCGCTGGTTCCAGGAGAAGGTCGAGGTCAAGTACCAGAAGCCCGGCCACGACGAGCAGCTGCGCGTGCTGCGCAAGCTCAACGAGGCCGAGGCGTTCGAGACCTTCCTGCAGACGAAGTTCGTCGGCCAGAAGCGCTTCTCGCTCGAGGGCGGCGAGTCACTCATCCCGCTGCTGGACGAAATCCTGCAGGGCGCGGCCACCGCCGGCCTCGACGGTGCGGCGATCGGCATGGCGCACCGCGGCCGTCTGAACGTGCTGACCAACATCGCGGGCAAGACGTACGGACAGGTGTTCCGCGAATTCGAGGGCACGCAGACGCCGGGCAACCAGCGCGGCTCCGGCGACGTGAAGTACCACCTCGGCACCGAGGGCACCTTCGTCGCCGATGACCGCTCCGAGCTTCCGGTGTACCTCGCCGCGAACCCTTCGCACCTGGAGACCGTCGACGGCGTCCTCGAGGGCATCGTCCGCGCAAAGCAGGACCGCAAGCCCATCGGGACGTTCTCGTGGCTGCCGATCCTCGTGCACGGCGACGCCGCGTTCGCAGGACAGGGCGTCGTCGTCGAGACCCTTCAGATGTCGCAGCTGCGCGGCTACCGCACCGGCGGCACCGTGCACGTCGTCGTCAACAACCAGGTCGGGTTCACCACGACCCCGACCGACGCCCGCACCTCGGTCTACGCGACGGATGTCGCCAAGACGATCCAGGCACCCATCTTCCATGTGAACGGCGACGACCCCGAGGCCGTCATCCACGTCGCTCAGCTCGCCTTCGAGTACCGCGAGCGGTTCCACCGCGACGTCGTGATCGACTTGATCTGCTACCGCCGCCGTGGCCACAACGAGGGCGACGACCCGTCGATGACGCAGCCGCTCATGACCGATCTGATCCAGGCCAAGCGCTCGGTCCGCAAGCTCTACACCGAATCGCTGGTCGGTCGCGGCGACATCACCGAAGAGGAGTACGAGCAGGCCAAGGACGACTTCCAGCGTCGCCTCGAGGTCGCGTTCGCCGAGACGCACGCCGCCGAGACCGGTGCCACACCGATCGCACCGGTGCTCTCCCCCGTCGAGGAGACCGTCGGCGCCCCCGAGGTGACCGGTGTCGCTTCGGAGGTCATCCACCTCATCGGCGACGCGTTCAACAACAAGCCCGAGGGCTTCACGGTCCACCCGAAGATCCAGCAGCTGCTGGACAAGCGCGTCGACATGAGCCGCAACGGCGGCATCGACTGGGGCTTCGGAGAACTGCTCGCGTTCGGTTCGCTGCTCGTCGAGGGCACGCCGGTCCGGCTGGCCGGCCAGGACTCGCGCCGCGGCACGTTCGTGCAGCGCCACGCCGTCATGCACGACCGCGCGAACGGCCAGGAATGGCTGCCGCTGGCCAACCTGTCCGAGAACCAGGGTCGCGTGTGGGTGTACGACTCGCTGCTCAGCGAGTACGCGGCCATGGCGTTCGAGTACGGCTACTCGGTGGAGAACCCCGAGGCGCTCGTGCTCTGGGAGGCGCAGTTCGGCGACTTCGCGAACGGCGCTCAGTCGGTCATCGACGAGTACATCTCGGCCGCGGATCAGAAGTGGGGCCAGCAGTCCAGCGTCACGCTCCTGCTCCCCCACGGCTACGAGGGTCAGGGACCGGATCACTCCTCCGCCCGCATCGAGCGCTTCCTGCAGCTGTGCGCGCAGGAGAACATGATAGTGGCTCGGCCGTCGACTCCGGCATCCTATTTCCACCTGCTGCGTCGCCAGGCCTACGCCCGGCCGCGCAAGCCGCTGGTCGTCTTCACCCCGAAGGCGATGCTGCGCCTGCGCGGCGCGACCAGCCCCGTCGAGGACTTCACGCAGGGCCGCTTCGAGCCGGTCGTCGACGACGCACGCGGCCTCGACCGCGCCGCGGTGAAGCGCGTGCTGGTGCACTCCGGCAAGATCCACTGGGATCTGCGCGCCGAACTCGACAAGAACCCGAACCCGGAGGTCGCCCTGGTCCGGCTGGAGCAGCTGTACCCGACTCCGATCGACGGGCTCAAGGCCATCACGGACTCGTACCCGAACGCCGAGCTCGTCTGGGTCCAGGACGAGCCGGAGAACCAGGGCGCCTGGCCGTTCCTGGCGCTCGCGTTCGCCGAGGTCCCCGGGCCGCGCCAGTTCCGCACGGTGGCCAGGGCGGCGTCCGCGTCGCCGGCGACCGGTTCGTCGAAGGTCCACGCGCTCGAGCAGGCCGATCTGCTCAAGCGGGCGCTCACCGTCTGATCGACGCACGTACGACGAAGCCCACCCGATCTCGGGTGGGCTTCGTCGCGTCGCAGGGACCTGCGCCGGGCCGGGCGGTCGAGACGGCGGCTCAGTACCAGATCGCCAGCTGAGGAGCCTCGACGGAGCGGAACGCGTCGTCCAGGGATGCCCCGACGACCGCTGTCGCCTCCAGTCGACCGGCCGCGCGCAGCTGAGCGGCGCTCACTCCCCCGGCGCACAGCGCGGACAGCGCGACGATGTCGAGCGACACGTCCGCTGATGCGCCGTCATCGACGGCCGAGACCGATGCCCGGCCGTCGGCACCGGCCGTGAGACGCCACGACCCGTGCGCGAATCCCAACGGGTCGTCGACGCGCAGGACGAGATCCAGCGGAGCGCGATAGGTGCGTCCGCCCAGGACGGCCGGCACGTCGAGGATGCGCAGCCAGCCGTGGTCGTGCACGGTGAATTCGATGGCGCGCTGGTCGGCGACGAGCCACGTGATCGGGTCGTCGACCGGGCGCAGACCCGCCGTGACGGTGTCGACGAGGTCGTGCTGCACGGCGAAGCGCCACAACGCGATGAGCGCGTCGGGGGTCACCGTGGACAGGTGCTGGATCTCGAGCTGGCAGCGGAACGCACCGGGGATCTCGGTGAGCCTGTAGGCCATCACGCCCCTGACCGCGCCAGAGGCATCCCGGTAGCGGACGCCTCGGATCGCGGTCGCGTTCGGGTGCCCGGCGGAGAGCCCTGCCGCCCGCGCCCAGCGCCCCGGCCAACCGGCGATCTGTCCGGAGCGCAGGGTGCGCGCGACCTCGTGCACGGTGCCGAGGTTGTCCTTGAGCACCTCGCGGTCGATGTATTCGACCCGCCCTGCGACGTCCGGTCCGACCCATCCCGCGCGTCGAGCGTCGATCTTCACGCGCGCGACGGGGATCGCCGGAGCGAAGCCGTAGCGGCTGTAGATGGTCGCCTCCGACGCGGTCAGGCCGGCGATCGGCACGCCGGCGGATGCCGCGGCGCGGAGCTCGCCCTCCAGCAGCGCCCTCGCGATGCCACGGCGGCGGTGCGTGCCCGATACCGTGACCGAGCTGATCGCCCACATGTCCAGTTCGCCGCCGGGGACCGTGAGCGGCGTGACCCACGAGTTCACGGTCGCGATCGGCCACGTGCCGACGGGGGCATCGGCCTCGAACACGCCGATGTTGCGCCGATCGACGAGCATCGAGCGTTGATCGGTCACCTGCTCGGCGGTCGGATCCGAATCCAGGAAGCCGCGGGCGTCGGCACGGAGGAACGCCTCGGTATCGGCATCCGATGCGGTGTCGATGAAGCGATAGGTGAGGCCCTGACCCGCCAGCCGCTCGGCGGACGCGGGGTCGACGGGGATACTGCGTGCGTCAGTCATGGCACCAGCCTATGGGCACCGTCCGACGTTGCGACGCGGTCAGAGCGGTGCGCTCAGTGAGCGCTTGCCTGCACCGCCCGGAGCTTCGCGAACACCTGATCGCGCAGCTCCTCGGGGGCGGTCTCCTTGCAGGCGCGGGCCAGAACCTCGGTCAGGGTCGTGGCCACGCGCGCCTCGTCGCGGCACCCTGGACAGTTCTCCAGATGCTCGCGGATCTCGGCGTGCTCGGTCTTGCAGACCTCGTTGCGGAGGTACTCCTCCAGATCCTGACGCGCCTTCTCGCAGCCGCAGTCGCTCATTTCCTGCTCCTCGTACCGGCCGTGGCGATTCCTCGCTCAGCGGCATAATCTGCCAGCAGCTCCCGCAGCATCCGTCTGCC
Organism: Microbacterium sp. STRO-1N; assembly: GCF_057748015.1. Next base: position 2,450,311 of record NZ_CM173234.1, read on the forward strand.
ACGATGCAGACGGCTCATCACGGTGCCGATGGGGGTCTTCATGATGTCGGCGATCTCCTGATAGGCGAAGCCTTCGACATCAGCGAAGTAGACGGCCAGCCGGAAGTCCTCCGGCAGCTCCTGCAGCGCATCCTTCACCACGGAAGCCGGCATCCGGTCGATCGCCTCCGCTTCGGCCGAACGGCTGTGCGACGCCGTGGTCGACTCCGCACCGCCCAGCTGCCAGTCCTCGAGCTCATCGATCGTGCCCTGGAACGGCTCGCGCTGCTTCTTGCGGTAGATGTTGATGTACGTGTTCGTCAGAATCCGGTACAGCCACGCTTTGAGGTTCGTCCCCTGCGAGAACGACGACCACGAGCCGAAGGCCTTCACGAAGGTCTCCTGCACGAGATCCGCCGCGTCGGCGGGGTTGCGTGTCATGCGCATGGCCGCGGCATAGAGCTGATCCATGTACGGGATCGCCTGTTCCTCGAACTCACGCCGAGCGTCGCCGACCGTGTCGGCAGGTGCGGTGTCATCCATCACCGGCCAGTCTAGGCCGACGATGTCCGCGAATTCCTGATCGACCGTCGCGATCATCACCACTCCTTCTCGGTGTACGCACCACCGTTCACTACAGTGGGAACCGATGAGTGACACACGGTATTCCCCCGCCCCCGCCCGCGGCGCCTACGCCGCTCCCACCGCCGACGGTTCCGTGCACGCGACCGTGACCGTTCCAGGGTCGAAGTCCCTGACCAACCGCGAGCTCATCATCGCGGCCATCGCGGACGGCCCAGGGCGACTCGTGGCTCCGTTGCACTCCGACGACTCGCGCCGGATGATCGACGCGCTGCGCGCACTCGGCACCGGCATCGAGGAAGTGGATGCCGGAAACGAGTTCGGTCCGGATCTCGTCGTGACCCCCGCACCTCTCGCCGGCGGCGTCACGATCGACTGCGGACAGGCGGGAACCGTGATGCGCTTCATCGCACCGCTCGCCGGTCTCGCGCGCGACGATGTGCACCTCACCGCGCACGAGACCGCGTTGCATCGTCCGATGGGTGCGATGATCACGGCGCTGCGCGACCTCGGCGTCGACATCGACGACGAGGGCACCTGGTCGCTGCCGTTCACCATCCGGGGTCACGGCCGCATCCGCGGCGGACGCATCGAGATCGATGCCTCGGCGTCGAGTCAGTTCGTCTCCGGCCTGCTGTTGGCCGCTCCGCGGTTCGACGTCGGTCTGCATCTGGTGCACACCGGCGAGCACCTCCCGAGCCTGCCGCACATCGACATGACGATCGAGTCGCTCAGCCGCCGCGGCATCCGCATCGAACGCCCTGCCACCGGGGAATGGCTGGTCGAGGCCGGAGTGCCCCGCGCCAAGGAGATCGCGATCGAGCCGGATCTGTCCAACGCCGCCCCGTTCCTCGCCGCGGCGCTGGTGACCGGCGGCGATGTGACGGTCAAGAGCTGGCCACTGCACTCCACGCAGCCGGGCGCACTCCTGCCGGACATCCTCCAGGTGATGGGCGCGCATGCGAGTCGTCAGCACGGCGATCTGACCGTACGCGCCGGTTCCGGCATCCGCGGCGTGGATCTCGATCTGTCGGCGGCGAGCGAGCTCACGCCGACCATCGCCGGCCTGGCCCTGTTCGCGGACTCCGCCACGACGATCCGCGGGATCGGACACATCCGCCTGCACGAGACGGACCGCATCGCCGCGCTGGTCGGCAACATCCGGGCGCTGGGCGGCGAAGCTGAAGAGCTCTCCGACGGACTGCGCATCGTTCCGCGCGAGCTCAGCGGTGGCACCTGGGTCGCGCACCACGACCACCGCATCGCGACGACCGGCGCGCTGGTCGGACTGCGCGTGCCCGGCGTGGAGATCGACGACATCGGAACGACCGCGAAGACCCTGCCGGAATTCATGCTGCTGTGGGAGCGGATGCTGGGGTCGCTGTGAGCTGGCTCGATCCGGACGACGACCTCGACGACGAGTTCGAGGACTTCGACGAGTCGAGCATCCGGGTCCGCCCGAATCCGAAGGCCAACCGCCCGCGGACCAAGCGTCGACCAGCGCACGAGGATGCCGAGATCGGCCGTGTGCTGGGGGTCGACCGCGGCCGCTACGCCGTCATGATCGACGAGGGCACCGACGACGAGCGCACCATCACGACGACCAGGGCCCGCGAGCTGCGGCGCACTCCCATCGTCACGGGCGACCTGGCCAGAGTGGTCGGCGACACCACGGGCGACGTGGGCACGCTCGCGCGCATCGTCGGCATCGTCGAACGCACGTCGCTGCTGCGCCGCAGCGCGGACGACACCGATCTGATCGAGCGCGTCGTGGTCGCGAACGCCGATCAGATGCTCATCGTGGTCGCCGCAGCGGACCCCGAGCCGCGTCCCCGTCTGGTGGATCGATATCTCGTCGCGGCGCTGGATGCCGGCATCCGACCGCTGCTCGTGGTCACGAAGACCGATCTGCAGGATCCGACTGCCTTCCTCGCGCACTTCGAAGGCCTGGACCTTCGGGTGTTCACCAGCGCCAGGGAGGAGATGCCCGTCGACGAGATCGGCGAAGCGCTGATCGGACACTCGACGGTCTTCGTCGGGCATTCCGGCGTCGGGAAGTCGACCCTCGTGAACGCACTGGTCCCGTCGGCCGACCGCGCCACAGGACACGTGAACCAGGTCACCGGCCGCGGGCGTCACACGTCGTCGTCCACCGTGTCGCTGCGGTACCAGAGCGAACACGGCACCGGTTGGGTGATCGACACCCCTGGTGTGCGGTCATTCGGCCTCGGCCACGTCGACCCGGCGAACATCCTGGCGGCTTTCACCGAGCTCGCCGCGATCGCCGAGGACTGCCCCCGCGGTTGCACGCACCTCACCGATGCGCCGGACTGCGCTCTCATCGAGGCCGCCGAGCGCGGCGAGCTCAGCCCTGCGGAGCTGTCGCGTCTCGACTCGCTGCAGCGGCTGCTGCAGACGTTCGCCGACAAGGCGGAGCAGACACCGGGGCGTTAGGCTTGACGCGTGACTGAACTGCGCCTGGCACCCGGCTCGACCGCCCCCGACTTCACGCTGCTCGACCAGGACGGCTCCCCCGTCCGACTGGACGATCTGCGCGGCGAGAAGGTCGTGCTGTACTTCTATCCGGCTGCCATGACGCCCGGTTGCACCACGCAGGCCTGCGACTTCCGAGACAGCATCTCATCGCTGCAGGGCGCCGGCTTCCGGGTCGTCGGGGTCTCGCGCGACGAGCCTGCGAAGCTGGCGGAGTTCCGCGACCGCGACGCGCTGACCTTCATGCTGTTGAGCGACCCCGACCACGCCGTGCACACCGCCTACGGCGTGTGGGGCGAGAAGATGAACTACGGCAAGGTCGTCGAAGGCGTCATCCGATCGACGTTCGTCCTCGATGAGCAGGGCGTCATCACGCACGCGCTTTACAACGTCAAGGCGACGGGACACGTCGCGCGGCTGCGCAGGATCCTCGGCGTCGACGCCTGATCGGGTTCACTCGCCGTCGGCGGACGGCTCGTTCGGCTCGATCTCACGACGTGCGCTCGAGAGCAGCAGGACGAAACCCAGGATGCCCGGCGCACCGACCGCGACCACGAACAGCCATGGAGCGGGCTGCAACGTGAGCGCCGCGAGGGCCAGTGCGACGGCCAGCACCTGAAGGACCACTCCCCCTGAGCGGGCCCAGGAGAGGCCGCGCAGCGTTCCGATGGCGAAGGCGATGAGCGCAGCGGCGCCGATCACAGTGAGCACGATCAGCGCGAGCGCTGTCGCGAGGTTCGCGGCGTCACCCGATCCGAGGCCGAACGTCTCGATCAGAGCGATGACGACGAGGGCGATGCCCTCCAGGGCGAGGACGGCGGCCGCCGCACGGGCGAGGCCAGGAGCGTTCACTGTGTTCCCCTGAGAATCGGATATGAATGCACAAAACCCTTGATTTCGTGCGGAAGCTGTAACACAATGTTAACCGTCATGTGCTCCCACAGCGGCGTGGGGCGAGCAATCGCTCGCATCACTTAACCCAGGGTAGCGGAACCCGAATTCTTCGCCGCCCGAATCAGAGCCATCGAAAATCCGCTGGTTCGTAAGAAACCACACTGAGGAGCCCCCATGGACTGGCGCGATAAGGCCGCCTGCTTGACCGTCGACCCCGAGTTGTTCTTCCCCGTGGGGAACACCGGACCGGCCGTCGATCAGATCGAGAAGGCGAAGGCCGTCTGCGCCACCTGCACCGTCACCGAGATCTGCCTGCAGTACGCCCTGGAGACCAGCCAGGACTCGGGCGTCTGGGGCGGCCTGAGCGAAGACGAGCGTCGCGCGCTCAAGCGCCGCGCCGCTCGCGCCCGCCGCGCCAGCTGATCTCCGCGCATACGAGAAATGCCCCTCCTCGGAGGGGCATTTCTCGTTGTTCGACTACTTCTTGATCCAGCGCAGCGGGATGTCGATCGTGACCTCGGTGCCCACGCCGTCGGTGCCCTTCCACTCGATCGTTCCGCCGAGTTCGCCCTGGATGAGGGTTCGGATGATCTGCGTTCCTAGCCCCTGCCCGATCCGCCCCTCCGGCAGCCCGTGGCCGTTGTCGGAGACCGTCACCCTCAGGTTCTCGTCGGTGCGCGTGGCATCGATGGTGACGAACCCCTCCTGGCCCGCAAGGCCGTGCTCGACCGCGTTGGTGACGACTTCGGTGAGAGCCAGCGCGAGTGGCGTCGCGTACTCGCTCGGAAGGACGCCGAAGTGTCCCGTGGACATCGTGCGCGCCCGTGTGTTGGGAGCCGCGGCGACCTCCGCGACGAGCTTGAGCACGCGGTCGAACACCTCATCGAAGTCGACCTGCTGGGTCAGTCCCTGAGCGAGCGTGTCATGGACGACGGCGATCGAGTCCACCCGCCGCATGGCCTGGGTCAGCGCCTCGCGCGCCTCCTCCGAGTGCGTCCGGCGCGCCTGGATGCGCAGCAGCGATGCGACCGTCTGCAGGTTGTTCTTGACGCGATGGTGGATCTCGCGGATCGTCGCGTCCTTCGTGATGAGCTCCTGCTCCTGGTGGCGCAGCTCGGTCACATCGCGGCACAGCACGATCGCGCCGATGCGGGTGCCGTGATCGCGCAGCGGGATCGCCCGCAGAGACACCGTGACGCCGCGAGCCTCGATGTCGGTGCGCCACGGCGCGCGCCCCGTCACGACGACCGGGAGCGATTCGTCGACCTGACGGGTCACCGGGAGGATGCGGGTGGTCACCTCCGCGAGCGACTCCCCCTCGAGCTCATCATCGAATCCCATCCTGTTGAAGGCGGACAACGCATTCGGGCTCGCGAACGTCGTGACGCCGTCGACATCGATCCGGATGAGGCCGTCCGATGCGCGCGGAGCGCCTCGACGCGGCGAGGTCGGCGCGGCGAGATCGGGGAACTCACCGGACGCGATCATCCGGAACAGGTCGTTGGCGCAGTCGTCGAATGTGATCTGCTGCCGAGACGGGGTCCTGGCCTCGCCGAGGTTCGTGTGCCGGGTGACGACGCCGATCACCCGCATCGGGTCGCTCTTCGAGCGGTTCGCGAGGATCGGGACGGCTCGCACCCGCGTCGGGGTCTCCTCGAACCAGTCCGGGGAGGACGAATCGACGATCTCCCCCGATTCGAACGCGCCGTGCACCTGGGTGCGCCACTGCGGCCTGACCCTCTCACCGACGATGTCTCGGTAGAAGAGGGTCGCCGCGCCGCTGGGCCGCGTATGCGCGACGGCGATGAACGAGCCGTCTTCGGTGCGCACCCACACGACGATGTCGGCGGATGCGAGGTCGGCGAGGAGCTGGCCGTCTCCGGCGAGGCGGTGCAGCCATTCGACATCGCTGTCGGTCAGGCACCCCTGCGCGTGGACGAGATCACTGAGCGTTGACACGCCTCAAGCCTAGGGCTCGACGGCGCGACAGCAGTGCAGTCAGGAGACCTTGACCGCGGAGATCTCGAACTCGAGGGTGATCTTCTCGGATACGAGCACCCCGCCGGAATCCAGTGGCACGTTCCATTCCAGGCCGAAGTCCCGACGCTGCAGTCGGCGAGTGCCCTCGAAACCCGCGCGGAGCTTGCCGTCGGCATCCGTCTCGATGCCGATGAGAGCGAGCGGGATCACGACCTTCTGCGTGACATCGCGGATGGTCAGATCGCCGGTCACCGCGAACGCGTTGTCGTCGACCTCTTCGATGTGCGAGCTGACGAAGGTGATCTCCGGCCAGCGCTCGGCGTCGAAGAAATCGGCGCTGCGCAGGTGGTCGTCACGCTGCTTGTTGCGCGTATCGATGCTGGCGACACGCAGGATCACGCGCGCCGACGACTTCGACGGATCGTCGGTATCGACGTGCAGGTTGCCGGCGACGTCGTTGAACGACCCGCGCACGGTCGTGACCATGGCGTGCCGTGCCGAGAACCCGACGCGCGTGTGCGCGGCGTCGAACTCCCAATCGCCGTTGACTCTCTCGAGGTCGTTCATCAGGCTCCTACCCGTTCACGGTGCGGTGCAACCGGATGAGCATACCAAGTCGCCTCTTCGGGGCGTTCTCCGGCGTGTGCGCGCCGTTCACAGCACCGCCAGGGACGTCGCCCGCCACCGGCGGTCCAGGCCCTCGAGCCTGATCGCCACCGCCCGCGTGCGTCCCGGCCCCGCCACGACGACCACGGCTTCGACGACGCCGTCCGCTGGGGCTGTCCGGTGCACGGACAGGATCTCGAAAACCGGTCGGCTCGGCGGTACGTCCCTCGCGCTGCGAGCGCGGGCGGAGAGGTTCGCCCGCATCACGAGCTTGCTGTAGGCGTCCTCGCTGAACCACCGGGCCAGCTGGTCCACTTCCCTGACGCCGGCGAACACTTCCAGCGCACCCTGTGTGAGGCTGCGCAGCAGCGGTTCGGGGTCGGGCAGTTCGGCCGCCGGCGTCGGCTGATAGGAGAAGTACTCGTGCAGTGTCATGTCGTGCCGTTCTCGTGCGTGAGGTGCCGAAAGTAGAACACGTCCGAACGCGCCTGTGCGGATCTTTCCTGCCCGTTGTGGATAACTCGTATACCGAGGACGCGGGGTCCTCTACGCTCTATCCCGTGCATTGGGACGGGCTGTTCGAGGACCTCGAGGGTCAGCTCGCTTCGGAGTGGGAAGCAGAGCGTGCGGCCCTGGATGCCGAGTCGGAGCGGCTCCGGATCTCCCGCATCGAGATGCGCGCGCGTCTGCGCGCACTCGCGGCCGCCGAGGCCGCGATCGCCCTCGAGCTCCCCGCCGGGCGGCTGCTGGCCGGCCGCGTCGTGAAGATCGGCGCGGACTGGCTGGCGATCGCACCGAACCCCGGCCGCGGCACCGCTCTCGTCCCGCTCACGGCGGTGCGCGGCATCCGAATGGATCACGGGATGCTGCTGGCCAGCCTCGATCCGGCGGTTCCCGCCTCCGAGCTGCGGGAGCGGATGACCTTCGGCTTCGTGCTCCGCGATCTCGCCCGCCGCCGAGTACCGGTGACGATCGAGGATCTCGACGGATGCCGCCGGCACGGCACGATCGATCGCGCTGGAGCGGACCACTTCGATCTGGCGGCGCACGACGCCGGTTCGTCTCGGCGCGCACAGGACGTCCGCGCCTACGTCGTGATCGCCTTCGCCGCCGTCGCGCGCATCGACCTGGAACCGCGCTGACGCGGGCGTGCAGCCGGCGTCAGCGCGGCCGACGCTGTCGGAGCCGTCACGGCCGGTGCGGAGTGGTGCCCCATACCTCGGGGAAGCTGGCCTCGTTCGCCTGCCGCCACAGCGCCATGCGTCTGGCCTGCTCGGACTGCTCGGCGAGATATTCCGCCAGGCTGGTCTCCTCGACGCGCCAGCGCGGAGGAGACCCGAGCTGGGATCCCCGCAGCCGCCCCTCGTGGACGAGGGCGATGACTTCATCGACCGCGATGCTCAGCAGCTCGGCGACCTCGGACGGGGCGAGGAAGCGCGGAGCGCTGGGCGACGGTTCGGACATGCTCCTATTGTCCACTCCGGGCGGCATCCGCGCCTGGGACCGACACCCCTGTGGATAACTTTCTCGGCGCGCGCACGTTTTCTGTGACGATGTCGATCATGACCATGCACACGCGCGTCCGCCGCACGCCATGGGGTGACGCCCGCTTCTACATCGGCGTCGCCCTGGTCGTGCTCTCGATCCTCGGCGTCTGGCTGATCGTGAACGCTTCCCGCACCACGACGCCGGTGCTCCAGGCCGATCGGACGATCGTCCCCGGCGAGGCGCTCAGTTCATCGGACTTCACCGTCGTCGACGTCTCGCTCGGGGCGGCCGCGGATCGCTATCTCGCACCGCAGGACCTCTCCGCCGGACAGATCGCGACACGCGGGATGGCAGAGGGCGAACTGCTGTCCGCCGCCGCGGTCGGCGATGCGGACGATGCCCGCACCACGACGATCGTCGTCGAGAGCAGCGTCGGACTGCCGGCCGAGATCGAACCGGGCACGGTCGTCGAGCTGTGGCAGGCGCCGCCGCTGGAAGAAGGATTCGACGAACCCCGCATTCTCGTCGCCGACGTGACCGTGGCGTCGCTCGTCGAGACCGAGGGGGTGATGGCGCAGAGCAGACCAGCGGTCGAACTGGTGATCGAGCGCTCCGACGTCTCCGACGTGCTCTCAGCCATGACAGGCGGGGCGGCTCTGTCGATCGTGCCGATGGGCTCGCGATGAGCACCGTCGCCATCGCCCTCGACGAGCCGCGGGCGTCTGCGCTGGCCGAAGAACTCGTCGATCTCGGCGTCGTTGTCGCGGCAGTGCTGCCGATCGGGGGCGTACCGGATGCCGCCTTCGGCGAAGTGGACGCGCTGATCATGCCCGCTTCACGGGCGGCACTGACCGCCGATGTCGTCTCCGCCTGCGACCGGACAGGAATCCGCATCGTCGCGCTCGGCGACGGCGATTCGCGCCTGCTCAGCCGATTCGGCATCGCCGGTGCCCTCGCATCGGATGCCACGGCCGCGGAGATCGCCGGCGCGGTCGCCGGGAATGCTCCGGCCGCACCCGCGCCTCAGCCGCGCTCCAGCTCCCGCGTCATCGCGGTGTGGGGGCCGCACGGCGCTCCCGGTCGCTCCACCGTGGCCGTTCAACTGGCGGTCGAGCTCACCCGCACGGGGCACCGAACGGCCCTGCTGGATGCCGACAGCGTCGCTCCGTCGCTCGCGCTGCTGCTGGGGCTCAGCGATGAGGCTCCTGGGCTCGCCGCCGCATGCCGGCGAGCCGAGCTCGGCGGCCTCGACCCGGCTGAGCTGACGCGGCTCTCCGCAACGATCGAGACCTCCGGCGGAAGTCTCGCGGTCCTCGGCGGCCTGAACCGTCCGAACCGCTGGCCGGAGCTCTCCGCCGACCGGCTGCGTCGCACGCTCGCCGCCTGTCGGCAGTGGGTCGATCGCACGGTCGTGGACACCTCGGCCGCGTTCGATGCCGACGACGAGGTGACCTGGGATCTGGAGGGTCCGCGACGGCACGCCGCGACGGCGGCCGTGCTCGCCGACGCGGACGAGATCGTCGCCGTCGCGTCCGCCGACCCGCTCGGCGTGGCGCGGTTCCTGCGCGACCATGCCGAAGTGCGCAACATCATCGGCGATACGCCGATGCGCGTGGTGGTCAACAGGGTGCGGCCGGGGCCGCTCGGAATCGATGCGCGAGGTCAGGTGCGCCGCACCCTGGAGCGCTTCGCCGGCATCACCGACATCGCATTCCTCCCGTACGATCAGCGCGCGGCGGATGCCGCCCTGCTGCACGCACGACCGATCGCGGACGTGAGTCCTCGATCGCAGCTCGTGGCCGGCATCCGTCGATTCGCCCAGAGCGCCGACGACATGACGGCCGCAGCCGTCACTGCCGGTAGTCGGCGAGGAAGTTCCCGAGCCGCTCGATCGCCTCGCCGAGCACGCGCGGTTCCGGCAGCGTCACGACGCGGAAGTGATCCGGAGTGGGCCAGTTGAAGCCGGTCCCCTGCACCAGCAGGATGTGCTCGGACACCAGCAGGTCGTACACGAGCTTCTCGTCGTCATGGATGTCATGCACGTTCGGGTCGAGCCGCGGGAAGGCGTAGAGCGCGCCCTGCGGTTTCACGCAGGAGACGCCGGGGATCGCCTCGAGCCCCTCCCAGGCGACATCGCGCTGCTCGTGCAGGCGACCGCTCGGCGCGATCAGCGCGTCGATCGACTGGACGCCCGACAGCGCCGCCTGCACCGCGTACTGCGCGGGCACGTTCGGACACAGACGCGTGGACGCCAGGAGCGTGATGCCCTCGATGAAACCCTTCGCGTGCTCCTGCGGCCCGGTGATGACCAGCCAGCCGGAGCGGAATCCGGCGACGCGGTACGTCTTGGAGAGACCGTTGAAGGTCAGGCACAGCAGATCGGGCGCGATCGTCGCGGTGGGGATGTGCTCCGCGCCGTCGAACACGATGCGATCGTAGATCTCGTCCGAGAGCAGCAGCAGCTCGTTCTCGCGGGCGATCTGGATGATCCCCTCGAGCACGGCCCGCGAGTAGACCACCCCTGTCGGGTTGTTCGGATTGATGATGACGATCGCCTTGGTCCGTGGCGTGACCTTCGACCGGATGTCCTCGAGGTCCGGCTCCCATCCGGCATCCTCATCGCACAGATAGTGCACGGGCGTGCCGCCGGCCAGGCTCGTCATCGCGGTCCACAGCGGATAGTCCGGGGCGGGGATCAGCACCTCGTCGCCCTCGTCGAGCAGCGCCTGCATCGTCATCGTGATGAGCTCGGAGACCCCGTTGCCGAGGTACACGTCATCGGGGTCGACCGGGGGGAACCCCTCGATCTGCTCGTAGCGGCTCACGACGGCACGACGTGCCGAGATGATGCCCTTGCTGTCGCTGTAGCCGTGCGCCGTCGGCAGCGCCGCGAGCATGTCGTGCACGATCTGGTGCGGAGCTTCGAAACCGAAGATGGCCGGGTTGCCGGTGTTGAGCTTGAGGATGCTGTGGCCCTCGGCCTCCAACCGCGCCGCCTCTGCGGGGACCCGTCCACGGATCTCGTACAGGACGTTCTTGAGCTTCGACGACTGGTCGAAGTGGCGCGAGTGAGTCATTGAGAAAGCCTATCGCCGCTCGGACGGTGCTTCTCGCTCACCTGCCAATGCGTGATCCACCGGCCGTCTTCCGCATGAGCCCGCCGGCCGACACGCGGTCAGCCGGCGGGGCATGTCACTTCTTCTTGCCGGCGCGGCGCTGGGCGCGGTTCTGCGGAGCGGCGCCCTGACCGCCGTCGGTGGGCTGCCCGAAGGCACCGCGCTCTGCCGGAGCATCCGCTGCGGGGGCGGCCGCAGCGGCCTCAGCCGCGCGACGGACCCGATCGGTCGCCGCCTGCTGCACCTGTCCGCGCTCGTTGCGCACCTCGACGTCGCCGGAGTCGCTCGGCGCGGAGTACTCCAGACGCTGATCGGGAGCGCCCTCCACCAGCCCCTTGGCCTCGACGGATGCGGTCTCCGAATCACCGGCACGACGCACTTCGACCTCGAGGTTGTAGAGGTAGCCGACCGACTCCTCCTTGATCTGGCCCATCATCGCCTGGAACATCGCGTAGCCCTCGCGCTGATACTCGATCAGCGGGTCGCGCTGCGCCATGGCGCGCAGGCCGATGCCGTCCTTGAGGTAGTCCATCTCATACAGGTGATCGCGCCAGCGGCGGTCGAGCACCTGCAGCACCACGCGGCGCTCGAGTTCACGGGTTGCCGGTGTGCCCAGCGTGGTCTCGCGCTTCTCGTAGGCGATCTTCGCGTCCGAGAGCAGCTCGCGGATGAGTCCCTCCGACGTGATGCCGCCCTTGCGTCCCTGAGCCTCGGAGACGACCTCGTCGATCGTGACGCCGACCGGGTACAGCGTCTTCAGCTCGGTCCAGAGCGCGTCGAAGTCCCAGCTCTCGTTGTGCCCCTCTGCGGTGTGGTCCTTCACGACGCCGGTGATGGCATCCTCGATGAAGTGCTGCACGCGGTCGGCGATGTCGTCGCCGTGCAGGATGTGGCGGCGGTCGGCATAGATCGCCTCGCGCTGACGGTTGAGGACGTCGTCGTACTTGAGCACGTTCTTGCGCATCTCGGCGTTGCGCGCCTCGACCTGCGACTGCGCGCTGCGGATGGCCCGCGAGACCAGCCCGGATTCGATCGGCACGTCATCCGGGAAGTTCGTCCGAGCCAGGATCGCCTCAGCGGCACCCGACTGGAACAGGCGCATGAGATCGTCGGTGAGGCTGAGGTAGAAGCGGCTCTCACCCGGGTCGCCCTGACGACCCGAACGACCGCGGAGCTGGTTGTCGATGCGGCGGGATTCGTGCCGCTCCGTGCCGAGGACGTACAGACCGCCGGCTTCGACGACCTTCGTGCTCTCCTCCGCGACGATGGCCTTCATCGCCTCGTAGGTCTCGTCCCACGCGGACTCGTACTCCTCCGGCGTCTCGGCCGGGTCCAGGCCCTTGGCCTTGAGCTCCTGCACGGCGAGGAACTCCGCGTTTCCTCCGAGCATGATGTCGGTGCCTCGACCGGCCATGTTCGTGGCCACGGTCACGGCACCCAGCCGACCGGCGCGCGCGACGATCTCGGCCTCGCGTGCGTGGTTCTTCGCGTTGAGGACTTCGTGCTTGATGCCCTTCTTCGCGAGCAGTCGCGAGAGGTACTCGCTCTTCTCGACGCTGACGGTGCCGACGAGAACCGGCTGGCCGTCGGCGTGCCGCTCTGCGATGTCCTCGACGACCTGCGCGAACTTCGCGGTCTCGTTCTTGTAGACCAGGTCCGCCTGGTCCTTGCGGATCATCGGACGGTTGGTCGGGATCGGGACGACACCGAGCTGATAGGTCGACATGAACTCGGCCGCCTCGGTCTCGGCGGTACCGGTCATGCCGGCGAGCTTGTCGTACAGACGGAAGTAATTCTGCAGCGTGACGGTGGCGAGGGTCTGGTTCTCCGCCTTGACCGGCACACCCTCCTTGGCCTCGATGGCCTGGTGGATGCCCTCGTTGTACCGACGACCGACGAGGATGCGACCGGTGTGCTCGTCGACGATCATGACCTCGTCGTTCATGACGACGTAGTCGGTGTCCTTCTTGAACAGGGCGAGCGCCTTGATCGAGTTGTTCAGGAATGAGATCAGCGGGGTGTTCGCCGACTCGTAGAGGTTGTCGATGCCGAGGTAGTCCTCGACCTTCTCGATACCGGGCTCGAGCACGCCGACGGTGCGCTTCTTCTCGTCGACCTCGTAGTCCTCGCCCTCGACGAGGGTGCGGGCGATCTTGGCGAACTCGGCGAACCATCGATTGGCCTCGCCCGAAGACGGCCCGGAGATGATCAGCGGCGTTCTGGCCTCGTCGATGAGGATCGAGTCGACCTCGTCGACGATCGCGAAGAAGTGGTCGCGCTGGACGAGGTCTTCCTTGCGCCACGCCATGTTGTCGCGCAGGTAGTCGAAGCCGAACTCGTTGTTCGTGCCATAGGTGATGTCCGCGGCGTACTGCTCACGGCGGACCGCCGGCGTCTGACCCGAGACGATGATGCCGGTGGTCATGCCCAGAGCGCGGTACACGCGGCCCATGAGCTCGGCCTGGTACGACGCGAGGAAGTCGTTCACCGTGATGACGTGCACGCCCTTGCCCGCGATGGCGTTGAGGTACGTCGGGAGGGTCGCGACGAGCGTCTTGCCCTCACCGGTCTTCATCTCGGCGATGTTGCCCATGTGCAGGGCTGCGCCACCCATGATCTGCACGTCGTATGCACGCATTCCCAACGTGCGCTTCGCCGCTTCGCGGACGGCGGCGAAGGCTTCAGGCATCAGCTGGTCGAGCGTCTCGCCCTTCTCGAAGCGAGCGCGCAACTCGGTGGTCTCGTTCGCCAGCTCTTCGTCGGTGAGCTTCTCGAAGTCCTCCTCCAGCGCGCCGACGGCCTTCACGACCTGGTTGAGGCGGCGAAGGATGCGACCTTCACCCGCGCGCAGCAGCTTCTCAAGAGGATTCGCCACTTAAGTCATCTCCCTGTTCTGGGTCAGATCCCGGCCGCCCCGATGGGGCCGGTGCCGGGCATACTGTGCCATGTTACCGGCCCGTGACCTGCGCGTCGCCTGCATGGGATGCCGGACGGGATTTCCACGTATGCATATACTCGGTATTGCTTTCGCACTCCACCCGAAGGAGATCGCATGTCCGTCCGCCAGAGCCTGCTCGCCATCCTCGACCAGGGGCCGTGCTACGGCTACCAGCTTCGAGCCGAATTCGATCGACGAACCGGCTCCACCTGGCCCCTGAACGTGGGCCAGATCTACAACACGCTCGAGCGACTGGAGCGCGACGGCCTGGTCTCGCGCGGCGAGCCGGACGAGCAGGGTCACGTCTACTGGCAGATCACGGATGCCGGATCCGCCGAGGTCGCGTCGTGGCTGTCCTCCCCCGTCGAACGCGGTCAGGCGACCAGAGACGAGTTGGCGATCAAGCTCGCCGTGGCGGCGACGCTGCCCGGTATCGACGTGGCGGCCGTGATCCAGACCCAGCGCACCGCGTCGCTCCGGCAGCTGCAGATCCTCAATCGGGCGAAGTTCGCCGGCGGTGACGGCAGCCCGGAAGAGCTCGCGTGGTCGCTCGTGATCGACTCGATGATCTTCGCGGCCGAGGCGGAGGTGCGCTGGCTCGACCACACCGAGCAGCGCCTGGCGATGCATCCGCAGCACGCCATGACTCTGGAGCTCGCAACGGAGCGACCCAAGCGCGGGCGTCCGCAGAAGGCGGCCGCGACAGAAGAGCTGATCGCCTGAGCTGCAGTTCACCGACAGGATGCGTTCGCCCCGAGCGGATGCACAGCCTCGGCATCCGCTCGGGAAAGTAGGATCGGCTCATGGCTGGATTCTGGGGCAGACGCAAGCGCGAAGAAGAAGCTGCACAATCGGCGCAGGACGCCGACCTCGCACGAAAGGCCGAGCAGGCGCTCGTCGCGGCCGACGAGCGCATCCGCACGGCGAGCGACGAACTGGTGTTCGCCGAGGCCGAACTCGGCGCATCCCTCACCGCAGACCTCAAGGCAGCGCTCGAGGCCGTCCGCACGCATCTGCGCGAGGCGTTCCAGCTGCACCAGCTCAACCACGACGAGATCCCCGACACCGCCGAGGAGCTGCGCACGCGCAATGCGCGCATCGCCCAGCTGTGCGAGTGGGCCGAGCAGCTGCTCGATGACAAGACGGCGACGCTCGCCCAGCAGATCGCCAAGGTCCGTCAGGCTCCGCAGATCATCGCCGGACTGCGTCAGGATGCCGAGACGCTGACCGCTCGCCTCCCCCACGCCCGGTCGGCGATCGAGCGCCTCTCGGCGCGGTACTCCGAATCCGCCATGGATCAGATCTCCAACGCTGCGGATGAAGCCGAGCAACTCGTCTCCTTCGCCACGCACGGCGCGGATGTCTCCGAGCGCCGTCGCGCCGCTCGCCAGAACGAAGAAGCCAATCTCGCGCTGGAGACCGCCTCAGAGGCGGTCCGTCGCGCCGGGGTCGTGCTCGATGCCGTCGAGGACTTCGAGATCGAGGCGCTCCGGGCCGAATCCACCCTGGCCGAGGTCGTCGCCGACTCGCGCGCCGACATCATCGCAGCGCGCACCGCACCCCAGGTACCCGCCGTCGCATCGGCGGTGTCCGATCTGGAGAAGGCCCTCGCCTCCCTGGCCCCGTCCGGCTCCCGCAATGACCCGTTCGCGGAGCTGAGCCGCCTTCGGACGGCCAACACGGCACTCGACGAGGCCATCGCCACGGCCCGCCACCGCATCGAGAATCCGCTCCCGTCCCTCGAGCACGTGCAGCACGCGCTCGATGACGCCGACCGCCAGCTGGGCGTTGCGCGCAGCCTGATCGCCGGCCACCGCGGCTGGATCGGCGCTGATGCCCGCACGCGCCTCGCCGAGGCCGAGAGGCTGAGGACGGACGTTCCGACGCTGCTGCCTGCCGAGGAGACCAGGGAGCAGGCGCTCGCGACCGCTCGCCGGGTCGCACAGCTCGCCTCGGAGGCGCTGCAGCTCGCCCAGCGCGACATCGACTCCGCCCGCCCGCAGCAGCAGAACGACGGCTGGGGCGGCGACGCTCCCGGTTGGGGCGGCGGCGGCTGGGGCGGCGGCGGGCGTCGTGGCGGCGGAGGCGGCGACCTCGCATCCGGCATCCTCGGCGGACTCGTGATCGGCAGCATCCTGGACGGCATCTTCGACTGACGACCGTCCCGCACGACGAAGGCCCGGCGCGAGCCGGGCCTTCGCTGTTTCAGTGACGGCTCAGGAAGCCAGTGCCTCCTCCGGGGACGCCTGAGTGGTCAGAGAGATCACGCCGTAGTCCCAGCCCTTGCGCCGGTACACGACGCTCGGGTGGTCGGTGCGGACATCGACGAACAGGAAGAAGTCGTGCCCGACCAGCTCCATGCGGTCGACGGCCTCCTCCACGGTCATCCACTCCGCGTCGAAGTTCTTCGTGCGGATGACGACCGGCGAGTACGCCTCCTCCTCCTGCGGCTGCACAGGGATGGCGCCGGTCGCGACCGCGTGCAGGACGTCGGCGGATGCCGGCTGCACGTCGATCCCTTCGAGGGCTCCGCTGCCCTTTTCGAAGTGGGCACCCCTGGGGTGCTGGCGACCGTCGACGCGCTTCTCCTTCGCGCGCCGCAGCTGCTCCGACATCTTGTCGAGGGCGAGATCGAGGGCGACGAACTTGTCGCCGTCCGTGGCCTCAGCCCGCACGACGGGACCCTTGCTCACGAGCGTGAGCTCAACGGTCTCGTCGGGAATGCGTCCGCCTCGATACGCCCGGTGGGTGACCTTGACATCCAAGCGCTGCGCACGGGCCGCGAGCGTGGAGATCCGGGCGATCTTCTCCTCGACTACAGTGCGAAAGCGATCTGAGATGCTCACTCCCACGCCGACGATGCTCGTTTCCATTCCTGCCTCCTTGTCCCGGTCCTCCCGGCCAAGGGCGGACCGTGGTCGCCTTGTGAACCCCTACCGTAGTCCCCGTTCCGATGGATGTCACGACCCATTTCCCCCGTGTCGGCCCGGCGTTCATCTCCGCCGTGGTGTGGCCGCGAGCGCGATCGCTCCGCGGACCAGGAATCCCGCCTCACGCAGGACATCAGATGCCTCGGTCAGCGTCGCTCCGGTGGTGATCACATCATCGACGACGATCACCTCATCGCCCGTTCCGGCGCCGCGAGCGCGCATGCTGCCTGCCACGTTGAGCGCCCTTTCCGCCCGACCGAGTCCGCGCTGATCCTCGGTGCGTCCGACCGGGACGAGCAGGCGCGTTGGGCGCCGGCCGCATGCGCGCACCAGCAGCTCCGGCACGCGGAACCCTCTGCGCCGGAACGCCGCGTGCGAGGTCGGCACCGGGACGAGCAGCGTCGCGGGGTCGGAAGGAACCACCGCGCGCAACGCCACGGCCAGCGGCCGGACCAGCAGCGTGCTCCCGTCCTCCTTCACCGCGCGGATGCACCGTGCTGCGACTCCGTCGAACGGCAGGGCTGCCGTCGCGGACAGGCCGGCCGTCAGCGCTCGGCGCACGGGGACGGGACGCAGAAGGTTCCGGCATCCGTCGCACAGCAGTCGGCCCGGTTCGTCGCACCCGGCGCAGGAAGCCCCCAGCAGCACGCTGAGGACCTCATCGACCAATCGGGGCCGTGGGTCAGGTGTCGTCATCACGCCACTGTGCACCGGCGCCGGAGGCGTTTCCTGCCGGAGGCCGCGGCATCCACGGCATCCGTGCAGAACTCGTCGAACCCGCCGTCTGTGCAGAGTGGGACGGGGTCAGTAGCCTGCCCGCGTCCCCAGCACGAGGACGCCGTCGTAGAACTCCTGCCACGCGGATGCGCGCGGCGCGAACAGGGTGCCATCCGTACCCAGGATCCGTACGCCGGCCTGCGACTTCGCTCCGGCGAACGAAGCGCTGCCGTTGGGAGCGGTCTGCTCGCTGCCCGGTCCGCCGACGACCTGCGTCCTCAGCATCGCGTCGTCCCCCTCGGTCAGGATGCCGAGGCTGTCAGCGCCCAACCACACCAGCTCCTGGGCGGGGACATCCAGCTCGACCAGCTCGTGCGTCGGGCCGAACCCGGTGGGGACGTTGCTGTCATCGCGGAGGATGACCGCCGTCACGACGCTCTGTCGACCGCCGATGGTCACCAGAGCTGCGATGCGCACACCGTCCGTCGACACGCGCAGCGCCGAGATGGTCGACGCCTCCGGCCACGCATCGACGATGACGGGTGACGTCACATCCTCGGTCCAGGCGTGCACATCCTGCGGGTCGGAACCGGGCGCCGACCAGATGTAGCCGTACGGATCGATCGACGGCTTGACCAGGCCGGGTCTGGTGTCGAGCTCGTTCACCTTCGAGTTCGTGATGGCCCACACCGCCCCCGTGCTCAACTGCACCGCGGCCAGCCCCTCGCCCTGCGCGAGATCGATCGAGGAGACCGGCTGCTCGATCTGGGCGAGCGGCTCGCTGATGCCGGCGATCGGCGTCACCTCGCCGCCGACCAGGCTTCCGAAGCCGTCCTCGGTCAGCACGATCGTGCTGACGTCTGCGCTGTCGGAGGCGAGACCGGCTTCGTCGGCGTCCAGTTCGCTGCCGTTCACCGTGAAGCGCACCTCGCTGACGCCCGTCGCCGTCAAGCTCTTCTCGAGCTGGGTCCTCATGCGCGCGAGCGTGGCCGCGTCCAATGACAGCGCGGCATCCGTGAGGGCGACGCTCGCGACCTGTTCGGTCACAGGAACGGAGTTGCCGTCCAGCAGGACATCGGCGGGGAACGCACTGTGCACGGCCGGCTGGAGCCAGTCGCTCGGCGTGCCCTCGATCGCGGCCTGCGTGATGGAGGTCGCGACGTTCGACCCGCGCGGATACCAGCGCACATCCGGCACCAGATGCCGCCAGCTCTGGTCGTAGTACTGGAGCGAGTAGCGGCTGTAGACCTGCTGGAAGGATCCCTCATCGAGCACGATCCCGTCCGGGGCGCTCGCAATCCGCCACTCCCCGTCGTCATCCCGCGCGAGGCGGAAGTCCAGCTCCGTGTCGCCGGTCGCTTCCGAGTAGCGGCCGTCGGCATCCACGCTGGCACGCTGATCCAGATCGACCGTGACGTCGGCGGCATCCACCGATTCGAGCTCCTCCGGAGTGGACACGCTCGAGGCGTACGACCGCGAACCGGCGACGTCGATCGTGACGCCGGCACCTGGCCGCCAGGTCTCGGCGAACTCAGGGGTGAGGAACTCCTTCGCGATCGACCAGTTGTCGGTCGGTGTGATGGACGCCTCCAGGAAGCCGGCCACGATCACCTCAGGGCCGGCCCCGGCGATCGGGCTCGACGCCCGCTCTGTGAACGGCGAGTCCGCCTCGACGTCACCGACGGGGAGGCCGGCCTGAACCGGGCCGGATGTCGGAAGGCCGGCGCATGCGGTCAGGACCGCCGCGAGTGCGACGACGACGGCGCCGCGCAACAGGCTGGTGATCTTCATGAGCGGCCCTTCCCCTCGCGCGCGGTATCCGGGTCGACCGCGCCGTTCGCCTCGGCATCCAGTTCGTAGCGCACCTGCGCGATGTGCAGAGGCTGGGTCGCATCCGAGAGGTCGCCCAGCGCGTCCTCCGGCTCGAGCGAGACCGGCGATGGTCCCTGCAGTGCTCCGGGGTGTCGAGGGATCGTGAGCACGAAGTTCGACCCGACGGCGAGTTCGGACCACACGGCCAGGGTGCCGCCGTGAAGGCGCGCGTCGCCGAGGGCGATCGACAGACCAAGGCCCGTGCCGCCGATCGTGCGCTGCCGCGACGGATCCGCACGCCAGAACCGATCGAACACCCGCTCGGCATCCGCCGCCGACATCCCGAGGCCGAAGTCTCGGACGCCCACCGCTACGGCGTGCTGATTGCTGTCGACCGTCACGACGACCGGGCGGCCTTCGCCGTGCTCGATCGCGTTGCCGATGAGATTGCGCAGCACGCGACGCACGCGACGCGCGTCCATGTCGACGGGCGAGTATCCGCCCGGCGCGACCAGACGCAGTTCGGTGCCGTGTCCTTCGGCCAGAGGTCTCATCTGATCGATGACGTCCTCGGCGAGATGCGCCAGGCTCGTCGCCTCCAGCTCCAGCTGCACGGAGCCTGCGTCGTAGCGGCTGATCTCGAGGAGGTCGTTCAGCAGCGTCTCGAAGCGCTGCACCTGCGTATGCAGGAGCTCTGCGGTGCGTGCCGTAGTGGGATCGAAGTCCCCCCGCTGATCATTGAGCATGTCGGCGGCCAGACGGATCGTCGTCAGCGGTGTGCGCAACTCGTGCGAGACATCCGAGACGAACCGCTGCTGCACGAGGGAGAGCTCGCCCAGCTCCTTGATCTGCGCCTCAATGCTGTCGGCCATCGCGTTGAACGAACTCCCGAGCGTCGCCAGCTCGTCTTCACCGTGCACCGGGATGCGCACGCCGAGGTCGCCTGTCGCGAAGCGCGCACTCGTCTCCGCCGCTTCGACGATCGGCACCGACATCGATCGCAGCACGATCCACGAGATGCCGGCGATGATCGCCACGAGCGACAGGCCGGCCACCCAGAGCGTGCGCTGCACGAACACCAGCGTCTGCTCCGAGTCGGAGAGGTCGTACGCGATGTACACCTCGTACGGCCCGACGTCCGGCACGAACATCTGCTGACCGACGATGATGCCCGGCACTTCGCCACCGTCCTCTTCGAGCGCCACCGACTGCCACGACTGCACGTCGTCGAGCGTCGCGACGCGGGTGCGAAGCGTCGGGCTGACGAGCCCGTCGTCGAGCAGTTCGATGGAGCCGAACGTGGGCGGAGCGTAGCCGCCCGGCTCGATGTCGCCCTGGAAGACGGCGATGCGGTCGGACGAGGACGTCCCCCGGAGGTCGCGCTGCACGACACGCCACAGCGCCACGAACGCGGCGCGGTCGTCGCTGACCTCCGCGGCATCGAGCGTGCTCTGCGCGGCCGCGACCGCGCGGCGGGCATCGGCGAGCGCCTGATCCTTGCGGGACTCGAACAGGTCGTTGGCGATCACGAGCGCCATGGTCCCGCAGGTCACGAACACCGCGGATGCCGTCAGCAGCAGGGTGATCGTTAGCGTGCGGAACCGCAGCGACCGTCGCCACAGCGCGCTCACGTTCGCGGGCCAGCTGCGCCAATCGCGCCAGAGCCCGACCTGCGTGACCGTCGCGGTCGTCGCGATCACGCGGACTCCTAGACGACGGTGCCGGCGCGATATCCGACGCCGCGCACCGTCATGACGATCTTGGGGTTGTCCGGGTCGAGTTCGACCTTGGCCCGCAGCCGCTGGACGTGCACGTTCACCAGACGCGTGTCGGCCTTGTAGTGATAGCCCCAGACCTGTTCGAGCAGCATCTCGCGCGAGAAGACCTGCTGCGGCCTCGACGCCAGCGCGACGAGCAGCTGGAACTCCAGTGGGGTCAGCGCGATCGGGGCGGTGCCCCGTCGGACCTCGTGCGCGTCGACGTCGACCACCAGGTCCCCGATGCGCAGCACCTCACTGGCCGCCTGCGTGGATGGACGAAGCCGGGTACGGATGCGCGCGACGAGCTCCTTCGGGTTGAAGGGTTTGACGATGTAGTCGTCCGCGCCGACCTCGAGGCCCCGCACGACGTCCGCGGTGTCGCTGCGAGCCGTCAGCATGATGATCGGGATGCCGGATTCGGCACGGATTCGCGTGCAGATCTCGATGCCGTCCATACCGGGAAGCATCAGGTCGAGCAGGATGAGATCCGGCCGCTGCGTGCGCCACTCCTCGACGGCACGCGCGCCATCGGCGCAGAACACCGGCTCGAATCCCTCGGTGCGCAGCACGATGCCGATCATCTCGGCGAGCGCGGTGTCGTCGTCGACAACGAGGATGCGTGAGGTCATGTGTGCCCAGCTCCGACTTTCTTCCCAGGGCGGTCGTCGGGAACACACCGAACGATCGCAGATTTTCCCAGCGTACTTCACGACACGCCGGGATTCACGGAACCGTCCACAGCCCGGTCGACGCCACAGCCGGTATGACACGATGGGAACAGCACTGTCGGAGGGAGCGCCATGAGCGGACAGACGTGGACACCCGCCCCGAAGCGGGGGATCGTCCCGCTTCACCCCTTCACGTTCGGCATGCTTCTGGGCCGGGCGTTCGCGGTGCTGCGTCACAACCCCAAGGTCGTGTTCGGCTTCGCGGTCGTGATGCAGCTGCTGATGACGATCGTCGCGACCGCCATCATGGTCACGGTCCTGATCGTGACCATCCTCCGTCTGCAGAACGTCCAGCCGGGCTCTCCCGACTTCGAGCCGCTGCTGATCGGCACGTTCGCGATCAACGGCCTCGTCGCGTTCGCCGTCGGACTGCTCTCTCTCGGCTTCACCGCACTCGTGCAGGGCATCGTCGCCGCCGAGGTGCGCTTCGCCGCGATCGGCGAGAAGGCCAGACTCGGTCAGCTCTGGGCGCAGGTGCGACCGGTCTTCTGGCGTCTGGTGGGCTTCGCGTTGCTGCAGATGCTGTTCACCCTCGGAGTGATCGCCGTCGCCGGTGGCATCATCGTCGGTCTCGTGATCGGCAGCATCGGCGGTTCCTCCGACTTCCTCGGGCTCGGAATCGGCCTGGTGCTGCTCGTGATCGCCGCCAGCATCCCGCTCGCCGTGTGGCTGTGGACGAAGCTGCTGCTCGTACCCAGCGTGCTCGTGTTCGAACACGCGACGCTGCGCGCGGCGCTGGTGCGCAGCTGGCGCCTGACCCGCGGCCGCTTCTGGGTCGCGTTCGGCGTGATGATCCTGATCAACCTGATCATGGGCTTCGCCGCACAGCTCGTGAGCTTTCCCCTGTCGCTACTCTCCAGCCTGCTCATCCCGGTGCTCGCACCGACCGGTTCCGACGACCCTGCTGCCGTGGTCGTGGCTGCGGTCCTGGCCGCGGTGCTGCCGCAGATCCTGATCCTCGTGATCCAGGCGGTCGCACTCGTCGTGCAGGGCACCGGAGCGGCTTTCGTCTACATCGACTGCCGGTACCGGTACGAGGGGCTCGATCAGACCCTGATCGCGTTCCTCGAGCGCCGCGATCTCGGATGGACGCCTGAGCAGCTCGGCGACCCGTTCGCCGTCGATCCGGCCCGTGCCGTCACCAAGGCGCCGCCCCCCAGGCCGGTCCCCACCCAGGTCATGATGCAGCCGGGCTGGACACCGGCACCGGGGTACGCTCAGGCCCCGCAGCCGTACGGCGCGGCGCCGACGCAGCCTGCACCGCAGTACGGCGCCGCGGCGGCGCAGCCCGCGCCGCCGTACGCGCAGCCCGTACCGCCGCCGGCTCCCCCGCAGCAGTCGGCTCCCCCGCAGCAGTCGGCTCAGCCGGAGGCGCCGTCGGACAGCCCGTGGGCGCCGCCGGGTGGGCGAGCATGACGCTGGCCTTCGAACCCTTCGTCCCCGATGGGGACGAAGCGCGGCGCTGGGCGGAGCAGGAACTGGCCGAACCCCGCTACGACGAGGCGAAGCCCACCTGGTTCGATCTGCTCGCGCGCGACGTCGTGCGCTACCTCAACGATCTGTTCACGCCGGAAGGCGGCGGGCAGGTCGGTCCCCTTGCGCTGGTCGTCGTCTGCATCGTGATCGTCGCAGCCCTCATCGCGGCGCTGATCGTGTGGGGACGACCCCGCGGTTCCCGCGCGGTGCGCGCCACCGGACGGGACCTCCTCGGCGAACGCGACGATCGGACAGCCGCGCAGCTGCGCGCCGACGCCGAACGCGCAGCGCGGTCGGGAGACTGGGATGCCGCGACCATCCTGCGCTTCCGCGCACTCGCCCGCGGCATGCTGGAGCGAGACCTGATCGACCCGGCGCCCGGTGCGACGGCGCAGGCCATCGCCAGGGACGCCGCACGCGTGTTCCCCGACGAGACCACCGCGCTGCGCGAGGCCGCCGCGGCGTTCGACGATGTGCGCTATCTCGAGCACCGGTCCTCCGAAGAGCGCTACCGGTTCCTGTCCGGCATCGATGAGCGACTCGCATCCCGGCATCCCGAGGCGGTCGCAGCATGAGCGCGCCACCGGCCTCACCCCCCGAACAGCCCGTGGCGGAGCGTCCGGTCTCCACCGCGACGGTGCCGCCGCGCCGCCACAGGCGGTGGATCGGCTGGGTCGTGATCGTGCTGCTGGTCATCGGGGCCGCCCTGCTGCTCATGCGGATCAGCGCGTCCATGTCCGTGCCGTTCCGCGGTGGAGGCGATCCGGACGGCACGGGTGATCACGGCATGCTCGCCCTGACCGAGATCCTGCGCGACCAGGGGGTCGAGGTCGAGGTGGTGCGATCCCGCGCGGACGCTGTCGCCGCCATCGAGGACGACACGACTCTGGCCATGACGGATCCCTACGCATTGTCCGACGAGGCCGTCCAGGACCTGCTCGAGCCGGCGAATCGCGTCGTGCTGCTTTCGGCGAGCACCCGGATGCTCGAGCTGCTCGAACTCGGCGAGACCACATCGGCGAGCACATCCGCCGCCGTCACGGCATCCTGCGATCTCCCCGAGCTCGCCGGAGTCGGCGAGGTCCACCCCGGGCGGCTCTTCATTCCCGCGGACGGCATCGTCGGCTGCTACCCGGATGCCGATGACAACGCGGCGGCTCTCCTCGTCGATGACTCCCCCGGGTCGTACAGGGCGATGATCGACGGCACGCGCCTGTTCGGCAACAGCTACCTCGCCGAGGACGGCAACGCCGCGCTCGGACTCGCACTGCTCGGGCAGACCGACCACGTCGTCTGGTACGTGCCCTCCTTCGCGGACGGCGACATCGAGGCGCAGGCGGAGCCCTCCCTCGGCGACCTCACACCGGATTGGGTCACCCCGGCGATCGTGATGCTGATCCTCGCCGGCATCGCCGCCGCGCTGTGGCGAGGGCGGCGATTCGGACCGCTCGTCGCCGAGACGCTGCCGGTCACCGTGCGCGCCTCCGAGACCATGCACGGCCGCGCACGACTGACGGCCAAGGCCGCCGATGCCGGACACGCTGCGGAAGCCATCCGCGACGGCTCCGTGCGCCGGCTCGCGCGCCGCCTCAGCCTGCACGAACGCGCGAACGCCGGCGAGGTCGCCGATGCCGTCGCCGACCGCCTGCGCATCCCGCGGACCGCGGTGCAGGAACTGCTCGCGGGTGTCCTCCCGGCATCCGACGACGACCTGATCGATCACGCCCGACGGCTCAGCGACCTGGAATCAGCGGTCGACGACGCCGTCCGAGCCGAACGGGGCACGCGATGACGCGCACTGCCCTGCCGACTGCAACCGACCTGATGCCTGTGGAAGGGAAACCATGACCACCCCATCGACGAATCCCGCGGACGACGCCGCACTGCGTCAGGCGATGCACCGCGTGCGCCAAGAGGTCGACAAGGCCGTGATCGGACAGGCAGGCACCGTGACCGGACTGCTGGTGTCGCTGCTGGCCCGCGGCCATGTCCTCCTGGAGGGCGTCCCCGGTGTGGCGAAGACGCTCGTGGTGCGCTCCTTCGCCAGGGCGCTCGGGCTGGACACCAAGCGCGTGCAGTTCACGCCGGACCTCATGCCCGGCGACGTGACGGGCTCGCTCGTGTACGACGCCCGCACCGGCGAGTTCGAGTTCCGCCAGGGCCCTGTGTTCACGAATCTGCTGCTGGCGGACGAGATCAACCGCACACCCCCGAAGACCCAGGCGGCCCTGCTGGAGGCCATGGAGGAGCGCCAGATCTCTGCCGACGGCGTGAGCCGTCCGCTGCCGGATCCGTTCCTCGTCGCCGCCACGCAGAACCCGATCGAGCACGAGGGCACCTACTCACTGCCCGAGGCGCAGCTGGACCGGTTCCTCATGAAGCTCGTCGTGGCGATGCCGGAGCGGGATGCCGAAGTGAACGTCCTCCGCCTGCATGCCGGCGGCTTCTCGCCGCGTGCGCTCACCGGCATCGAGCCGGTCGTCACCGCGGAGGAGATCCGCGCCGCGCAGGATGCGGCGTCGCGGGTCGATGTGACCGACGACGTGCTCGGTTACGTCGTCGATCTGGCCAGGGCGAGCCGGCAGTCGCCGTCCGTGCAGCTGGGCGCCAGCCCTCGTGCCTCGACGGCGCTGCTGGCGGCGGCGAAGGCGTGGGCCTGGCTCAACGGTTCGTCCGCGGTGACCCCCGACCACGTCCAGACGATGCTCGTGCCGGTCTGGCGCCACCGTCTGCAGCTGCGCCCGGATGCCGAGATGGAGGGCGTCTCGGCGGATGCCGTGCTCACCGCCGTCGTGCAGCAGACCCGGGTGCCGATCTAAGTGTTCCTCACCGGCCGCTTCGCCCTGCTGATCGGGTCGGGGATCATCCCCGTCGTCGTGATCTCTTCGACGACGGGTGCTGCGGCGTGGGCGGTCGTCGGCGGATGGCTGCTGCTGGCTCTGGTGCTGCTCGCGGTCGATGTCATCGTCGCTGCCTCGGCGCGAGCCGTCGCCGTCACCCGGAGAGTGCCCTCCAGGGCCCGGCTGAACGAGCCCGTTCCGGTCAGCGTCGCGCTGCACAACACCGGCGCGCGAACCCTGCATGCGCGCGTCCGCGATGCGTGGCAGCCGACCGCCGGCGCCGGAACGCAGCGCCAGCGCCTGATCGTGCCCGCCGGTGAGCGCCGCCGGATCGAGATCGGTTTGCACCCGCGGCGCCGGGGCGAACTGGTCAGCGAGTTCGTGATGATCCGTTCGATCGGGCCGCTCGGGCTCGGTGGTCGCCAGGCACGGCACGATGTGCGCGGCGCCGTGCGGGTCCTCCCCGCTTTCACGTCGCGCAAGCATCTGCCCTCGCGGCTGGCCCGGTTGAAGGAGCTCGACGGCAACACCAGCATCCAGGTCCGCGGACAGGGGACGGAATTCGACTCGCTGCGCGAATACGTGCGCGGCGACGACGTGCGCTCGATCGACTGGCGGGCCACGGCCAGAGCCGGCACCACGATGCTGCGCACCTGGCGCCCGGAGCGCGATCGGCACGTGGTGATCCTCATCGACACCGGCCGGACCGCAGCGGCCCGCGTCGGCGACGGCACGCGGTTGGAGGCTTCCCTCGAAGCGGCGCTGCTGCTCGGCGCCCTCGCGTCTCGTGCGGGCGACCACGTGCACCTCGAGATGTTCGACCGTGTCGTGCGCGGCCGCGTGACCGGTGTCGACGGGGCGGCGCTGCTTCCGGCGATGTCCGACGCGATGGCGCCGGTTCATGCCGGCCTCGTGGACACGGACTGGACCGCAGCCTTCGCGTCGCTGCGCACACTGACGAACCGGCCGTCGCTGATCGTGGTGCTCACCGCGCAGGATGCCGCCGAGTCCGCCCGCGGATTCCTCGGCGCGTTCCCGACCGCCGGACGCGCCACGACGGTGCTCGTCGGGTCGGTGACGGACACCTCGATCGTCGAGATCGCCCGTGGCCGCGGCTCGCGGGAGGAAGTGTACTTGGCGGCCGCCGCCGAGCGCACGCTCCGGGATGCCAAGAACGTCGCAGACGCCGTGCGCCGCGCCGGCGGAGAGGCGATTGCGGCCGACCCTGAGGCTCTCCCCCCGCGGATCGCCGATCGCTACCTCGAGCTGAAGGCCGCCGGGAGGCTTTAGGCACCTGGGCTGGCGCGCGGTTCCGGCGTCCTGTTCCGGCTGATGCCGGTTCGCCCGCGCCATCGCGGCTCCTGTCGCCGTCGGCGTCGATTCGCCCGCCGCGCGCATGGACCGCGCCCCCGCCTTGGCGCTGTGCGCGGTCTCCGTCCAGGTCGTAAATTCGGTCCGTATCGACCTCGGCGATGCAGCCAGGTCGCACTGAGCGTCGTTCCGACCGCGTCAGAACGACGCATTCTGAGATCCAAGCGGGCCGCCGCGTCTCGAAAGCGCAGAATTCGCGACCTCGATGCGGGGGCCGCATCCGTTCGACTGTGGATAACTCAAAGCATCGCTCCGAGGGGTGGGATCGTGGGCAGATGCGATCGCCCAGGCCCCTCCCGAATGACCTTGGTCGCCGTTTCACCGTGCGTCAGGCGCGGGATGCCGGCATCACGCCTGCTCGGCTTCGAAGCGCCGACTTGATGGCCCCGTTCCACGGAGTGCGCTCGAAGCGAGTCGCTGTCAAGACCGAGGGCTTGGACGCGTTCGACAAGCAGGCCGTCGAGCGGCGCGTCCAGGCCCGCCTGTACGCATCGCGCTTGAAGCCCGGACAGTTCTTCAGTCACGAAACGGCGGTCGCGCTTCTCGGCGGGCCGCTACCGCTCGTGTACGACGAAAAGACCGGCGGTCCGCTGGACGGAACCGCGCTCGTCGTGCACGTGAGCACGCTCGGCGACGGTCCGCTGGTCCGTGCAGCCGGTGTCGCCGGCCATCGCGCGGATCCACGCGTCACGCAGGTGTACGACGCTGGCGAGTTCCGCGCAGCGATGGGCGCCACCGCGTGGGCACAACTCGGCGCGCTCTCCGTCCTGGACCTCGTCGCGCTCGGCGACTACTTCTGCCGCATCTGGCGGACCGGGCCCGGCCGCCCCGATGCCGGCCGCCCATCGCTTGCGACGATCGATGCCCTCCGTGCCCAGCTCGTGCACGGCCGGCGCCCAGGTATCCACCGACTGCGAAGCGCCCTCGAGCTCATCCGCGAGGACTCCTGGTCGCCGCGTGAGTCTCGGCTGCGCTGCCTCATCGTCTTCGCGGGACTGCCGGAGCCGTTGCTGAATCACGATGTGTACGACCTCCATGGACGGTTCCTCGGATGCGTCGATCTCGCCTACCCGCATCTGAAGGTGGCGATCGAGTATCACGGCGTGATCCACTCCGAGAGCTACGCCAGGGATGTCGAGCGCATCGCCGCGCTGCGCGCGGCCGGATGGACCGTGATCGAGGTGACGAATAATCTGTTCCACCGCTCGGACGAGCTCATCCGTCGCATCCGTGCCGCACTCTCGGCCTGATTCCGGGTCCCAGAATCTGTCGTGTACGGCATCCGCCGACGACTCCAGGTCGCAGAGAACGTTGTTCTGCCCACGCGAGAACAGCAGGTTGTGCGACCCCGACACGACAAGGCGACCCAGAACGGCAGAATCTGCGACCTGGAGGCCGGGAATGGGTCGACGTGACGTGGCGGCGACCGCAACGACCGGACCGCAGCGCCCGCATCTCCCACAACGGCGAACGGCCCCCGCCGTGAGGCGAGGGCCGTTCGGAGACCAGGATCAGACGAGGTCGAAGCGGTCGAGCTCCGTGACCTTGCCCCACGCGGCGACGAAGTCGCGCACGAACTTCTCCTTGGCGTCATCCGAGGCGTAGACCTCGGCGATCGCGCGCAGTTCGGAGTTCGAGCCGAACAGCAGGTCGACGCGGGTACCGCGGCCGACGAGCTCGTCCGAGCCGTCGACACGCCCCTCGAAGGCGTGCGAACCGGGGTCGAGCGGCTTCCACGTGGTGCCGAGGTCGAGCAGGTTCACGAAGAAGTCGTTCGTGAGTACGCCAGGCGTCTCGGTGAAGACGCCGTACTGCGATCCGTCCCAGTTCGCACCGAGCACGCGCAGTCCGCCGACGAGCACGGTGAGCTCGGGCGCGGTCAGCGTCAGCAGATTCGCCTTGTCGAGCAGCAGGTGCTCCGCCGGGATCGCTGCGACGTCCTTCGAGACGTAATTGCGGAATCCGTCGGCCGCCGGCTCCAGGAACGCGAACGACGCAACGTCAGTCTGCTCCTGCGAGGCGTCGGTGCGTCCGGCGTGGAACGGCACGACGGCGTCGACTCCGGCATCCTTCGCCGCCTTCTCGACACCCGCGTTGCCGGCGAGCACGATCAGGTCGGCGAGCGAGACGCGGACATCACCGGTCTGCGCGTCGTTGAACTCGGCGCGGATGCCCTCGAGCTCGTTCAGGACACGAGCGACGCGCTGCGGGTCGTTGACCTCCCAGTCCTTCTGCGGCGCGAGACGGATGCGGGCGCCGTTGACGCCGCCGCGCTTGTCGCTGCCGCGGAACGTGGATGCCGCGGCCCACGTGACCGAGACGAGGTCGGCGACCGACAGCCCGGACTCCAGCACCTTGGCCTTGAGCAGAGCGGCATCGGCGTCCGAGATGAGCGCGTGGTCGACGGCCGGCACGACGTCCTGCCAGATGAGCTCCTCGGCCGGAACCTCTGTGCCGACGTAGCGGGCACGCGGACCCATGTCGCGGTGCGTCAGCTTGAACCAGGCACGCGCGAACGCGTCGGCGAACGCCTCGGGGTCGTTCTTGAAGCGCTCGGAGATCGGTCCGTAGATCGGGTCGAAGCGCAGCGCCAGGTCGCTGGTGAGCATGCGGGGCTCCCGGCGGCCGTTCGAGTGCGCGAGCGGCACCATATCCTCGCCTGCACCGTTCTTGGGGCGCCACTGGTTGGCGCCGGCCGGGCTCTGGAACAGCTCCCAGTCGTACGCGTACAGGATGTGGAAGAACTCGTTGTCCCACCGGGTCGGGTGGTAGGTCCAGGTGACCTCGAGGCCGCTGGTGATCTGGTCGTCGCCCTTCCCTGTGCCGTGGTTGTTCTTCCACCCCAGGCCCTGGCGCTCGAGACCGGCGGCCTCGGGGTTCTCCTCGAGGTTCGAGTCGGGAGCCGCACCGTGAGTCTTGCCGAAGGTGTGACCGCCGGCGATCAGGGCGACCGTCTCCTCGTCGTCCATCGCCATGCGGCCGAAGGTCTCGCGGATGTCGCGGGCCGACGCGAGCGGGTCCGGGTTGCCGTTCGGGCCCTCCGGGTTGACGTAGATGAGTCCCATCTGCACGGCCGCGAGCGGGCGCTCGAGGTCGCGGTCGCCCGAGTAGCGCTCGTCGCCGAGCCACGTGGTCTCCGGGCCCCAGTACACGTCGTCATCCGGCTCCCAGGCGTCGATGCGCCCGCCGCCGAAGCCGAACGTCTCGAAGCCCATCGACTCGAGTGCGACGTTGCCTGCCAGGATCATCAGGTCGCCCCAGCTCAGCGACTGACCGTACTTCTTCTTCACGGGCCACAGGATGCGGCGCGCCTTGTCGAGGCCGACGTTGTCGGGCCAGCTGTTCAGCGGTGCGAACCGCTGCTGCCCGGTGCCGCCACCGCCACGGCCATCCGTGACACGGTAGGTGCCGGCGCTGTGCCACGCCATGCGCACCATCAGCGGGCCGTAGTGGCCGAAGTCCGCGGGCCACCAGGCCTGCGATGTCGTGATGGTCTCCTCGATGTCCTTCTTGACGGCATCCAGGTCCAGCGCCTCGAAGGCGGCCTTGTAGTCGAAGCCGGCGTCGAGCGGGTTCCGCTCGGCGGTGTTCTTCGCAAGGATCTTGAGGTTCAACTGCTCGGGCCACCACACGCGGTTGGCCGATCCCATGGTCGGATGCGGCTGAGCGTGGATGACGGGGCAGGAGCCGGCCTCGCCGGGCTCGACGGGCTCGTCGGTGACGGTCTTCGACTGGTCGATTCCGGTGACGTCGTCACCGATACCCGGGACCTGTTCGTGAGCGGTCATGGTTGTCCTTCCGATGTGAGGGCAGGGTTGAGATGGAGAATCAGGGGTCTTCGGTCGCGCACGCCGCGCACAGGCCCCAGTACGTGACCTCGGCGACCGCGACGCGATAGCCGTGGGTATCGCTCGGGACGAGGCACGGGGCGTGCCCTACGGCGCAGTCGACGTCTTCGACCGCACCGCATCGAGTGCACACGAGGTGATGGTGGTTGTCGTCGACGCGCAGCTCGAACAGCATCGGGTGGCCGGCGGGCTCGATACGACGCACGAGGCCGGCTGCGGCGAAGTCGCCCAGCGCGTTGTAGACGGACTGCAGGCTGGTGGACTCGACCAACGGCCGCACCGCGGCGTGGATCTCATCGGCGCTGGCGTGCGGGTGCGCACGCAGCGCGTCGAACACCGCACGCCGGGATTCGGTCACTCGCAGACCGGCGGCGCGGATCGCGTCGTCGACATCCGAAGTGGTGAGCGTCATGCCTCCATCCTACTTGTTTTGATTCACTCAAGAAAGCCTCGACGCGCCGAACCCGCGGCGCGCCTTCTGAGAGTTCTCTGTGAACAGCGGAATCATGTGGTGCGCCGGACCAGCTGGGCCGGTCATGCGAAAGGACACAGATCATGAGTGATTCCACGTCGGCTGTGCCCACCCTCGGCGCGAAGCTCGCGGCCGAGGGATTCGGCACCTTCCTTCTCGTCTTCGGCGGCGTCGGCACCGCGCTGTTCGCCTCCAACCTCTACACCGAACCCGCCCCGAACGCCGCGGTCTACAGCGCGGTCGCGCTCGCCTTCGGCCTCACCGTCGTCGTCGGCGCGTACGCGTTCGGACCGATCTCGGGCGGCCACTTCAACCCGGCCGTCACCCTCGGCGCGGCGGCAGCCGGCCGCATCGGCTGGAAGGACGTCCTGCCGTACATCGTGGCTCAGGTCGTCGGTGGCGCCGTGGCGAGCACCCTGCTGTTCCTCATCGGGCAGTTCGGCCCCGACGGCTGGTTGACCGGAGCGCAGAACGCCGGCTTCGCCAGCAACGGCTTCGACGAGCTCTCCCCCGGCGGATTCGGACTGGGCTCGGCGATCATCGCCGAGGTCATCCTGACCGCGATCTTCCTGTTCGTGATCCTCGGCACCACGCACTCCAAGCGCGGCACGCCGTTCGCCGGTCTCGCGATCGGTCTCACGCTGACCCTCATCCACCTCATCAGCATCCCCGTCGACAACACCTCGGTGAACCCGGCGCGTTCCATCGCCGCGGCGATCTACGGCGGCGTCGGCCCGCTGTCGCAGCTGTGGGTGTTCCTCGTGTTCCCGATCGTCGGAGCCCTCATCGCCGGCTTCGCCTACAAGGCGCTGTTCGACAGCACCAAGAAGGCCTGACGTTCCGCAGGAAGGGCCGGCGCTGAGGCGCCGGCCCTTTCGCATGTCCGGATGCCGAAGACAACCGGATGCCGGATATCGCGCGTCCCAGGCTTCGACGGGATCAGCCCGCGACGAGGCGCGGCGTACCGGCCTCGTACTCCAGCAGGTCGCCGGTCTGCCCTCGGCGATGCGCACGCCCGCCGATCACGAGCATGTAGATGAGGAAGACCGCCAGCGCTGCGGCACCGATCCCGATCTTGATCGGCCATGGCAGCGACCACCCCGTCACGAAGCCTTCGACGAGTCCGGACAGGAACAGTGCGAAGATCAGGCCGATCGCGACGGTGGCCAGCGATCGCCCCTCCTGCGCCAGCGCCTCGCCGCGTGTGCGATGCCCCGGCGCGACCCATGCCCAGAACACGTGCAGTCCTGCCGCGGCGGCGACGAAGAGGCAGGTCATCTCCAGCATCCCGTGCGGGAGGATGTACAGCACCATGATGTCGGCGCGATCGTGCGCCGCCATGACGGCGCCAGAGACACCGAGCCCGACGGCATTCTGCGCGATGATGTAGATCGGCCAGATGCCGGTCACTCCGAACAGCACGCATTGCGCCGCCAGCCAGGCGTTGTTCGTCCACACCATTCCGGCGAACACGGCCGCGGGGTTCTCGGTGTAGTAGTCGGTGAAGCTCTCTTCGGCGTACTCCGCGAGGAACTCAGGAGTCCCGAGAGTGGCGACCAGGTTCGGGTCGGCCGAGATCCACGCCGCCGTCCCGACCGCGATCGCGATGAACGCGATCGCGATGACGAGAGTCGTCCAGCGCACCCGGTACAGCGCGGCGGGGAGCTGATCCACGAAGAACCGTGTGATCTGCGTCAGCACGTTGTCTCCGGCGCCGGTCAGCCGCAACCGCGCCCTGGCGAGGATCGTCGAGAGGTAGGCGCTCTGCGGCGACTCTCCGACCGAGGTCTTCAGCTCCGCCAGGTCCGCGGATGCCGCGCGGTACCGCACGATCAGCTCGTCGACGTGGTCGCCGTCCTCGAGCCGGGCACGACTCAGTTCGTCCAGGCGCGCCCACTCCGCCCGGCGCGCATCGCTCAGAGCGTCGGCATCCACCTGATTTACTGTACTCATGTCCACGCCGATCGAGTCAGCCGAAGAGATCCTCTCCGGCGAGGCCGTCGCGATCGACGTGCAGCCGATCGGCTTCTTCCTGCGCGTCATGGGCGCTTTCATCGACATGGTGCTGTCGTTCGCGCTCTACATCCTGTTCATGTTCCTGAGGATCTGGGCTCTGGATGCCGGGCTCATCGACGACGCGATCGACCGCATCCTCAACGTCACGTCGCTGGTCGTGTGCTTCGTGGTGGTTCCTGTGGCGATGGAGGTTTCGCTGCGCGGGCGGAGCCTGGGCAAACTCGCGGTCGGCGGCCGGATCGTCCGGTTGGACGGCGGCGCGACCGGATTCCGGCATGCGTTCATCCGGGCACTGCTCGGCGTGCTCGAGATCTACATGACCTTCGGTTCGATCGCCCTGCTCACCGGTGCCTTCACGGCCCGCTCGCAGCGACTGGGCGACCTCGTCGCCGGTACGTACAGCCAGCGGGTGCGCACCCCGAAGCTCGAGCCGCACGAACCCGCGATGCCCCCCGCACTCGCGGAATGGGCGGCTATCGCCGACGTCGCCCGCCTCCCCGACCGGCTGGCCCGGCGGATCTCGCAGTTCCTGCGGACGGCGCCGCAGATGATGCCGCAGGCCCGCGCTCGGATCGCGGAGCAGCTCGTGGCGGAAGCCGCCGACTACGTCTCCCCCCGCCCCGTCGCGCCGCCCGAGCACGTGCTCGCGGCCGTCACGGTGATCCGTCGACGGCGAGAGCTGCGCGGACTGCAGATCGCCGATGCACGAGCCGAGCAGCTGACCGGCCGATCGATCGGGGTCTGATTCGCGCGCCAGCCCGGCGTCAGAACCGGATCGCGTCGATCACCTTGACCCGCAGCGCCACGAGCGCCGGAATGAATCCGGCCACGGCCCCGACGATGACCGACGCGACCAGTCCGGTCACGGCCGCGCGCATCGGGAACGGCGGGACGTCCTGGATGCCGGGGAACATGCTCGCGACGATCCAGTCCGAGCGCAGCACCGCGACCACGACGGCGATGCCGATGATGCCGGCCACGGTGGTGGCGACGAGGCTCTCCAGCAGCACGGTCGTGAACACTCGTCCTCCGGTGGCGCCGAAGGCGCGACGGACGCCGATCTCCCGCACCCGCTGACGCATCGCGACGAGCTGGATGTTGATCAGGCTCAGCGCGCCGAGCGCGAGGATCAGCACCGCGATGCCGCCGGTGATGAGCTCGAAGATCCGTGCCGCCTCCTGACTGCCGGACTGGGACGCCCAGTCGGTGCGATTGACCGACAGCTGCTGCCCTTCGGGCAGCCCCGCACGCAGATCCATCGCGAGCACGGGGCCGACCTCGGCCGCCTGCTCGGCGCCGACCCAGACTTCGTAGACCGGGGTCACGCCCTCCGGAAGGCTGTCGACGCGGGCGCGATAGGCGTCGAAGAGGACGTCGACGCGCGATTCCTCGTCCCAGATCCCCTGCCGGGGTGTCACTCCGACGATCTGGTACGTCCCGCCGGCGGGGCCCGAGACGGTGAGAAGCGGATGCTGAGACAGCGCGACCCTGCCGAGGCGGTCCCACAGCGGCTCGCTGATCACCACCGCCGGTGCGAGCGACTGCACGTCGTCATCACCGAGCCAGCGCCCCTCGAGCAGTTCCTCGCGGTGGATCAGCGGGAACGCCGCATCGATCAGCCGTGTCGGGATCTCCGCAACCCCTTCCGGAAGCTGCACCGGGAGCATCATCCCCTGCACATTGCGCGACGTGTGCGAGAAGCCGAAGCGCTCGTTGACACGCTCGAAACGCGCGTCGAAATCATCGACGTCGACCGGATCGCCCGTCTCGTCGTAGACGTTCACCGCGATGGTCGCGACGCGACCGCCCCAGCGGTCGGACTGCTCGGCCTGGTACTGCTGCTGGAGCTCGCTGAACGCGACGACCGCGGTCAGGGCGGCGACGGATACCGCAATGCCGATGAGGCTCAGCAGGACGCGCAGCTTGTGCACGCGGATCTCGGCCCACGCATCAGCGAGCGCCCCGAGGATCCCGGTCACGAGGCGACCTCCTCGGCCGGAACGTCATCCGTCTCGCCGGCCGTGCGGAAGGCCATCGGCTGCGGCGTCGGCGCCGACTCTGCCGCAGGCACCGACTCCGCGAGCGTGGATGCCTCGAACGCACGCGTCAGATCTGCAGGCGCCAGCAGCCCGGCATCCAGTCGATAGTGCCGTCGCGCGCGGGCCGCGACGTGGAGGTCGTGCGTGATCGTGACGAGTGCGGCATCCGTCTCCGTCGCCACCTCGTCCAGCAGAGCCATGACCGAGGCTCCGGTGTCGATGTCGAGCGCGCCGGTCGGCTCGTCGGCGAGGATGAGAACGGGCTTTCGGACCAGGGCGCGCGCGATGGCGACGCGCTGCTGCTCTCCGCCGGACAGTCGATCCGCGACCTGGTCCATCCGGTGCCCGAGCCCCACGCGCTCGAGCATGTCGGTGGCGATGTCCCGGCGCCGCCAGAACAGGCGCCCTGAGGCATGTCCGAGCGGCATCATGACGTTCTCGAGTGCCGTGCGTCCGGCGAGGAGATTGAACTGCTGGAAGACGAAGCCGACGTTCGCCCCGCGCAGCCGATCGAGCCGTCCCGTGCGCATCTTCTTCACCGGCCGCCCTTCGAACGATACGGATCCGCTGGTGGGCGCATCCAGCATCCCGAGGATGTTCAGCAGAGTGGATTTGCCGGAGCCGGACCGGCCGACGATCGACACGTGATCACCGGCGCCGACTTCGAGGCTGATGCCCCGAAGGATCTCCAGTGTGGAATCGTCCGCCAGTCTGACGCTCTTGGTGACGTCTTCCAGGGCGACGAGGGTCACCAGCTCGTCCCGCTTTCGCACTGCTCGACGCCGGGCTGCACCTCGTAGCAGAACTCTTCGACCGGCGCGACGAAGCCGGGGACGAACTGTCGGATGCTGTCGCCCTCGGCGAGTCCTTCGGTCACTTCGACCGTGGTGCCGTCGTTGACGCCCAGGGTCACGGGACGCTCCTCCGGCTCGCTGCCATCGCCGGCATCGACCCACACGACGCCGGAACCGGAGCCGCCCTGGACGGCCGTCACGGGGATCACGAGCGCGTCGTCGACCTGTCCGAGGGCGAGGTCGAGCTGTGCGGGGAGGCCGGCGAACACCGTCTGATCGGCCGGAACCGCGCAGCGGACGCTCGCGGTTCCCTCGGACGAGACCTCGACGCGGACACCCGTGCACACGAACGGAGCCGGACCACCGGTGATCGTGATCGTCGCTTCGCTCGGCGCTCCGACCAGGCGATAGAGCTGCACTGGGTCAACCGTGGCGAGCACGTGGTAGCGGGCGGGACTCAGCGTGGCGATCTGCTCCCCCACCGTGGCGATCTGCCCCTTGACGAGCGCGATCTCAGAGATCTCACCCGCCTCTGCGGCGACGATGTCGACGTTCTTCTTGGGGTCGTCCTGTTTGATCGTGAACAGCACCTGGCCTGCGGCGACCGTGGCGCCGTCGGTGACGTGCACGGCGGTGACCGTGCCGTTCACGTCGCCGCGCAGCGGAAAGGACTCGTCGCGCGCGACATTGGCCGGCAGCGAGAGCGCGTTGACCACCGAGCCGCGTTCGACCGGGATAACAGGGTCGGAGACTCCGCCTGCGGGCGAGACGACGGCTGCGGTCGAACTGTCGGGGAAGAACGCCAGTTTGACGAGCGCCGCAGCGCAGGCGCCGAAGACGATGAGCAGGAGGATGGGGAGGACCCAGCGACGCCAGACGACCACGGCAACTGCCTTTCCGGGTGCGCCGCCGTGACGCACTCCGGATCAGAATAGCGGGAAACTGTTTTCCCGGTACATATCCGCGCCGACGGCGCGTCGCACGGCTCCCGCCGGTCGAGACGTCGGCGTCAGGCCCGCAGCGCCTCGTGACGGACGACGATCCATCCGCTCGGCACCGAAAGCCGGTCGGCATGCTGCGCGCACAGGTCGTGGGCGTTCGGATGCCGGGATCCGCCGAGCGGACCGAGCGCGGCCATCTGGTCACCGTAGTCGTAGGTCAGCGTGGCCACGGCCTCGCGTGCGCAGCCGACCTTCGAGCAGAGTCGTTCGTCCATCTCCGCCAGGCTATGCCTCTTCACGGCTCCCGAGCGGAGGCCGCGCCCAGCGGCCTAGACTTTCGTCATGCCCCGTCGTCGTCTTCCCCGGACCGTGCCACGCCGTGGTGCCAGGCACGGCAGACACGGGCGCCTCGGGCGCAGCGAGGTCGTCCGCCCGCCTCTGCCGCCTCTGGACGGACGCATCGACCGGTTCGATCTGGCCGTCGGCACGGCCGTCGAGTTCCTGCGCGGCACGTGGCCGGAACTCGAGGACGTGCGGTTCGAGATCGGCGCGATGCCGATCGGCGAAGACGAGTCGGGCGACGTTCCACGATGGACGATCGATCAGGACGCGCGCCGGATCGTGCTGTACCGCATCCCGATCGAGCGGCTCCTGCCCCCCGGCCATGACGACGCCGCGCATCGACGCATCTCGATCGAGAGCGCGGTGTTCCGCGCCGCAGCCGAGTTCGTCGGGCGCGATCCGTGGGAACTGGGTCCGGAGGGCTGACCGCTCGTGGGAGCTACGGGTAGACCGTGATCTCCCGATCGGCGCTCACTCCCGACACCACAGGCCAACCCGCGAGTCGTCCTGCGGCCGCCATCGTCACAGCCGCGGTGAGATCTCCGTCCGCGACCAGCCGGTAGACGGTGTC
The DNA here is from genome assembly GCF_057748015.1 of Microbacterium sp. STRO-1N. The sequence continues at coordinate 2,489,044 of NZ_CM173234.1, forward strand.
ATCGCGCACGACGAGCGCTTCGGACGAACCGGCCTGCACGGTGACGTCGCGTGACGCTCCCCCGACCGCGGAGAGCTGCACGGTGACGTTCTGATCGGTGCTGTTGACGAGGTGCAGTTTCGGCGACGGCCCGGCCGGTACCGCGAACAGCGCCTCGGCCAGCGTCGACGCCGGCGTCATCCACGCGAAGTCCATCCCGGGCCCGGTTCCCTCGCTCTGCCAGATCGCGCCGACCAGCGGGGTCTCCGCCGTCACTTCGACGCTGTACGTGCCGAGTTCGAGGTCGGCGAGGGCGACGTCGAGCGGTGTCGCGGCCGTGAGCGGGACCGTGAACTCCGAAGCCACGTCGCCTGCCTCATCCCGCACGACGACCTGCGCGACGGTGTCGGCGTCGATGGACAGCAGCCGCACGGCGTCGGTCGCGGTCCCCTCGGTCGGGGCGACGACCTGGACGCCGGCGAAGCGCAGGATGTCGGATGCCTCCATCGCCGTGCCCTGCAGGTCGGCGCCGGCCGGGTCGAGCGTGCGCGTCAGCGCCGATTGCAGGACGGCGCGCACGGGGGCGCCCTCCGCTGTGATCCGCACGACGGGATCCTCGGCATCCGCGGCGATGGACGCGAACGGGAGCGCGATCTGCGTGGCGGCGGGGATCACCCTCGTGGTCGGGTTGAGGGACCCGCCGTAGACCTCCAGCGTCACGGTGGCTGGTACGGACCCTGGATTGGACAGCACCAGCACATCGTTGGCGCCGGTCTCGACCGATCCGCCCACGATCCAGGACTGGGTGGTCGCCGGCGCGCACGACGCCGCGGCGAGACCGGTCAGATCCTCTTCCGCAAGGGCGATCGATTCGGATGCCGCGATCTCCGCGCTCTCGCGGCCCTCGACGGATCCGGTGAACACGGATGCGCCGACACCGCCGACGAGATCCGGGGTGGCGATAGTGCTCTGCTCGGGTGCGGTCGGCTCACCGTCGACCGTGATCTGCGCATCGCCGGCCGACTGCATCTGATCGGCGCTCTGGGAATCGCGTCCCAGCGCACGGAACGGCCCTGTGCACACGAGAAGCGGGTCGCCGGGCACCGTCGTGACATGACTGGACGCAGCGGTGTGCTCGACCGCGGGCCACGGCGCCACGATCGCGGCTGCGACGCCGGCGACGCAGCCGACCGCGACGAGGGCCCCGACCAGCAGTCGGGCACCCGTTGCGACGACCGTGATCGCCTTCCTGCTCGTGGCCATCAGCGGTCCTCCTCGCGCTTCTCATCGGCCCCGGACGCGGGATCAGGCTCCGCCGCCTCCGACTCTGGTGTCCCCTGCTCCTTGGCCGGGTCCGGTGCGAGCTCGTCGGAGCGTTCCGGCACCGCGGCATCCGCACCGTCCGACGCGTCGTCCGCCCGCGTCTCGTCTGCGCTTCGCGTCACTTCGGCGCTTCCGTCCGGGTGCTCATCCATCGCGGCATCCGCCTCCTCGTGCGCAGCATCGCCGCCATGGCGCCGCACGGGCGTCAGGGGCTCCTCCGGTGCCTTGCCGACCACGCGCGAGATCGCCCTGGACGCACGACGCGATGCTCGCGTGGGTACGGCGAGCAGCAGCGCTGCGAGCACGACGACGAGCTGGAGCGTCATCACCGATCGTGAGACTCCCTGATCGTCGCCGGCCTGGTCGGCCCTCGCGGCGCCGTCGGCTCCGGACTGCTCCAGCCTCCAGAGCACGCCGATGCCGGTCACGTCGCCGCCGCGGACGAATCCGGTGCGCTGATCCAGTGCGATCACGGCATCCAACCGGAAACCCTCGGCGCCGTCATCCGCTCCGGCCGGCAGCTCGTCCAGCAGGACGAAGTCGATGCCCAGATCCGCCAGCTCGGCTGCGGCGTCGAAGTCGCGCGTGGAGACGAGATCCACGGCGAGGGCGCTCACGTCGGTGCCCTGCACCTCGGTCGCCGTGCTGAGAAGAGTGGTCTGCGCGCCGAGTGTCTCGCTGGCGCCCCACACCACGCGGGTGGCGGCGCTGTCCTCCCCTAGGGGCGTGATGACGAGCGTGCCGAGATCCCGATCGCCACGGGCGTTGGCGGCGATCAGCGCGGGAAGCGTGCTCCCCGAGCCCTCCACGAGCACGCTGCGTCCGGCATGCACGGCGGTCAGCGCCGGCACGGCGGCGACGGCCAGCGCGAGGCCGGCGACCACGGCGGCGATCGTCCGCAGTCGCGGCAGCGCGATCAGCGTGTCGAGGGCGACGGCCGCCGCGCCGACCACACCGATCCACGCCAGGCTCAGTGCGGCGCCTGGCCAGATCGCGACGGGCACGCCCTGGGCGAAGCTGATCGCGATGCCGGCGACGAGCATCGCGGTCGCCAGGCCGAGGACGGCCACCGCCAGAAGCACGAGGCCCGCGCGCCAGCGCGGCGCGAGTGCGGATGCCAGTGCCAGCAGCGTCAGCGGGGCGAGCAGCAGAGGCGCCCACGCGGCGACCGCCGGGTCGAGGATCAGCGCCCACCCGGCGAGGTCGGCGGTCGGGAATCCGGTCGCGAGCAGCATCCGCCCCGCGGCATCCGCCTGAGCCTGCGCGGACTGCCAGATGAACCCGGGGTCGGCGAAGATCGCCAGTGCATCGCCGTCCGCGAGGCGCCGCAGCGCGAGGGGCAGGAACATCGCGAGCGTCGGGATCAGCAGCCACACGATGCGCACTGCGCCGCCCAACCGGCGCTGCGCCAGCACGATGATGAGCGCGATCGCCCAGAGCACGGTCAGCGCCGGCGCGAGCGACGGAGACGATGCGACGACGCCGACCAGCAGGATCGAGGCTGCGCCCGCGGCGCCCCACGATCGATGCGCGACGGCGGCGGCGTGGAAGAGCCACGGCAGCAGCAGGTGAACGATCACCGCGGCCGGGCGGCCCTCGATGAGCGCGGTGAGGAACGTCGGCGCCAGCGCCCACGCGACTCCGACGAAGATGCGCAGCCCCGAGCGATCGGTCACGCGAGTGGCCGCGAACCACCCGCCCAGCACCGCGAGCGGGAGGGCGAGCAGCCACAGCAGGACGAGGGAGAACGACGGTCCGGCCGGCCACAGCGTCCCGAGGATCGCCAGCACGGCGGCGAACGGATCGGCAGGACCGGTCACCGCGACGCCGAGGCCGCGCAGGCCCCACGCCGCATCCTCCCAGAGACCGACGAACGTGTCGCGCATCGGAAGCAGTCCACCGCCGGAGACGTTCTGCCACGCGAGAAGCGACGTGAACGCCGCGACGCTGACGATCGCAGCGGCCAGCACGGCCCAGGCGCCGCCTCCGGAGAAGAAGCGCAGTTCGCTGACGGCACCGCGTTCACTGCCGTGGCCGTCATCGAGGCGGTTGCGCAGCTGCGATCCGGTCACGCGCAGCGGTGCGATGCTCGACCAGCCCGCCGAGCGGAACGCACGGATCCTGCCGCGCGCTCTGGTCACGGCGCCGAAGCGCACCATCGCGGTCGCAGCCGCCGCCCACTCCGGAAGCACCGCGGCCGGGCGCTTGCCGACGAGGTGCATGATCGTGCGCCACAGCGCGAGAGGCAGGAACGAGAGCCAGTGCAACGGCACGACGGGCGCTGGCGCATATGCGAGGCGACGGTGCAGTTGGGCCAGTCGCGTGACGTAGGCGCGCTGCGACGGGCGCTGCGGCAGTGCAGCGGGACCATCCGGTTCGACACGGATGCGCGCATCGGCGGTCAGCACGACGCGGCCGCCTCCGAGTCTGGCGCGGACGCCGAGGTCGAGCCCTTCGTCGGCTCCGGCGAGCGCATCGTCGATCGCCAGGTGCTCGCGGACCTCGGCGCGGATCAGGATGCCGCGGATGTCGGCGCCCAGCGCTTCATCGGCACCATCGTGCTGGCCCTGGTCGAGCTCATGCGCGGCCAGTTCCACCGAGCGACCGAACGTCGTCATCGTCACGCCGAACGACACGATCTCTCGGTCGTCGTCCTGACGGATCAGCTTCGGAGCGGCGATCGCCGCGGAAGGCGACCGTTCGAGTGCACCGGCGAGCTGGGCAAGCGCACGCGGCGCCGGAGCACTGTCGTGCGTGAGCAGCCACAGCGCGCTGTCATCGGGAACCCGCGCCACAGCGAGCGCGACCGCATCCGCGAAGGATGTCGTCTGGCGCGCCTCGATGATGGCGTCCGCGATCGCAGCGACCGCAGGGCTCTCTCTGGCGGTCGTGACATCACCGCATACGACGAGAGTGACCGCGTCAGGGCGACGGGTCTGGGCGGCGAGCGCATCGATCGTTCGAAGCAACTGCGCGCGGGCGGTCGCGCCGGATCGCGCGACGATGACGGCATGAAGTCGGGCTGGCATGGCCTGGCCAGCCTAAGCGCCTGGCGACGCTGTCGCCCTGACCGCGACCGGCGCGCCTGCGAAGCTATGACTCAGCTGGCGCGGCGCTTGAGCTTGCGGCGCTCGCGCTCGGAGAGACCGCCCCAGATGCCGAAGCGCTCGTCGTTGCTCAGGGCGTACTCGAGGCACTCGCCGCGGACATCGCACGACGTGCAGATGCGCTTGGCGTCGCGGGTCGATCCGCCCTTCTCGGGGAAGAACGCCTCCGGGTCCGTCTGCGCGCACAGTGCATCGGTCTGCCACGCGAGCGTGTTCTCTTCTTCGGCGTCGATGCGCCTGACCCCGGGAACGCCGAGGTTGACTGGATCGACGAACCAGTTCTCGGGAACGTCGGAACGGTAACCCGTCATGTCGCTCTCCTTGCCCTGTCAGTTGCCCCCCACCGGGCCTTGCTCAACTAATTACACCCGTGTCATTCGCCCCGGTCAAGTCGCGGAGAATAAACCCTCAAGCGGGTCTTGAAGGTTCTTGAACGCTCATCGGCGTGTCGCGCCGGGCGTGTCGAGACCGGATGCGCGCAGCTCGGCTCAGCCGGGCTGCGCGATGAAGGCCTCGCCCGTACCCGAGAGCGTGAGGGCGGTCTCGTCGGAGGCGAACAGCGCGGTGCCGACCTCGACGGGGTGCTCCTCGGCATCCGCACCGGACACCGTGACCGATCCTGACGTGGCGAGGATCATGGCGGGCGACTCCACCTCGACGCTCACGGGTTCCCCCGCGAGCGTCACGCGACGCAGCGCGAAGTCGTCGACGTCGACGGGGTACGACGTCACGGGCGCGTCGCTGGGCGCGAGGACCGGCACGATCGCCGGGGTCGGATCCAGCACGCTCAGCAGCTCGGGGACGTCGATGTGCTTGGGGGTGAGTCCGCCGCGCAGGACGTTGTCGCTGGCGGCCATGATCTCGACCCCGAGGCCGGAGAGGTAGGCGTGCAGCAGGCCGGCACGCAGGAAGATCCCCTCGCCCCGCCGCAGCACGATGTGGTTCATCAGCAGGGCGACGACGACGCCGGGGTCGGCGGGGTATCGCTCGGACACGACGCGGATCGCGCGCAGCGCGTCGTCGAACTCCGGGTCGGATGCCGCGGCGAGCGCCGCGGAGATCTCGGCGACCTCCGCGGTAGCGTCCCCGGACAGCAGCCACGCGATCGCGTTCCGCACTCCGCCCTCCCCCGTCAGGTGCGCGCGCAGCGCGCGCACGCCCGCGCCGTCGCCGAGCGAATCGAGCAGACGCAGGGTGTCGGCGACCGGCCGCAGGCCGCCCAGGGCCTCGAACCGCTCGCTGAGGGCGACGATGAGTTCGGGCTTGTGGTTGTCGTCGCGGTAGTTGCGGGCCGGATCGTCCGCGTCGAGACCGGCTTCCCTGGCCCAGCCGTCCTCTGCCTGCGCGATGGTCGGGTGCACCTGGATCGACAGCGGGCCACCGGCCGCGAGGATCTTCAGCAGATACGGCAGAGACCCTCCGGTGACGGCGTCCAGCGTGCCGCCGTCTGCGACGTCGGCCGGGTCGCCAGGGTGGTCGCCGAACCAGACTTCGGCCTCCGGAGCGCCGGAGGGCGAGCGGCCCTCCAACTCGGCGATGAGAGTGGTCGATCCCCACGCGTAGTCGCGAGGCACGTTCGAGAGACTCAACAGCATGCCACCAGCGTAGAGCCACGCGCGCGGCACAGCGGATGCCCGAGCGCGCGCGGTAGCCTGAATCCCGATGGCGCAGTACACGAAGCATCCCGTGGCAGCCCCGCCCACCGCGCCGGAGCGCGAGTCGACGGGGCATCTGCTGTTGCGCGGTTACATCGCCCTCGTGCTGATCGCGACGTTCGCGCACTCCGCCGTGTACAACCTGGTCGGCCCGATCGGTGCCGGCGTCGTCATCGTCGTGCTCACACTCTCGACGCTCGCGATCGGCATCCCGATGCTGGCGCGCTCGGAGCCGGCGCCCTTCCTGTGGCGTCGACTGCCGTGGGCGGCGCTCGCCTACACCGCGTTCGCGCTGCTGTCGGTGGCCTGGTCCGGCTGGCGTGTGCCGACGCTGATCACGTGGGTGCTTCTGGCCGCAGTGACGGTGAACGCCCTGTTCGTCGCGCACGCCCTGAGCTGGCAGGAGATCCTCCGCGCGCTCGCATCCGCGTTCAAGTGGATCCTCGGGCTGTCGCTGGCGATCGAGCTGTGGGCTTCGCTCGTCGTGCACGGGCCGATCCTGCCCAACTTCGTCGTTCTGCCCGGTGGCAAGATCGATCCGCAGCTGTACTGGGTCCGCGACAACCTCTTCGACGGCGGTCGCCTGCAGGGCATCGTGGGCAACGCGAACCTTCTCGCCTTCCTCTCCCTGTTCGCGATCATCGCCTTCGGCATCCGCTTCTCGCTCGGTGCGCGCTGGCGGACCACGCTGGGGCTGTGGATGCTGCTGGCGGCGTTCTTCTTCGTGCGCGCCTCGTCAGCCACCGCCTGGATCTGCGCCTTCGCGGCCGCGGCGGTGCTCCTCATCGCCCTGCTGATCCGTCGCACCAGCACCCCGCGCGGACGTGCGAAGGTGTACGCCTGGTGCCTCGGCATCCTCGTGGTGATCGTCGTCGCGGCCCTACTGCTGTACCGGCCGATCCTCGCGATGCTGGGGCGGTCGGCCGATCTCACCGGGCGCAGCGACAAGATCTGGGCCGTGGTGCTCGACAAGGCCGCCGAGAGCCCGGTGATCGGACTCGGGTTCTCCAGCCCGTGGGTGCCGACGGACCCGGCCTTCGACGGCTGGATCGTCGACCACGGCATCACGGTGTTCCACGCCCACAACATGTGGATCGACGTGCTGTTCCAGCTCGGCATCGTCGGTCTCGTGCTGATGGCGGTGGCGTACGGCGCTCTCCTCTGGCGCTCCTGGTTCTTCGCCGTCGATCGGCCGCGCTGGGATCTGCGCGCCGACCGTCCGTTCTCGCCCGTCACCCTGCTGCCGATCCTGTACACGACCGTGCTGCTCGTGCAGGGGCTGAGCGAATCCACGCCGATCATGCTGTGGGGATGGCTGCTGCTGGTGATGCTGTCGTTCAAGATGAAGTCCGTGCCACTGGTGGGCGTCGGCCTCAGCGAACAGGTCAGGATCACCGAGCGCGGCCGCGGCGCGCGGCGGGTGCCATGAGCGCGCGCCTGCACCTGGCGCGTCTGCTCGGTTCCGTCGAGATGGCCAGGGCGTTCACGCTCACGGCCCTGATGGCGGTCTTCGGCTCGTTCGCGATCGAGCGGATGACGTCGACCGTGACTCTGGCGGCGATCATCTTCGTCCTGTGCGCGATCGGGGTGGCGATCCTCATCGTGCGCCGGGAGGAGCTGTCGCTGCTGCGGCTGGCGCCCTCTTCGCTGCTCGCGTTCCTCGCCCTGGCTCTGATCAGCGTGATCTGGACGACCGACCGCGGCGACACCGTGTTCGCCTGGCTGTCGCTGCTCGGCTACGCGGTGCTCGCGATCACGATCGGCCACATCCGTGACACCCTGCAGACGGTGCGGGCGATCGGCGACACCCTGCGGGTGCTGCTCTCGATCTCGCTGGGGATCGAGATCCTCTCGGGAATCCTGCTCGACCTCCCGATCACGTTCCTCGACATCGAAGGAGCCCTCGCCTCCGGCGGACCGATCCAGGGCATCTTCGGCACCCGCAACATGCTCGGCTTCGTCGCCGTGCTCGCCCTCATCACCTTCGTGATCGAGTGGCGCACCCAGTCCGTGACCTCCCCCGTCGCCGTGCCGTCGATCGCACTCGCCGGCTTCCTCGCCCTGCTGTCGGCATCGCCGACCGTGCTCGTGCTCGCGGCGGGCGTCGGCGTGGCCACGGCGGCTCTCACGATCGTCCGGCACACGGCGCACGCGCATCGAGCCGTGGTCCAGTGGGTGCTCGCGGGGCTCGCGATCGCGGCGCTGGCCGTCGCGTTCCTGCTGCGGCATCCCATCATCGCCTGGCTCGGCGCTGGATCGGACTTCTCGATGCGCGCCGATCTGTGGAACCGGATCCTCGACTTCGTCGCGATCAAGCCGATGCAGGGATGGGGGTGGTTCGGCCCGTGGCAGCGCGGCGAGTACCCGTTCAACTCTCTGAACTATGTGCTCGATCAGCAGCACGCGACCGCCCTGAACGCGTACTTCGACGTCCTGCTGCAACTCGGCGCCGCAGGTCTCGTCCTGTTCCTGCTGCTGGGCGGTGTGGCACTGGTCCGGTCCTGGCTGGTCGCCAGCTCGCGCCGGTCGGTCGTGTACGCGTGGACGCCGCTGATCCTGGTGACGCTGGCGATCGACTCGATGTTCGAGAGCTTCACGCTGTCGGATCTCGGCTGGTTCATGCTCGTGCTGTGCGCGCTGCGGGCCGGACAGTCCCGGTCCTGGCGGGAGAACATCGACGCGGCGCAGACGGGTGCCATCCCCACGCTCCCCCCGCAGCGCTGATCCGGCTGAGCCCCGCCACGGCTCCGGGGATCCCAAGATCGGGCAGGTAGGCTGTCTCTGCTCGCCTGAGCCGCCCGTCGGCATGCCACGTCGGCGCGCGTCGCCCCACCCGGAGAGATCATCACGTGACCCACGTCCTGCAGAACGTCGTCTTCCCGCTCGATCGTGACCCCGACCTGCTGCCGCTGTACGCCGACCCTGAGACGTGGTCGACCATCGAGGGCGAAGCCGTGCGAGTCTCCTCGCGCGCGCACCTGGGCAACATCCTCGGGCGCAACCGCGCACGCATCGTCGCCGGCCGACGCGTCTCTCTCGGCACCTACTTCAACGCCTTCCCTGCGTCCTATTGGCAGCACTGGACGAGCGTTCGCGAAGTGCGCCTCACCGTGCACACCAGCGGACCGGCGACCATCCTCGTCTATCGCTCGAACGGCGCCGGCGTCCAGCAGCGCGTCGCGACGCAGGAGGTCACCGGCGACGCCACCAGCAGCTTCGACCTCTCGCTCACGCAGTTCAGCGACGGCGGATGGATCTGGTTCGACGTGGTCGCCGACGAGAAGCACGCCGTGCTCGAGGGCGCCGAATGGACGACCGAGCAGGAGCCGACGCGCACGGGCAAGGCCTCGATCGGCATCACGACGTACAACAAGCCGGACTACTGCGTCTCGACGCTCACCGCACTGGCCGACGCCCCCGAGGTTCTCGAGCTCGTCGACCGCATCTTCCTGATCGACCAGGGCACACAGCTCGTCGCTGAGGAGGCCGGGTACGGGGAGGTCGCCGAGCGCCTCGGCGACACGCTCGACATCATCCGTCAGCCCAACCTCGGCGGCTCCGGCGGATTCGCCAGGGCGATGCACGAGACCCTGCAGCGCCCGGAGAGCGACTTCGTCCAGCTGCTCGACGACGACGTCCGCATCGAGCCGGAGTCGCTGCGGCGCTCGATCATGTTCGCGCGCTACGCGACCAACCCCGTCCTCGTCGGCGGGCACATGTTCGATCTGCTCGACCGCCCCAAGCTGCACGGCTGGGCCGAGGTCGTCGACGAGGTGCCCTTCATGTGGCGCAACCTCTACCAGGAGGAGATGCCGCACGACTTCGGTGCCGCCAACCTGCGTCAGACGCCGCTGCTGCACATGCGCATGGATGCCGACTACAACGGCTGGTGGATGTGCCTGATCCCGCTGGACGCGATCCGCGAGGTCGGCCTGTCGCTGCCGGCGTTCATCAAGTGGGACGACGCGGAGTTCTGCCTCCGCGCCGGTGAGGCCGGCTTCCCGACCGTGTCGATGCCCGGTGTCGCCCTGTGGCATGTGTCCTGGATCAACAAGGACGATTCGATCGACTGGCAGGCGTACTTCCACGCGCGCAACCGCATCGTCGCAGCTCTCCTGCACTCCGGAGTCGCGCGCGGCGGGCGACTGATCCGTCACAGTCGTCGCGTCGACCTCAAGCACCTGATGATGATGCAGTACTACCCCGTCGCGTTGCGCGCCCAGGCGCTGCGCGACGTGCTGTCGGGGCCCGACCACATGCGCGGCAATCTGGCGACGGCGATGCCTGCCGCCCGCGCGCTGGCCGCGGAGTACCCGGAGACGATCGTGCACCGGGATCCCACCACCGTCCTGCACTCGCGCCATGGCCGCCAGGTGTACAAGCAGCTCAAGAAGAACGAGTTCGACAGCCCGACCGGCCTGAAGCTGCGCTGGTTCACGCTGTCGACGCTCGTCTCGCACTGGCTGCACCGCCCGGACCCGGCGAACGTGGCGCAGCCCGAGGTGGAGTTCGGCAAGGGCGATGCGCACTGGTGGCGTCTGCCGCACTTCGACAGCGCGCTCGTCAGCGCGGCCGATGGCTCCGGCAAGAACATCTACACGCGCGATCGCGCCCGATTCCGCAGCATGCTGCGCGAGACCATGCGCCTGCACTCCCAGCTGCAGCGCCGCTGGCCCGAACTGCAGCAGCAGTACCGCGAGGCCCTTCCTGACCTGGTGTCCGACGCCTCCTGGCAGCAGACCTTCGAGGAGAAGGCATGACCTCCGCCATGTTCGATCCGGCCTCGGCGACGATCGTCATCGTCACCTTCAACCGCTCCCATCTGCTGACCGGATTGCTGACCAGCATCTCCCGCATGGACCCGAAGCCGGGGCACGTCGTCGTCATCGACAACGCGTCGTCGGATGACACCACCGAGGTGGTCGAGTCCTTCCGATCGACGATCGGCACCGAGATCGTGTACCGCCGCCTGGATGAGAACACCGGCGGTTCCGGGGGCTTCAGCGAGGGCATGCGCACGGCGTACGAGCTGGGTTCCGAATGGGTCTGGATGATGGATGACGACGTCGAGGTCGTCCAGGACGGCCTCGCGCGCATGGGCGCCTGGACACCGAGGTTCAAGAGCATCCAGGGCCGCCGCTACGACTACGACGGCAGCGAGTTCTACTGGCAGTACAAGATCGCGGAGCGGATGGGCATCCCGATCCCCTTCGCCCCGGCCGGCTTCGACGCATCCGGCTTCAAGGAGATGAACAGCGGATGCTTCGAAGGCATGTTCATCCACCGCTCGATCGTCCAGCAGATCGGCCTGCCCGACCCTCGCTTCTTCATCTACTGGGACGACCAGACCTACGGCTGGCTCGCCTCGCGCAGGACGACCGCCGTGATCGTGGATGAGTTCGTCCTGCGACGCACGCGCGAGATCCGGCAGTGGGACATGGGCGTGCGGCACCTGAACGCGTCCAGCAATGCCTACCGGTACTACATCATGCGCAACCGCGCCTTCATCAAGCAGTACTACCGCGTGAACGGCGTGTACAACCCCGTGCTGTTCGGGCTGGGTACGACAGCGACATTCTTCAAGGAACTGATCCGGCTCGTCTTCGTCGAACGCACCGTTCGCGGCACGAGCAACCTCTTCCGCGGCATCCGAGACGGCGGCAGGCTCGGCCGTGACCGGAGCTGGAAGCCGATGCCCCCGCTGGAGGCGTGATGACGAACGACCCGCAGCCAGGAGACGCCCCTCAGCAGGAGGCCGTCTGGTACTTCCCGCCGAAGAAGAACAGCAGCGGAAAGATCTGGCTCATCTCCGCCCTCGCCGGCATCGCCCTCGCGATCGCCGTGGTGTTCCTGGTGTTCGTGCTTCCGAGCGGCTTCCAGGCCGACGAGACGCCGTCGCCGACGCCGTCCGAATCGGCGACGCCGAGCCCGAGCCCAACGGCGTCGGATACGCCGACGCCGACTCCCACGGCGACTCCGACACCGACGCCCACTCCGACGCCGACGCCCACCGCAGAACCGGAGGAGCCCGCTCCCCCGGTTCCCGATCCGGATGTCGACGACTTCGCCGCTCAGGTGCAGCCGCGACTCGACGACGGCGTGACGGGTCTGCAGTACGCCGCCGAGGCTGGTGGCGAGCAGGCGGCCACCGACATCGGCTTCCTCCGCGCGGATGCCGAAGTGCTCTCGGACACGCCGGCACCGAGCTCGATCTCCGCTGACTGGTCCAGCGGGGTGTCGAACTACCTCACCGCCCTGGACAATCTGCAGAACGCGTACCGGAGCGGCTCCGATGTCGCAGGGGCGCAGAGCACCGCGGCGTCCACGCTGCAGACGTTGCGGGATATCGTCGGGCTCTGAACAGGCTCTTCGGCAGGCTCAGAGTCCGAGGTCGGCGTTGTAGCGGTCCAGCACGTCTTCGAGCGGACCGTCCAGCACGAGCCCGCCGCGGTCGAGGTACAGCCCGCGGGTGCAGAACCGACGCAGATCTCGTTCGTTGTGACTCACGAAGAACATGGTCCGGCCCTCGGCGAGCAGTTCGTCGATGCGGCCGTAGCACTTCTCCCGGAAGCCCTTGTCGCCCACGGCGAGCACCTCGTCGACGAGCAGGATCGGCTCGTCGAGCTGCGACACGACGGAGAACGCGAGGCGCACCTTCATCCCGCTGGACAGGTGCTTGTACGGAGTCTCCTCGAAGCCCTCGAGCTCCGCGAACTCGATGATCCCGTCGTAGCGGCGGGCGATCTCGGCGCGGGACATGCCATGCAGCCCGGCCATCATCCGCACGTTCTCGCGCACGCTGAGATCGTTGACGAAACCGCCGGTGAGCTCGATCAGCGGCGCGACCCCGCCGTTCACGCGGACGTCGCCCTCGTCAGGCAGCAGGACGCCGGCGACCAGACGCAGGAGCGTGGACTTGCCCTGGCCGTTGCGGCCGACGACGCCGATCGACTCTCCCGGCTGCACGTCGAACGAGACGTTGCGCAGCGCCCAGAACTCGCCGGGACGCGACCGACGGGTGGCGTCGGCGAAGATGTCCTTGAAGTTCCGCCGTCCGCGGCGGTTCCGCCGGAATCGGACGCCCAGGTCTCGCACTTCGATCGCCGCGGCCATCACAGCTCCTTCAGCACGGTGCGCTCGAGCCCGCGGAACGACCAGGCACCGAGGATCAGGATGCCGAAGCTGATCACGACGCTCGCGATCACGGCCACCGGCTCCCACTGGTCGGGGAAGAACGCCATGCGGTAGAGGGTCATGATGCCGGCGAGCGGATTGAACGCCCCCAGCGTGTCGAAGGGCGCAGGCAGATCCTGGACGCCGTAGATGATCGGCGAGGCGTAGAACAGCGCACGCAGGATCAGCGCCGTCGTGCGCTCGAGGTCGTTGTACAGGACGCACAGCGGGGCGATGAGCAGACCGAGTCCGACCAGGAGCACGATCTGCAGCAGGACGGCGACCGGGAACCAGAGGATGCCCCAGCCGATCGTCACGACTTTGGCCGGATCCGTCTCGACGATCAGGTTGACGGCGACGAAGCCGACGAGCACGGGGAGGGAGAACAGGAACTCCATGCCCTTGCTCAGCACGATCCTGTTGATCCAGATGGACCGCGGGATGTTCGTCGAGCGGACCAGGCGGGCGTCCTTCTTGAACGCGCGAGTGAAGTCCGACACCGCGACGTTGAACCACACCCACGGCAGCAGCGCGGTGATGAGGAAGACGATGTACGGCTCGTCGCCCACCGAGCGCTGGAAGACCTGCGTGAACACGAACCAGTAGATCAGGCTCATGACGAGCGGATCCAGGACCGACCAGACGTAGCCGAGGAAGCTGGTGGAGTAGCGGACCTTGAGGTCGCGGGCCGACAGCAGCCACAGCGAATGCAGGTATCGCCGGGACTTCCCCGGCGCCCCGACGGCAGTGTGACTCACGGTATCGAGTCTAGGAGAGCTGGTTGTTCCACATGGACAGCGCGGAGCCGATGGCCATGTGCATGTCGAGGTACTGGTACGTGCCCAGGCGTCCGCCGAAGTACACGTCCTTCTCGCCCTTCGCGAGCTCACGGTACGCGAGCAGCCCGGCACGGTCGTCCGCGGTGTTCACCGGGTAGTACGGCTCGTCGGTGCGCTCGGCGAACCGGGAGAACTCCCGCATGATCACGGTGCGGTCCTGCGCGAAGATGTCCTTGCGCTCCGGGTGGAAGTGCTTGAACTCGTGGATCCGCGTGAACGGGACATCCATGTCCGGGTAGTTCATCACACTCGTGCCCTGGAAATCACCGATCTCGAGGACCTCCTCCTCGAAGTCCAGCGTCCGCCAGCTCAACGCCCCCTCGGTGTACTCGAAATACCGATCCACCGGGCCGGTGTACACGATCGGAACCTGACCGACCATCGCCTTCTTGTTCAACGGCTGCGACTCGTCGAAGAAGTCCACATTCAGGCGCACCTCGATGTTCGGATGATCCGCCATCCGCTCCAACCACGCCGTGTACCCGTCCGTGGGCAGACCCTCCCACGTGTCATTGAAGTACCGGTTGTCATACGTGTACCGCACCGGCAACCGGCTGATGATGTCCCCCGACAGCTTGTGCGGGTCCGTCTGCCACTGCTTCGCCGTGTAATCACGGAAGAACGCCTCGAACAACGGACGCCCCACCAGAGCGATGCCCTTCTCCTCGAAGTTCGCCGCCGTCGCGACATCGAACTCCCCCGCCTGCTCCCGCACCAGCGCCCGCGCCTCAGCCGGCGAATACGCCGCCTGGAAGAACTGATTGATCGTGCCCAGATTCACCGGCATCGGGAACACCACGCTCTTGTGATTCGTGTACACCCGGTGCACATAACCCGTGAACGACGTGAACCGGTTCACGTACTCCCACACCGTCGCATTCGACGTGTGGAACAGATGCGCCCCATACCGGTGCACCTCGATCCCCGTCGACGGCTCCGCCTCACTGTACGCATTCCCACCGATGTGATGACGACGATCGATGACAGTGACCTTACGACCAGCATTCGCAGCACGCTCGGCAATAGTGAGGCCGAAGAAACCCGACCCGACGACAAGGAGATCCATACCACCATCGTATCCAGGCCAGGCAGTGAACCTTCTGCGCGCCCGCCTTCCGGGGCTCCTCCGGGATAGCGACCTATGATGTTCCTGCCATGACTCTGCAGATCTTCATTCCCTACTGGGGGGAACCGGGCCTTCTCTTCGATGCCATCGACTCGGTCCGCGCCCAGCGCAACCCGGAGTGGGAGCTGACAGTCATCGACGACTGCTACCCGGACGTCTCGGTCGGCGAGCGACTGCGAGCCGAGACGGACCCGCGGATCACCTACATCCGGAACGAGACGAATCTCGGGATCACCGAGAACTATCGTGAGGCGATCCGCCGGGCGACAGGGCGCCACGTGGCCATTCTCGGGTGCGATGACCTGCTGCACCCGAACTACGTGGATGTCATCACCGGCATCATCGAACGGCACCCCGACGTGGACGTCGTCCAACCGGGCGTCCAGGTCATCGACGAGAACGGCACGGTCGTGCTGCCGCTCGCGGATCGCATCAAGCAGCGCATGCTCTCCCCCCGCGACGAGACGGTGCTCACGGGCCAGGACATGGCCACGAGCCTGCTCCGCGGCAACTGGCTGTACTGGCCGTCGCTCACGTTCCGCACCGACACCCTGCGTCGGGTCGACTTCCGTGACGGGCTGCCGATCATCCAGGATCTCGCGCTCCTCGTCGACATCGCGTTCCAGGGCGGATCCCTCGCCTATTCGCCGACGCTGGCGTTCTCCTACCGGCGCCACAGCGGCAGCGCCTCGCAGAAGACTCTGCTGGACGGTCGTCGCTTCAGCGATGAGCGCACCTATTACGCGGCCGCTCGACGCCAAGCGGCGGAGAAGGGCTGGAGGCGCACCGCCAGAGTGACGCGGATGCGGATCCTGGCGAGGCTGCACGCGATCACCGAACTGCCGGGAGTTCTCAGGCACGGCAACGCCGCTGGGCTAAAGTCGACTCTGGCTCACATCTTCGCCCTGTAGCGGAAGCATGCGAGGTGGGGCCCGATTGGAGAGACTCCCCTCATGGCCGACCACGTTCTGATCACCGGAGGCGCCGGCTTCATCGGCACCCGTCTCGCGCAGCGATTCGTGCGCGCTGGGGTCCGCGTGACCGTCCTGGACTCCCTGCTCCCCCAGGTGCACGGCGACGACCCTGAAGCGTCGCCGCTGCTGCGATCGCTGGACGGCACGGCGACCGTGGTGCGCGGAAGCGTCACATCGAAGGACGACCTGCGCCGTGCACTGGACGGCGCGAACGTCGTGATCCACCTGGCCGCCGAGACCGGCACAGGGCAGTCGATGTACGAGATCGACCGCTACGTCGAGACGAACGTCGGCGGAACCGCGAAGCTGCTCGACCTCCTGACCAACGAGCAGCACGACGTCCGGCGCATCGTGATCGCCTCGTCCCGCTCGATCTACGGCGAGGGCGCCTACCGCACCGCCGACGGTCGCGTCGTGTACCCCGAGCACCGGGCGGATGCCGACATGGCCGCCGGCGACTTCCAGGTGCATCACCCCGGCGAGGGCGAGCTGGAGCTCATCCCGACCGACGAATCGGCGCTGCTGCACCCCTCGTCCCTGTACGGCATCACCAAGCAGATGCAGGAGGCGATGATCATGACCGTCGCCCCGACGATCGGCGTCGAACCGGTGTCGGTGCGGTACCAGAACGTGTACGGGCCGGGTCAATCGCTGAAGAACCCCTATACCGGCATCCTGTCGATCTTCTCCACCCTGATCCGGCAGGGCAAGGAGATCAACATCTTCGAGGACGGCGAGGAGAGCCGCGACTTCGTCTACATCGACGATGTCGTGGAGGCCACTTTCCTCGCGGCGACCGAGGCGGCTGCGGCCGGCGAGACCCTCAATGTGGGCTCCGGCGTCGGCACGACCGTCAATGAGGTCGTCGCGGCGCTGTTCGCCTCCCTCGGACGCGAGGTGCCCACCCGGATCTCGGGCAACTACCGGCTCGGAGACATCCGGCACAACATCGCCGACACGTCGCGCATGACCCGTGTGCTGGGCTTCACCCCGCAGGTCGCCTTCCGCGACGGCGTCGCGGCGTTCGCCGAGTGGGTGCTCACCGAGCCGATCGAGCAGGACGCGTACCAGCGCTCGCTCGACGAGATGGCGCAGCGGAATCTGCTGAAGTGAGCGCAGACCTGACCACGCCACGGGAGTTCCCGTTCCGGAGCAACAGCCTGAACCTGTTCCGGCTCATCCTGGCGTTCCTCGTGCTGGTCGCGCACGCGTTCTACACGGCGGGTCTGAACTGGGCCCCCGGCTTCAACGGCGAGAACCTGGGCGGCTGGGCCGTCATCGGCTTCTTCGTCATCAGCGGCTTTCTGATCACGCGATCCCGGCTTCGGACGGATGCCGGGACCTTCCTGGTCCACCGCATCGCCCGCATCATGCCCGCGTTCCTCGTGTGCCTCGCCCTGACAGCTGCGGTGTTCGGCTCGATCGCCCAGCTCGCGACCACCGGAACGCTCGACGGCTATCTGACGACGCCGACCACGCCGCTCGAGTACATCTGGGGCAACCTGTTCCTGCACATCGATCACTACGCGATCGGGTCGTCGTTGAGCACGCTGCCCTATCCGGATGCCTGGAACGGGTCGCTGTGGACGCTGTACTTCGAGTTCATCTGCTACCTGGTCGTGTGGGTGCTCGGCGCGTTCGCGATCTTCCGCCGCTCGGTGCTGCTGACGCTCGTCCTGTGGGCCGGCGCGGTCGCCGTCCGTGCGGCCACCGCCGCCGGACTCTCCGGCGGCCTGGACGGCGACTTCGACCTTCTCGCCCGGTTGCTGCCGTACTTCCTCGGCGGCTCTCTCGTGTATCTGGTGGTCCAGCGCTGGGGGTTGGTTTCGCTCATCGGCATCCTGTCGATTCCGGTCGCCGCCGTCCTGATGGCGTTCGTGCCGGTGCTCGGCGGCCCCCTGGCGGCTCCCCTTCTGTGCTACGCGCTGCTCTACCTGTCGACGGTCGTCCCGCAGCCCGCGTGGATCGCGCGCAACGACATCTCCTACGGCTTCTACATCTATGCGTGGCCCATGCAGCAGCTGGTGTACATCTTCGGCGGTGCGCAGTTCGGCGTGCTGGTGTATCTGCTGATCACGACAGCGGTGACGGCGCTGCTCGCCATGGCGAGCTGGTTCGTGATCGAACGGCCGGTGATGCGGCTCGCCAGGCACCGGCCTGCGAGGATGGTGGCCGCTCAGGCCTGAGTGCGCACCCGGCGCCGGGCCTCGCGCCACAGCCGGACCAGCAGAAGGCGGGAGCGAAGCGCCGGCAGGATGCCGCGTGGGCGGTCGCTCGACGCGTTCTCTCCGTGCACACGCCGACGCAGTGTCGGCTGCTCGACGTGCACGAGTTCGCCGGCGGTGTTCGCGACGGTGGCCAGCCACAGATCGTGCGACTCCGTCAGCCCGTCGGGGAACGGCAGCGCGACCGGGAGGAAGTCGCGACGGATCGCCATCGCGCATCCGAAGTACGGTGCGTCGCCGAGCAGGAGTCTGAGCTGGTTGCGGCAGCGGTGCGCGCCTCCGCCGGCGCGCAGCAGCCAGTCGCGGCGTGTCAGAGGCGACCGCAGCGGTGCGCCGGTGGACAGCAGGACGAGATTGGATGCTGCGACGGCACGCTCGTCGAGCGCGGCGACCAGCAGGGCACGCCTGCCGGGGATCCAGACGTCGTCCTGGTCCGAGAGCATGAGGACGTCGCCGGTCGCGCGCGTGAGCGCCTCCTCGAACGAGCGCACGTAGCCGCGATTGACGTCGCGGGCGAACACGCGCACGCGCGAGTCGTCGTAGGCCTCCAGCAGAGCGACCGTGCCGTCCGAAGAGGCATCGTCGACGATCACGACCTCGTCCGTCGGTTCGAGTTCGGCGAGGATCGAGTCCAGCTGCTCGCGCAGGTAGCGCGCGCCGTTGTAGGTCGCCATGCAGACGCTCACCCCGGTCATGCCGGCATCCTCCGTTCCGCCAGTGCTCGACGCAGGACGAGAAGCTGGTAGCCGGCCACGCACAGCTCGGATACGGCCACCGACCACGCGACCATCGGCAGGGAGCCGAGAGCCGCGAACAGGAGGATCAGCGGCGCGCCGACCAGGGCGCCGACCAGCGTCGACACGGCGAGCGCCGAGACCCGCCCCAGCACGACCAAGCACGCGTATCCCACCACGGCAGCGACGCCGATCCCGATGAAGGCCACCCCGAGCGGGATCGACAGCGCGAATGGCACCTGGATCTGGAAGCTCGACAGCGGGAGTGAGAGCACCGGCGACAGGACGGCGATCGCGATCCCGCCGAGCGTCGCGATCCCGGCGGCCGCCCATGTCGCGGTGCGGCACCGTGCGGCGAGGTCGGCCCCGCGCTCGGGAACCCAGCTCTGGAAGAACTGCTGCACGGGCTGGAAGGCGACAGACGCGTATCGGAACAGCTGCTGGGCGAGGCCGTAGACGGGCGTGGCCGCCGGGAGGAAGATCTGCACCGCGACGATCGGGAGCGTCACGTAGAGACTGCTCGTCAGCGTCGCGAGCACGGCATGCCGCTGCGCCATCAGGGCGTCGCGCCACGGCACTGGGGCGGGTCCCGCCGGCGCGCCGCGCAGGATGACGAGTGCGGACGATGAGACCCCGACGAGGTACCCCAGACCCTGACCGACGAGATAGACCCACAGCTCCCCCGTGACCACGGCGCCGATGACACCGAGGACTGCGCCGCCGACGATCGGCAGGGTGTCGAAACGGATCAGGCGGGTCGCGCTGCCCGTGCCGATGAAGTACCACGCCGCGCCCACGCTGGGCAGCAGATAGACGGCAGCCCCGAGCACGGATTCGAGCCACATCCCGCCGCCCAGCAGCGCCAAGAGGATGATGAGGACGACCGGGAAGGTCATGACGTACAGCACCGCCCGGATGCGCAGCGACGAGCGATAGAAACCGGTGCGCTCGTCGGCCATCATGGACGCGACGCTGGCAGCGCCCGTCGCGCCCCACCCGAACGAGACCACGATGCCCCCGAACTGCGCCACGCTCTGGATCACAAAAAGGTTGCCCCAGGTCGCCTTGCCCAGCGCGTCGATCAGGACCGGCATCGAGACGATGCCGACGAGCGTGACGATGATGACCGAGATCGTGAATCCGCTCAACCGACCGGCGACCTGCCTGCGGCTCATGCGTCCGGCCTCTCGACCGAGGCGTCCGGCCGCCCGACCGGTGCGGCCGACCAGCGGATCGTCCCTGCGATCTCGCGCAGGCCCTGCGGCATCGCGCCCATGCGCCCGCGGACGGCCGCGACCACGGCGACGCGGAACACCCGCCACATGGCCCGCCTCGGCCGCGCCACTCGGAGCACGTCGAGGAAATGGATGCCGTCGAACAGCGTGTCGCGCAGAATCCGCGTCGGCATGGCACGGAAGTACTCACGATCGATCACGAGCCGGTTCCTGACGCGGTAGAAGTACCGGAACGGCGTGCTCAGCGTCAGCACCGGCGGGATCCCCGGCACCCGCACCGGCAGGCCGAACAGCGTCCTCTCGTAGGCTGCTCCGAGCGCGTGCCCGAGACGCGCGCCGTCGGCGGCGATCACGGCCAGTCCGGCCCGCTTCAGCCGCAGCTCGAACTCGATATCGACGAGGTCGATGAAGAAGTCCTCGCGCAGCGCTCCGACGTCCTCGAGCACCGTCACGGGGATGAGCATTCCGGACTGGATGACCTCGGCCGCGGGCGCATAGCCGTTGCGCGACTCTCCCCTGGCCTGTCGCACGCCGGCGAAGTACTCCGGCACGATCGCCCCGATGCGGGCGCCGTCGGCCTCGGCCGCGTCAGCCGCTGAGAGCAGGCCGGCGACGAGGCCGTCCGGTACATGGGAGTCCTGGTCCATCGTGAGCACGTGCGTCGCCCCGCCGTCGCGCGCCAGGGCGATGCCGCGGTTCAGCGCCGCCGCGATGCCGAGATTGCGGCCGAGCCGCTCTACACGAGCGCCCAGGTCTGAGATCCGCTGCAGAGCGGCATCCGCACCCGTGCCCGACCCGTCGTCGACGACGATGACCTCGTCGACCTGGCCGAGCACGGAGGCCACGGCCTGAACCGCGCCGTCGGTTGGGCCGAACGCCGAGAACACGGCGACGGTCCGGCGCGCCGTCACAGACGCACCCCGTCCCCCGGCCGAGGGCTCTGATGGCGGGGTTCGGTCATCCCAGAGAGCACATGCATCGCTCACCTAGACTAGCCTCAACGCCGACCGCGCACCTGAGGAGGACTGCCACACGATGACAGCGGGACACCCCTCGGGGACCATCGTGTTGGCGGCTTTCCAGCCCGACCCCGAGCTGTTCCGCCGGCAGCTCAGCTCGTTGCAGGCGCAGACCGTCCAGGACTGGACGTGCGTCATCTCCGTGGATGGCGAGCGCGCACCCGTCGAGGCGCTCGTGGACGAGATCACCGGCGGCGACGAGCGCTTCGTCGTGATCGGCGACGACCGGCGTCGCGGGTTCTACGGCAACTTCGAACAGGCGCTGGCTGCGGTGCCCTCGGATGCCGCGTGGGTGGCGCTCGCCGACCAGGACGACCACTGGTATCCGCACAAGCTCGAGACGCTTCTCCCTCTCCTGGAGGATCACTCGCTGGCCTCCGGCCAGGCGCGCCTGGTGACATATCCGGGCGGCGTCGAACTCGGCGTCACGGATCGCGCCGACCACGGCCCGGCGTCGACGGTGCTCATCAACCAGTTCACCGGGTCGCTGTGCGTGTTCGAGCGGACGCTGCTCGACGATGCACTGCCGTTCCCGCATCCTCCGTCCCGCGTCGCGACCCACGACCACTGGCTCGCCGTCATCGCGGGCACTCGTGGAGGGACGGCGATCGTCGACGAGGTCGTGCAGGACTATGTCCAGCACGACGCGAACGTGTACGGCGACCCGAGCCGCGCCGGAGACGCAGGCGTGCTCGCACCGCTGCGCAACGCGCTGCGGCTCGCGGAGCGCGTCGAAGGGTCGAGATCCCCGCTCGCGGTCGTCCGCATGACCTTTTGGACGTACGTGGGATGGCGGCAGCTCATGGTCGACACTCTCGAGGCACGGCGCGCGCCGGAGTGGAGCATCACGCCGCCCCTGGCGGGCGGGTTCGGTCGCACACGGAGCTACCGCAAGCTGAACGCACAGTTGAGCATCGCCGTGGCGCAGGGCGTGATCTCGTCCCGGTACGCGTGGGGCTACCGCGCGAGCTGGTTGGCCGGTGCAATGATCGGCGGCCGTGCCCGCGTCACGCGTGCGATCGCTACCCCAGCCCGCATGCCGTGATCTGATACAGCCGCGCGTCGCCCTCGCTGTCGACGAGATCGACGACGCCGGCATCCGCCAGGTCCTCGAGACCAGGAAGCGGATGCGTGTCAGGGTGCACCTCTCGTTCGCCGAAATCGAGCACGAATCCGACGTTCAGCGCGTCGACCGCGTCGCAGACCTCGCCGTCAGTGAGGGCATCGTCGAGGTGTTCGTTGATGAGTTCCATGTCGTCGGAGATGTCGACGAGCATGTGGGGCATGAGCACCTCGCGACCGCCGATCGCGTAGGCCAGGCCCGCACCGGTATAGGGGTTCCCCGCGATGACCACGCCCTCCGGAACGGTTTCGTCGAGACGCTCGAGCAGCACCATCTCGTCGGCACTGATCAGCACGGAGTCGTCGTCGAGGTCGAACACGTTCTGCGCGTACGCGATCGCCCGCGGAACAGCCGGGAGCGGGAACACGAGGAAGGCGATCGCCGCGGCCGCGATGCCGACGACGAGGCGCGCTCTGTTCGCCTCGGGACGCGCGGCCCTCCAGCGGCGTTCGACCCATTCCACCGTCCGTGCGAGGCCGAAGGCCGCCAGCGGGAGCAGCGCGATCGCGAACACCGATGCCAGTCGCTGCCAGTTGTTGTACCAGCTGCCGGTCAGGGCGTCACGCAGATCCCACAGCGGCCCGCCGAAGGAGGTCACCACGATGAACAGACCAAGGCCGATGAGCCAGGACGCCACCATCACGATCGCCTTCGCTGTGCGTTCCCGGATCGCCCACACCAGGCCGATGAGCACCGCGAGCGCGACGGCGACCGCGCTGATGCCGTAGTACATCGAGAGCTGCAGTCCTTCGGACAGCGCCTGCAGCTTCGGGAACGGCACCGGCCAGAGCCGCGCGGCCTCCGGCGGGCGGAGCACCCTGAGCAGGAGGAGACCGACGATCGCGTACCCGACGAGGCCGCCGACGAGCCAGCTGCGCTCACGCACCGAGCGGCGCGAGCGCCAGGTGCGCCACGCGAACACCGCGACCATCGGCACGGACAGCGCGAGCCACGCGACGAATCCGCCGGGGTGCGCGAGGGCGAGACCGGGAATCGACCCGACGAGGACGAACGCCCACCATCCGCGATGCAGTCTCTCGGCATCCGAACCGATGCCGAGCACCGCTGCGGTCGCGGCGAGCACGAACGGCAGCATCGCCAACGACAACTGGAACGGATACAGCACGCCGTAGTCCATCGGCAGCAGCGGGAACGTGGGGATCGAGACGCTCACGATCGCGGCGGAGACCATGGCGATGCGCGAAGCGCCGACCAGGACGCGCACGAGCAGCATCGCACCGATCGGCCAGATCACGGCCGCGATCACGAGCGTCAGCGCGTTGACCGCGACGGGGATGCTCGCACCGCTGAGCTGCACGACGATGGTCGCCGTGGCGTGCCACGCGGACGGATAGAACGGCAAGCCACCGGTCGGGCTCGTCATCTGACCGAGTTCGAGCGGCGACGCCGCCGAGACGTCGAGGATGTACTGGATCGCGTTGAGGTGGAACACGTTGTCGAATGTCTGCGAGATCGCATTCGGCTGTCCGATCACCAGGGTCACCTGGATCGTCAGCACCACTGCCGCAGCGGCGGCTGCGCCGAGAGTCCACCAGCCTGCACCCGGCCAGCGTGCACTCGGTCGGCGCCACGAGACCGGACGCCCGACCCACCGCCGGACGAGCACGATGCCGATCGCGATGACCGCGGCGACAGCGAGGCACGGCAGGACCGACCACCCGATGCCCAGCCAACCGGCGATGATGCTCGCGCCCCCGATGACGGTGGTGGCGAAGACCGGTGCGGCGGCAGCGGCCCACAGGCCGCGCAGCCCGATCAATCGAGCCAGCGTGCCGCCGAGAACGGCGTACACCAGGACCAGAACCGTCGCGGGCCAGAGCAGCTCCAGCATTCCCATGTGTCTCCCCGACCCTCTCGCGCACGAACCGGATCAGGATATCCCGCGCGGATCGGCAACGCCTGACCACGCGCCCGCATCGTCGGGCACCGGGACCGAAGCCGTGCATGTGACAACATGGAGGCGTGAAAGGCATCATTCTTGCGGGGGGCTCTGGTACGCGTCTGCATCCGATCACGCTTGGTGTGTCCAAGCAGTTGATTCCGGTGTATGACAAGCCGATGGTTTATTACCCGTTGTCGACGCTCATGCTGGCGGGTATTCGGGACATTCTGGTGATCACGACGCCGCATGATGCGGAGCATTTCGAGCGGCTGTTGGGTGATGGGTCGCAGTTCGGGGTGTCGATCTCGTTCGCGCAGCAGCCGTCGCCGGATGGTCTGGCGCAGGCGTTCACGATCGGTGCGGATTTCATCGGTGGGGATGATGTCGCGTTGGTGCTGGGTGACAACCTGTTGTACGGGCCGGGGTTGGGGTCGCGGTTGTCGCGGTTCACGGGTCTGGATGGTGGGGCGGTGTTCGCGTACTGGGTGGCGGAGCCGTCTGCGTATGGTGTGGTCGAGTTCGATGAGGAGGGGCGGGCGATCTCTTTGGAGGAGAAGCCGGTCGTTCCGAAGAGTAACTATGCGGTGCCTGGGCTGTATTTCTATGACAATGATGTGATCGAGATCGCTCGGAACCTGCAGCCCAGTGCGCGCGGTGAGTATGAGATCACGGACATCAACCGGGCGTATCTGGAGGCGGGGAAGCTGCAGGTCGAGGTGTTGCCGCGGGGGACGGCGTGGTTGGACACGGGAACGTTCGATCAGATGACCGATGCCGCCGATTATGTCCGCACGATGGAGCGGCGCACGGCGTTGAAGATCGGGGTGCCGGAAGAGGTCGCGTGGCGGCAGGGGTTCCTGGATGATGTCCAGTTGCGTCAGCGGGCGCAGAAGCTGGTGAAGTCCGGGTACGGGTCGTACCTGCTGGATCTGTTGGAAAGAGGAAAAGCGTGAGCCGTCTGCTGGTCACCGGGGGTGCCGGGTTCATCGGCTCCAACTTCGTCCACCATGTCGTGAATACGACGGATCATCATGTGACGGTGCTGGACGCGCTCACCTATGCCGGCAACCGGGCCTCACTCGCGGGGCTGGCGGAGGACCGGGTGAGGTTCGTGCACGGCGACATCACCGACGCGACCCTGGTGGACTCGCTGTTCGCCGACACGGATGCCGTGGTGCATTACGCGGCCGAGTCGCACAACGACAACTCGCTCAACGCCCCGCGCCCGTTCCTGGACACGAACATCATCGGCACGTACACGCTGCTGGAAGCCGCCCGCACGCACGGCACCCGGTTCCACCACATCTCCACCGACGAGGTCTACGGCGACCTGGAACTGGACGACCCGGAACGGTTCACCGAATCCACCCCGTACAACCCGTCCTCCCCGTACTCCTCCACCAAGGCCGGCTCCGACCTGCTGGTGCGGGCCTGGGTGCGCTCGTTCGGGGTGCAGGCCACGATCTCGAACTGCTCGAACAACTACGGCCCCTACCAGCACGTGGAGAAGTTCATCCCCCGCCAGATCACGAACGTGATCCGCGGCATCCGCCCCAAACTCTACGGGGCAGGCGAGAACGTGCGCGACTGGATCCACGCCGATGACCACTCCTCCGCCGTCCTCACCATCCTCGAAAAGGGTCAGATCGGACAGACCTACCTCATCGGCGCCGACGGGGAACGCAACAACAAGGACGTCGTCGAACTCATCCTCACCCTCATGGGCCAGCCCGCCGACGCCTACGACCACGTCACCGACCGGGCCGGACACGACCTGCGCTACGCGATCGACTCCACCCGCCTGCGCACCGAACTCGGATGGACCCCCACGTACGGCGACTTCGAAACCGGCCTCGCCGCGACCATCGACTGGTACCGCCACAACGAAGACTGGTGGGCGCCGTCCAAAGCCGCCACCGAAACCTTCTACGCCTCCAAAGGACAGTGATGACGGAATTCGGCAAGGCGCTCTCGATCTCGGAGACCACGATCCCCGGCCTGCTGATCGCAGAGCTCCCGGTGCACGGCGACTCCCGTGGGTGGTTCAAAGAGAACTGGCAGCGGGAGAAGATGATCGCCGCCGGGCTCGAGGACTTCGGCCCCGTGCAGAACAACATCTCGTTCAACGACGAGGTCGGCACGACCCGCGGCATCCACGCCGAACCCTGGGACAAGTGGGTATCGGTGGCGACCGGACGCATCTTCGGCGCCTGGGTCGACCTCCGAGAAGGCCCCACCTTCGGTGCCGTCTACACGGCCGAGATCGACCCGTCCCGGGCGATCTTCGTCCCCCGCGGCGTCGGCAACTCCTACCAGACACTCGAAGCCGACACCGCGTACGCGTACCTCGTCAACGACCACTGGTCCCCCGACGCGTCCTACTCGTTCCTGAACCTCGCCGACGAGACCGCCGCCATCGATTGGCCCATCCCGCTCGCCGATGTCGAGATCTCCGACAAGGACAAGGCGCACCCGCGCCTGGTCGATGTGACGCCGATCGCGCCCCGCAAGATCCTCGTCCTCGGAGCCGCCGGCCAGCTCGGCCTCGCCCTGCGTTCCCGCCTCGGCGACGCGGCGCACATCGAATACGCCACGCGCTCCGAGCTCGACGTCACCGCCGCAGACCTCGCCTCGGCCCGCCGCTGGCGCGACTACGGCACGATCATCAACGCCGCCGCCTACACGGCCGTCGACACCGCCGAGACCCCCGAAGGCCGCGCCGCAGCCTGGCAGGCCAATGCGACCGCCGTCGCCGCGCTCGCGCGCATCGCCGACGACAACGGCATCACGCTCGTGCACGTCTCCAGCGACTACGTCTACGACGGCACCGGAACCGGCGCCTACACCGAAGACACAGCGTTCAGCCCGCTCGGCGTCTACGGCCAGACCAAGGCCGCCGGCGACCTCGCCGTGCAGACCGCATCCCGGCACTACATCGTGCGCACCTCGTGGGTCATCGGCGAGGGAAAGAACTTCGTCGGCACCATGCGCTCGCTCGCCGAACGCGGCATCGACCCCAAGGTCGTGGCAGACCAGATCGGCCGCCTCAGCTTCACCACCGACATCGCCGACGCCATCGCGCACCTGCTGGAATCGGACGCCGACTACGGCACCTACAACGTCACCAGCGCCGGCGAACCGCAATCCTGGGCCGACATCGCCCGCGCCGTCTATCAGCTCACCGGCCACGACCCCGCCCGCGTCTCCGACGTCACCACTGCCGACTACTTCCAGGATGCCGCAGGCCCCGTCTCCCCCCGGCCGCTGAACAGTGTGCTGGATCTCACGAAGATCACGGCAACCGGATATACGCCGCGCGACGGCGCCGAGGCGCTCAAGGACTACCTCGACGTCTGAGGCGAGGCCCGCAGCCTCTCGTCGCGTCGCGCAACCGAGGGGCCGCGAATCGCCGCGTCGCCAGCGTCGAGGCGACTATCAGCGACCCCTGCCCGCCGACGTCAACCGCCAGGGGCCGCGAATCGCCGCTTCCTGTGCCTCGAAGCGACCGAACGCGACCCCTCCGCGTCCACGGAGGGGTCGGGCGGCGCGCCACCGGCCCGGTCTCGCCACGCAAGGGGCCGCAAATCGCCGCTTCCGGCTAACCGAGGCGACCAGACGCGACCCCTCGCGAAGCGCGGGTCAGGCCGCGGCGCCCACGACGATCCGCGGCGTGCCGGCCCACAGCGTCGCGTCTGAGGCGTTGCGTCCATCGACGAGAAGCTTCACGCCGGGGATGCTCGACGGAGCGAGCGTCTTGTAGTCGGCGTGATCGGTCTGCAGGATCGCCAGCTCAGCGGCATCCCCGATGGCGTACGGCTGGAAGCCGAGCGCGCGCAGTTCGTCGTCGGTGTACAGCGGGTCGTGCACGGAGACGTCGGCTCCGCGCTCGGTGAGCGCCTTCACGGTCGGGAAGACGCCGGAGAACGCCGTCTCCTTCACTCCCCCGCGGTACGCGGCGCCGAGCACGACGGCGCGGGTCCCGGTGAGGTCGCCGAGGATTCCGGCCGCCTGCGCGACGAGGCGCTCCGGCATCGAAGCGTTCAGCTGGCGGGCGACGCGCACGATGTCGGCGTCGGGATCCGTGGAGAGGTAGAGGCGCGGATAGACCGGGATGCAGTGGCCGCCGACGGCGATACCCGGTCGGTGGATGTGGCTGTACGGCTGCGAGTTGCAGGCCTCGATGACCTTGTAGACGTCGATGCCGTGCGATGCCGCGAAGAGACCGAACTGGTTCGCGAGGCCGATGTTGACGTCGCGGTAGGTGGTCTCGGCGAGCTTCGCCATCTCGGATGCCTCGGTCGAACCGAGATCCCAGACACCGTTCGGACGCGGCAGGTCGGTGCGCTCGTCGAACTGCAGCACGGCTTCGTAGAACTCGCGTGCGCGGCGGGTGCCTTCGGCGGAGAGTGCGCCGATGAGCTTGGGGTACTTGCGGAGATCCTCGAAGACGCGTCCTGTGAGCACGCGCTCGGGCGAGTAGACGACGTGGAAGTCCACGCCCTCGGTGAGCCCGGAGCCCTCCTCGAGCATCGGCTTCCAGCGGGTACGGCTGGTGCCGACCGGGAGGGTCGTCTCGTAGGAGACGAGCGTGCCAGGGGTCAGGTGCTCGGCGAGGGAGCGGGTCGCGGAGTCCATGTACTTGAAGTCGGGCTCCCACGTCTCGTCGTTCACGAAGACGGGTGCGACGAGGACGACGGCATCCGCGCCGGGGATGGCCTCGGAGTAATCGGTCGTCGCGCGCAGCTTGCCGGCGGGGATCAATTCGGCGAGACGCTCCTGCAGGTGCGCTTCGCCCGGGAAGGGCTCCCGTCCCGTGTTGATCGTGTCGACGGCCTTCTGGTTGACGTCGACGCCGATCACATCGTGACCGGAGGAGGCGAACTGAACAGCAAGGGGAAGCCCGATCTTACCCAGGGCCACGACGGCGATACGCATGGGTTCCAGTCTACGGGGCCGTGGATGCGGCAGCGGTCAGCAGCGTCTCCACGACGCGCTCGGCAGCATGCCCGTCGCCGTACGGTGCGACGTCGGTATCGGCCGGACGTGGGCGGCTGACACCGGCGGCGATCTCCTCGGCAGTGTTCGCGAGGACGTTCCAGCCGAGTTCGATCGTCTCCACCCACTCGGTCTCGGTGCGCACCGTCGTGCACGGCACCCGAAGCAGGAATGCCTCCTTCTGCAGGCCCCCCGAGTC
This sequence comes from Microbacterium sp. STRO-1N, assembly GCF_057748015.1. The sequence continues at coordinate 2,518,653 of NZ_CM173234.1, forward strand.
TGTGACGACACCGGCACTCGACAGCGCTGCGGCGATCAGGTCGGCGTATGCAAGCGGCGCATGAGCCACCAGCGATCCCTGGTTCAGGTCGATGCCGTGCGACGCCGCCTTCGCGACCACACGGGGATGCGCGAGCAGGATGACCGGCTTGTCCAGACCAGCGAGCCCCGCGGCGACTTCGGCGAGGCGTGCAGGATCGTCCGTGTTCTCGGCGCGATGAATGGTCGCGACGTAGTAGCCGCCCGGCTCGAGACCGAGCTCTTCGAGCAGCACGGACGGAGTCTCCGAGACCTCGTCGCGTACCTCGAGCAGCACGTCGGTCATGACGTCTCCGACGAGGACGGTGCGGTCCTTCAGACCCTCTGTGGTCAGGTGGTCGACCGCGACCTGGGTCGGTGCGAGCAGTAGATCAGCGGCATGGTCCGTCATGACGCGGTTGTGCTCCTCCGGCATCCGACGGTTGAAGCTGCGAAGGCCGGCTTCGAGGTGCGCGACCGGAATGTGCATTTTCACGGCACTGAGGGCCGCTGCCACGGTCGAGTTCGTGTCGCCGTAGACGAGGACCCAGTCCGGTCGGTGCTCGTCGAACACGGCATCCAATGCGGCGAGCATCGCTCCGGTCTGTACGCCGTGCGAGCCGCTGCCGACTCCGAGGTGGACGTCGGGTGCACCGATCCCGAGTTCGTCGAAGAAGACGTCCGACAGCATCGGGTCGTAGTGCTGGCCGGTGTGCACGATCACGTGCTCCACTCCGGCGGCCTTGGCCGCTTTGTGGATGGGAGCGAGCTTGACGAACTGAGGGCGGGCACCCACGACACTGACGATCTTCATGATCGTTCAGCGTACCGACCTAGAATGAACCTCGATGACGATCTCGCCGCCCGCTCCCGCGACGAAGCGCCTCGATTCGCTGACGGGTCTGCGATGGTGGGCGGCGTTCGCGGTGTTCTTCTTCCACCTGCGCAATCTCATTCCGCTTCCCGGTCCGATCGAGGCGATCGCTCAGTTCGGCTATCTCGGCGTCACCTTCTTCTTCGTATTGTCCGGCTTCGTCCTCACCTGGTCGTGGCGCCCGACCGTTGGCATCGGCACGTTCTACTGGCGGCGTGTCGCCCGGATCTTCCCTCTGCATCTGGTCACGCTCGGTCTTGCGATCCCGGTCTTCTACAGTTTCGCTCCGGATGCGACCCAGAGCTGGGTCAAGCCTTTTGATCTGGGCGTTCTTGTCCTCAGCCTCTTCCTGCTGCAGGGCTGGTCCAGAGATCCATCAGTGCTGTTCTCAGGGAATCCGGCGGCGTGGACATTGACAGCGGAATTGTTCTTCTACGCCCTGCACCCGTTCATCATGAGACCACTACGGCGGCTGGGCATTCGCTCGGCACTCGGGGCTGCGCTCACAATTCTGATTCTGAGCGTCATCGCCCGCATCGCATTCCTGTTGGATCCGGCCAGCCTTCTCGCGGGTCTGCCCTGGCCCGTGCTTCGGCTCAACGAGTTCGTGATCGGAATGAGTCTCGCCTGGGCATTCAGAGCCGGGTGGCGTCCACGCCTCAACATCTGGATCCCCGTGCTGCTGATGACGCTCTATCTGGGCGGGCTGATCGTGCTCGGCCGGCAGCCGGCGGCGAAGCCATTGCTCGACCTCTCCGCTGGATTCGTCAGCGAGGTGATGACGGCTCTGTTCGCGCTCCTCATCTGCGCCTTTGCAGCTCGTGATCTGAGCGGTCGTGCACGCATCTCTCGTTCGCGCCCCCTCGTCGCGCTCGGTGAATGGTCTTATGCGTTCTACCTCGTCCACGCGACGCTGATCTACGCGGCCCGAGAAGTGTTCGGTTATCTGCCATTCGACGCCAAGGGCGTAATCGTCGCCCTCGCTGTCCTCGCGTCAAGCATCGCGGCAGCATGGCTGCTCCACATCGGCGTCGAGCGCCCCTCCGAGCGCGCCCTGCGCAATTGGCAGAGCCGCTGGCTGCTCGAACGCGACGCTCGCCGACCGACGAACGCGCACAGCGCACCCGGGTAGCATCGAGGACGTGTTGACCGAGCGAGTACTCCTGTGAGCGCGTCCGCGCGTCCGCATCTGCTCTATGTCGCGTGGGGATTCCCACCGTGCCGTGGTAGCGGCGTCTACCGAGCGTGGGCGACGGCAAACGCGTTCGCCTCCGCAGGCTGGGACGTGACTGTGTTGACCGCACCACGGGAGACTTTCACGCTGTACACGGGAACGGATCCGTCACTCGAACGATCAGTCGACCCATCGATCGAGATCATCCGGGTCCCGTTTCACGGCGCGCGGTTCGACGACGACCTCCGTTCCTGGTCGCGCACCCGCGCAGCAGCCCCCGAGTTGTGGAACGTGATCAACGCCCGCAAGGAGTGGCGCTCGTTCCCCGAGCGCTCTTACGGTGGCTGGCGGAACGGTCTCGAGGAAGCAGCGCTGGCTGTGCATGCCCGGCATCCCGTCGACCTCGTTCTCGGCTCAGCCAACCCGCACGTGGATTTCATACCGGGCTGGGTTCTGCACCGCAAGCATGGCGTGCCGTACGTGATGGACTATCGCGATGCCTGGCAGCTCGATGTGTTCACCGGTGAGCGGCTGTTCGCTGAGGACAGTCCGGTCGCGCGCTGGGAACGTCGACTGATCGAGAACGCTCTTGCTGTCTGGTTCGTGAACGATCCCATTCGCCAATGGCACGCCGACCTGTATCCTCATGCAGCCGACCGCTTCCAGGTCGTCGCCAACGGCTACGACCACCCCCCCGAGGTCTCCCCTGCTGAGAAGGGCGCGAACCGCGTGGATGACGGGATCGTCTTCGGGTACATCGGCACGATCTCGTCTGCCGTCCCCATCGACCGCCTGATCGAGGGATGGCGTATCGCGAGGTCGGAGTCACCGATCCTGTCAAGGTCTCGTATCGAGCTGTGGGGCCATCTCAACCACGTCGGGGGCCCGGATGAAGCGCTCGCCCGACAGCTCGAGGATGCCGCCGACGAGGGAATCACCTACCGCGGACCAGTGATGAAGCGGGAGATCGGACGAGCCTACTCCCGCTTCGATGTCCTGCTCCTGGTTCTCGGAACCGGCCGCTACGTGACCAGCGGGAAAGTGTACGAGTACGCGGCAACGGGGTTGCCGATCGTGTCCGTGCATGACCGGGGCAACGCCGCGAGCGATGTGCTCCGAGAGTCACCGTTCTGGTTTCCTTCAAGTGATCTCACCCCGACCGGGATCGCTTCGGCATTGGTCGAGGGCGCGCACGCCGCTCGGACTCAGCGCCCGGCGGACCGCGACCGCGCTCGTGTCTGGGCCGAACAGTTCCAGCGCGCCCAGCAGCTGGATCCGCAGATCGAAACGCTGACGATGGCGGTCGCCGAGCGCAGAGCAGCGGAGCCTTCCCGGTGATCGCCGAGACGCAACAGCCCCACCTGCTTTACACGGCATGGGGATACCCACCCTCGCGAGGTAGCGGAGTCTATCGCGCCTGGGCCACTGCGAACGCCTTCGCCGAGGCCGGCTGGCGGGTCACGGTTCTGACCGTTCCTCGCGAGTTCTTCGAGACGACCACGGGGATCGACGTCACGCTAGAGGCGCAGATCCACCCCGATATCCGGATCGTCCGCGTCCCGTTCGAATCCCCGGGATTCGTGAACGACCTGGCTGAGTGGTCCTGGTTGCGCGCCACCTCGCCAGAGCTGTGGAACGGCCTGAACGCGCGTCGCGGCAAGCGGAGCTTTCCAGAACGGAACTACGGGGTGTGGCGACCCCTGCTCGAGGAAGCGGCGCGGCGAGTACATCTGGAGACACCTGTCGACCTCGCCATCGGCACCGCGAATCCGAACGTCGATTTCCTCCCCGGCTACGTGCTGAGCACCGAGTATGGTGTTCCCGCCGTGATGGATCATCGGGACGCCTGGTCAGTCGATATCTACTCAGGACGACGGACTCTCGACCCACGAAGCCGTGCCGGGAAATGGGAACGGCGACTGATGGCGGACGCCGAGCAGGTGTGGTTCGTCAACGAACCACTCCGAGATTGGCACGCCCAGCAGCATCCAGATCTAGCCGCACGGTTCCACGTCGTCGAGAACGGATACGACCTCGATCTCGATCTTCCGCCGGCCACGCCATCCTCCGGTCGCGGGCTCAGCTTCGGGTATATCGGCACCATCTCCGGAGCGATTCCCCTCAACGAACTCGTCGATGGATGGGAATTGGCTCGTCGGCGCGACGAACTCGTCCGCGCGTCACAGATCGACCTGTACGGGTATCTGAACCATCTCGGCGTACCCGGGCAGAACATGGTCGAAGCGATGGAGAGGTTCGAGCGAAACGACATCCGCTATCACGGCCCCGTCGGCCGTGCTGAGATCGCCGCCACCTACGCACGATTCGACGCTCTCGTCCTCACGTTCGGCTCGGGCCGGTTCATCACCGGCGGCAAGGTGTACGAGTACGCCTCGACCGGTCTACCGATCGTCTCAATCCACGACCCCGTCAATGAGACGACGCGCACGCTCGCCGACTATCCCGGATGGCATGGTGCGTCCGCCATGACCGCGGACGCTATCGCAGACGCCTTCATCGCGACGGCCGCAGCGGCCAGAGATCAGACCGAAGAGCAGCGCATCCAAGCGCGAGCCTATGCGCGGCGCTACTCGCGCAAGGCGCAGCTGTCGCCGCGCATCAGCGAACTTCAGGAACTGATCGCTCGTCGAAGAAAGGAAGCCTCCTCGTGAGATTGCTCGTGATCGCTCCCAGCGGTGCCGTCGCCGCTGCTCTTGAATCCCTCCAGATACAACCTGAGGATCATGTCGATGTCGTCACCGCGACGAGCTGCGATGCGCAGGGATCGAGCGTCTCGCTGATCGGGCTCGGCCCGTCCGCGCTCCCTTCGAGGGGCCGGATGGCTACGACGCTCCAACGTTCCGTCATCGGACGGAACATCCTGCGCCTCACTCCGCTCGACGGTGGACGCCGCTTCGCGAAGGCCGCTCGCCGCAACCGCGACTTCCAGACATCGACCGCGGAGGCCGACCTCATCGTCGCCCTCGAGCGCGACGCGATCCTCACTGCGTGGAAGGCGCTGCGCTCCTCGACCCGACCGGGCGTACGAGGCGTACACGGTCTTGCTCCGGCGCGGGCACTGCTCGCGGCCGGTCGCTAGCCCGCTTCACGCCCTCCGAGGCGCCGGAGGATCCTGCGCTCGACTTCGATGTCCTCATCGGAGGACAACGTGACCGCCGCAGCATCCGATGCCTGTTTGAACGCCGCAATGCGCTCCGGCGTGAGAGCACGGATCGCGGCCGCGAAATCTTCCGCCGAATAGCCGGCAGTGATGACGCCGAGACCGTCTTCATTGATCAGTCGGTCCGTCTCGACGGACGGGCCGAAGACGAGCCCGAGGCGCGCCTGCACGAAGTCGAAGAACTTGTTCGGCAACATGTAGCGGTGATTCGGAGTGTGCGGCGGGAGCAGGAAGACGCCGAGGTCATACGCGTTCAAGGTATCGGGCAGCAGATCGGGCGCCACTGGAGGGTGAAGCGTCGTCCGTTCACTCGCTTCGATGCGCGCCGACAGCTCTCGCCAGTACGCATCGCCCTGACGCGACCCGATCAGGTAGAGATCCAATGTGCAGCCGTCGCCCACGAGCTCGACCCCGTCGATCAGCGCTTCGATGTTCCGGCCCGGTACGGCACCGCCGCTGTGGACCAAGCGCACGCGTTGCGGCTCGAGCTCGGTCGGTGCCAGATCGGAACGATACGGGATCGCATTGCGCACCACTTCGGGGCGGATGCCGAAAGCCTCCACATACATCTCGGCGATCGACTCGTTGACGGTCGTCGCAGCATCCACGCGAGGCAGGTACTGCGCGCAGATCCAGCGCATGAAGGGCGCGACGAGAAGCCGCCACGACACCACGTGGGTGCGTTCCTCCGGCGCCCACTCGTGCAGATCGCACCAGATGCGCGGCGAGCCGCCAACGCTGAAAGCCAGCGGGAGCGCTCGAGCTTCGTTGGCCACCACGATGTCGAAGCTCTGTCCGTCGATGGCTTTGAGAGCCGCGCTGATCGCCGGCGCCTGCACGGCCACCGACCCGAAGCGTCGTAGCAGCAGTTTCACGACTCCAGCGGGCGTCTGCGGTAGCGACGGCAGATTGCGAGGGATCTCGAGGTGGTGGTCCGCCCCGTCCGGCCGCGGGCCGTAGGCGAGGGTCGTCACTTCTCCGAACTGCCGTAGAACGCCGAGTTGGCGCAGTACACGGGAATCCGCCGTGATATCGGAGAACGAGATGCAGAGGATACGGGGGCGGCTCATACGGGAAGGACCTCCTGGGCTCCGAGGAATGGGGCGAGCACACGCGCGGATCGAGCACCGTCGTGCACGGCTCGTACGAATTCGGGCCCTCGCTCTGCGCGCGAAGTCCAGGATTCGCGGTCTGAGAGCACGTCCTCGATGACTTCGCCGACGTCCGAGAATCGAGATTCCACGATCGGAAGCTCAAGTCCTGTGCTCCGACGCACCCGGTCTCGCACCTCGTCGCTCACATGCCCGATCACGAGACGGCCGGCAGCCATGGCTTCGCATGCGGCGACGCCGTAGTCGCCGAGGCGGAACTGATCCAGGACGATGTCTGCGTTGCGATACAGGGCAGGCATCTCCTGCGACGGGACACCCTCGACCCTGCGGTACTCGATCAATCCCTGAGATTCGAGCGTGCTCAGTTGCTCATCGAGACTCGGATCACCCTTCATCGGCGAGTTGCTCGGGGCATAGGCGACGACGGGACGTTCGCGCTGCAGTGGCGGCTCGGCGCCCTGCCAGACATCAGGTTCGACCACTACCGGCAGCCACTGAGATCCCGGGAGATCGAGCAGGCCCGGCGTAGAGACGAAAACCGGCATCCCAGAGCCCTCGAACATCCGGTGACGCTTCAGCGCGTTCTCTTCCAGAATCCGGACGTCGGCTTCCGGGTAACGACCATTCACGCCGAACGGTGAGTCCTGCTCGATGAGTGCGTGCTCGCTCGGCACGCGGATGTCCGTTCCATGCCACAGCAGGCCGACCGTCACACCTGCGGAGCGCACCTGGTCCGCGATCTGCCGTGGAGTACGGCCGGGTCGCGACCCGTACATGAACCGCCCGGATTCCAGCAGCACATGAGAGAACTCTCCCACGATCGCGTCGCGCTGCCTGCGCTGCCAGCCGTGAGCGAAGATGAAACCGCTGTCCGGGACTGCGACGTCGGCGGGAAAACCGAACGCCGAGGTCCTGGCGTTCGACGTCATGAGATTGGATGCCGTGACGCCCTGCAGATGCTCCTCCGCGGCGCGCGCCCACCGATACGCTTGTCCTGCGGAATTGACCGGGGCGATCAGCAAACGCACGGCTGCGGCCTCGCGAGGCTGCGCAACCTGCATCTGATCCTGATCCCACCCGAGCGACCCCGGAAGCAGCCTTCCGAGGAGTCGGTCGGGCACGACGCTCAGTCCCGCCCTCGCAGCAGCCATGACAAGAGACCTCACGTCGATTCCCCCTTCGCGGCGGTCCGAGAAGCATCCGCGGCGCTGACCATGGTCGCGGCGGATCGGTCCCAACTGCGATCCGGCATCGCCCTCGGTTGGATGCCGAAGAGCGAGCACATCTCGGAGACATCAGCCCAACTGCTGCTCATCGGTCCCGGTGCGACGACGACGCTGTCGGGTCGCGGCAGGATGGAGTTCAGCAGCATTCGCGTGCTGACGGCTACTCCCGCGCCCAGATTCACGACCCGGTAGCCGGGCGACGCGACCGTCAATGAGGCGCGCAGGAGGTCGACGACGTCATCCTGATGGACATAGTCCCTGACGAATCTGTCCGGCTCCGTGAGCTGCACCGGCTCCGCGGCGACCGCATGGATCAAACGCTGCACCAGCGAATCCGGGAACTCGGGTCCTGCAACATTGAAGATGCGCAACGCCAACACGGATGCGACCCGGCTCTGATCGACGAGATCAGCGAAGATGCGCTCCGAGCGCTGCTTGGAACGCGCGTAGGGGCTGGTCCCATCCAACGCGGAGTCCTCGGAGCGGGCATCTGTGGCGCCCGCGCCGTACACGGCAGCCGAAGATGCGAGCACCACCCGTGCCAGGCCGGAGGCAGCGGACGCGACCGCGAGGTCGATCCGTTCGTTCGTCGCCTCCACCTCGTCGCCGCGCTGCGCAGCAGCCAGGTGGAGCACTTCCGTCGCACCGGACTGTGCGACGATCTCGGCGAGCCGCTGCGAGTCGGTCAGGTCGATCAAGATGTCGTCGGCACGGGGCTCGGCGCCGTGCGATCTGGCGAGTGAGATCACCCGGCACCCGCGAGCGCGCAGGTCCGCGACGACGAGGCGGCCGATACGGCCGTTGCCGCCTGTGACGATGACCGGGTCCGGCAGTACGTACTGCTGCTGGCGTGCCGTCATACCGACGCGCGTTCCTTGATGTTGAATCCCATGTCCCGCAACGCCGCAAGCGTCTGCTCATCGGTGCATTCCCCTGACCGGATCGCAGCGATCAGCTCCCGAATACGGGTCACAGGGACGTCCATCTCGGCCTCGACCTGAAGGATGAAGACCTTGCTGTTCGCGGTGCTCGTCGCCAGTTCCGGATTGTAGGTGAGCTCTTCGTAGAGCTTCTCCCCTGGACGCAGTTCGGTGACGTCGATGCGCACATGGGGCGCTGTGGCGCGCACGAGGCTCTCGGCCAGATCCATGATCCGAACCGGCTCGCCCATGTCGAGCACGCAGATGTCTCCGTTGGCTCCGAGCAATGCCGATTGAATGATCAGTTGAGCGGCCTCATCGATCGTCATGAAGTAGCGCGTCACGTCGCGATGCGTGACGGTCAAGGGGCCGCCGGCCTCGATCTGGCGCCGGAAGGTCTCCATGACGCTGCCGTTGCTCTGGAGCACGTTTCCGAACCGGACGGCGGTCAGCTTCGTGCTGCCGGATCGCTGTGCGAGATCGCCGAGGAGCAGCTCTCCGAGACGTTTGGATGAACCCATGACGTTCGCCGGACGGACGGCCTTGTCCGTCGACACGTACACCGCGTGACTCGCACCGATCGAGATCGCCTGTCGAAGGACGTTCTCCGCTCCGAACGCGTTGTTGACCACCGCCTCAGCGGGGTTGTCCTCCATGAGCGGGACGTGCTTGTACGCGGCCGCGTGGAACACGAGCTCTGGCCGGTGCTCCGAGAAGATACGCGCGATCCGGTGCTCGTTCTTCACATCGGCGACGACCACCCGGAGGCGCTCGTTCTCGAGGCTGTTCTCCAGATGGAACAGACCGTTCTCCCACCAGTCCACCGCGACCACCTGGGCGACGCCGAGCGTGAGAAGGTGCTCGACGAGCCGGGACCCGATCGATCCTGCTGCTCCGGTGACGAGGACCCGCTTGCCCGCGACCATGCGCTGCGCGTCGAGCAGGTCATGCTTGACAGGTTGCCTACCCACCAGTTGCAAGACGTCCACGTCGGTCAGATCGCTCACGCTCACCGACTCGCTGCTGATCGTCTTGTAGGTGCGGGGCAGGATCGACAAGCGCAGCCCGGTCTTCTCCAGCCCCGAGAGGAAATCGCGGAGGACCTTCGCATCGACCGTCGGGATGGCGAAGTAGACGGAATCGACATCGTGCTCGCGCACGACGCGGTTGACGTCGGCGAGGGAGCCCAGCACCTCCGGAGAGCTCTTCAGGTCATCGAGGAAGCCGACGATCTCATGCCCGTGTGCTCTGGCGTCCGCGGCGATTCCGATACCCGCTACGCCGAATCCGACCACCAGGACTCGACGACGCCTTCCTCGTTCGGCGTCCGGTTCGTTCACGTGCCGATCCTAGCTTCGGCGCTCTTGCCGAGGAATGGCGCGAGTACGCGTGACGCGAGGGCACCGTTGTGGACGGCCTCGACATAGTCCGGACCGCGCTGGGCGATTTCGCGATAGTGCTCCGGCCGCGCGGCGACGTCGCGGAGCGCCTCGCCGATCGTGTCAGGCGTGGCCTCGACGATCGGAGCATCGAGCCCCGTGATCTCCCGGATGTGGTCGCGCACCTGATCGTGCAGATGCGCGACGACGAGGCGTCCGGCCGCCATGGCTTCGATCGATGTCGTGGCGTAGATGCCGAGCGCGAACTGGTCGAGCACGACGTCCGCCTGCGCGTATCGCCCGGGCATTTCGGATGCCGGGACCTTGACGATGCGCTGATAATCGATGATCCCGTCCGCCGACAGGCGTTCGACAACGGGTTCGATGAGCGCGGTGCCCTTGACTGCCGGGTTCGTCGGAGCATGCAGCACGATCGGAACTCCGCCGGTCAGCGCTTCGCGATCCGAGTGCCAATCCGATGGGTCGATCACGATCGGCAGCCAGACCGCATCCGGCCAATCGCCCAGCAGCTCCGGGGTCGCGACGAAGGACGGGACGCCGAGGCGCTCGAACAGGCCACGGTTCCGAAGCGCCTTGGTTTCGAGGTCGGCGATCCACGCACGGTCGCCGTCGCGGAACGGCGACCATCGGTCCAGTTGCGCGTGCCGGCTGGGCAGCCGCAGATCGGTTCCGAGGCTCGCCAGCCCCACCTGGAGGCCACGGCCCTGCAGCCAACGCGCCTCCCGCTCGGGGAAGCGCTCGAACGCCAGCCCGAAGATGGGCCGCTCGGCCTCGAAGATCACGTGCGTGAAGCCATCGGCGACCGCATCGCGCTGACGACGAGCCCACGTGCCGGAGTTCAGGAAGACCCGTTCGGACACCGAGTAGTCGGCAGGGAAACCGAAATCGCCGCTGGCACGGTACTGCATGTTGACCGCGCCGACGCCGGGGAGCCTCTCCGCCGCCCGCGCCCAGTGGTAGCCCTGCGCGGCGAAGTTCGCCGGCGCCGTGTACAGACGCGTGTCTCCCGTCGGCGCCGCGACCGGCGGGGGCACGTCCGCGAGCTCGAACTTCCGATCGGCAGGACGCAGCGGCACGGAGAGACGATCCGGCAGCATGCCCACCGCTCTCCGATAGGCGATGCGCGCCTTCGTCGACAGCGTGCTCATGCGAGTCCTGCCAGTCTCGCCTGCGCCGCGAACTCGGCGCTCGCGGCGACCACCTCATCGAAGGTGCCCTGCGCTGTGACGGTGCCGTCGTGCATGAACAGGACGATGTCCGAGTCGCGGATGGTGCTGAGCCTGTGTGCGACGGCGATGACGGTCACATCGCCGCGCAGGTCACGGATCGCATCCGCGACGTCCGCCTCGGTCTTCGTGTCGAGCGCGCTGGTCGCCTCATCCAGGACCAGGATGAGCGGGTCGCTGTACAGTGCGCGGGCGATGCCCAACCGCTGCCGTTGGCCTCCCGAAAGCGTGAGCCCGCGTTCGCCCACGCGAGAAGACAGCCCGTCCGCGCGCTGCTCGATGACGTCCCAGAGCTGAGCGCGGCGCGCCGCCTGCTCCACGCGCGCGAGGTCGAGATCGTCACCCCAGGTCAGGGCGATGTTCTGCGCGACCGTGCCGTCGAACAGCGTCACCTCCTGCGGAACATATCCGACGTGGGTCCGCCACGCGGCCATGACATCCTCGAGCGGCAGACCGTCGATCTTGATCGAACCCTGCGTCGGCGTCAGCAATCCGAGCAGCAGGTCGATGAGCGTCGACTTCCCGGCTCCGGAAGCGCCGGCGATGCCGACGGTGGCTCCCATCGGGATGCTCAGGTCGACGCCACGGACAGCCGGGCGATCGCTTCCGGGGAACGTGAACGCGACGTCCTGCAGATCGAGCTGCTGCGGCTCGCCCGGGAGCGGCTGCTTGCCGAGGATCTCCTGATCCGCGAGGAACTTCTTCGACGCCTCGATGTCGGTGATGACGGCATCCACATAGGGTGCCGAGGTGATCGTTCGGGTGATCACCGACTGGAAACCGGTCAGCGACGGCACCAGTCGGAAGCCGGCGATGCCGAACATCGCCACAGCGGAGATGGTGCTGTTCATGTCGCCGCCGGAACTGATCATCGCAGCGCCGCCGACGATGACGAAGCCGCCGATGATCGCCGCATCGAAGATGAACCGCGGAACGGTCGCCAGGAAACTGGAGTTCGCCCGAGCCTGGGCGGTCTGCCGACGGTTGCGCTCCACGACACTGCTCACCTCGTCAGCCTTGTCGCGCAGCGTGATCTCCTTGAGAGACGCGACCATGCCCGAGATGAGAGCGGCGACGCGGAGTGCGGAATCGCGCGCCACCCGAGCCGCCTGACGCGTCTTGCCGCTGAGCACGAAGTACTGCAGCAGCGCGATCCCGCCGAGGTACACGATGGTCACCAAGGCGGTGATCGGCTGCGAGACGATGAGTACCGCGACGACGCCCACGCTGGTGACGATCAGCCCCGGAAGCGTCGTGATCGGCAGGAGGAAGCCGGCGACCACGTTGGCGATGCCGCTGTCGGACATGGCCACGATCTGAGCGCTGTTGCGCGAGATGCGATCTGTCCAGGACGCTCGGATGTAGGCGCCGAACAGTTCCTGGCCGACGCTGAGCTCGAACGAGGCGAAGCGGCGCGTCGCGATCCACTGTAGCCAGACGTTGGCGGCGGACTTTAGGATCACGATGGCAGCGAGCACGAGGATCAGCACGAGGGACTGATCCGCCGAGATCGTGCCGAGCAGCGGCAGTGTGATGTCCGCCTGGGTCACGCTGGCGGCGAGTGTCAGTGCCATCAGCATGAGCGCCACGACATCGATCAGTGAGAGCACGGATGATGTCAGCGAATATACGAACAGGAATCGACGGGCCGACGCCGGGAGGAACGGCATCAGTCGTCGGAGAGTGCGGACGATGAGATTCATGTGATCAGAGCGAGACGGACGCGCCCTCCCGCGCGGACTCGAGTGCGGCTTCGACGACGACGAGCGTCCGAAGCCCCTGCTCCATGGTGACGACGTCGGTCTTCTCTCCGAGCACGGCGTCACGGAAAGCCTCGTGCTCGACGCGGAGCGGCTCACGCTTGGCGAAGGCGTATCGGGTCACGTCCCCTTCGGAGACTCCGCGGAAGGACGAGACGGATTCCCACTCGAGCGGGATCGTGCCGTTGGCGTAGAACGTCAGGTCGCCGGTGGAGGTGTCGGCGATGAACGCCCCCTTCTCCCCCGTGACGACCGTGAGGCGCTCCTTCATCGGACTCAGCCAGTTCACGATGTTGTTCACGATGACACCGGATGCCGTGCGTCCGGTGATCGTGATCATGTCCTCGTGCTCGCGACCGCTCTTGAAGGCCGTCTGCGCGAAGACGCGCTCGTAGTCGCTCTGCACCACCCACGCTGTGAGATCGACATCGTGCGAGGCGAGGTCCTTCGCGACCCCGACGTCGGCGATGCGCGACGGGAACGGACCCTGGCGGCGGGTTACCACCTGGTAGACCGCACCGAGTTCATCGGCCTCGATCCGGCGACGAAGTTCCTGCAATGCAGGGTTGAAACGCTCAATGTGACCGACGGCACCGACCAGCCCGGCCGACGCGAAGGCGTCGACCATGCGCTGCCCGGCCTCGACGGTGTCGGCGATCGGCTTCTCGACGAGAGTATGCACTCCCGCTGCCGCGAGCTTGAGCGCGGCGTCCTCGTGGAAGCGCGTCGGGACGGCCACGACGGCGATATCGATTCCCGCAGCGATCAGCGCCTCGATGTCGGGAAGAACCTCGAGGTCGCCGGCGACGCCGTGCGGGTCACCGCCGGGATCAGCGATCGCGACGAGGTCGACACCGTCCACCTCACGCAGCACGCGTGCGTGGTGGCGCCCCATCATTCCGACTCCGAGGAGTCCTGCGCGCAGGGCCATCAGGCGCCGGCCCCGGCCACGGTGTTGACCGCTGCGGCAATGCGCTCGAGGTCGTCCTGCGTGAGCGACGGGTGCACAGGCAGCGAGGCCACTTCGCGCGCTGCACGCTCGGTCTCGGGCAGTTCGAGCCCTGGCGCGAACGGTGCGAGCGAAGGCAGGCGGTGGTTCGGAATCGGATAGTAGACGCCGGCGCCGACGTTGTGCTCGTTCTTGAGCGCTGCGACGAACCCGTCGCGGTCATCGGTCACGCGGATCGTGTACTGGTGGTAGACGTGCGTGGCGCCGTCGGCGACAGGTGGGATGACCACGCCCTGCAGGTTGGCGTCCAGGAAAGCCGCATTGGCCTGACGCGTCTTCGTCCAGGCATCCACCTTGGTCAGCTGCACTCGACCGATCGCCGCGTGGATGTCGGTCATACGCGCGTTGAAGCCGATGATCTCGTTCTCGTACTGACGCTCCATGCCCTGATTGCGCAGCAGCTTGACACGACGGGCGATGTCGTCGGTCGCCGTCGTGACCATCCCGCCCTCGCCGCTGGTCATGTTCTTCGTCGGGTAGAGGCTGAACATGGCGAAATCGCCGAACGTTCCGACCGGACGACCGTCGAGGGCCGCGCCGTGCGCCTGCGCGGCATCCTCGTAGAGTGCGACGCCGCGTGCGCCGGCCAGAACCTCGAGTTCGCGCATGCGCGCAGGGTGCCCGTAGAGGTGAACCGGGAGGATGCCCTTGGTCTTCGGCGTGATCGCCGCCGCCACGGCCTCCGGGTCGAGGCTGAACGTCTCCGGCTCGATGTCGACGAAGACCGGAGTCGCGCCGGTGAGCGCCACCGAGTTGCCGGTCGCGGCGAACGTGAAGGACGGCACGATGACCTCGTCACCGGCGCCGACGCCCGCGGCGAGGAGGCCGAGGTGAAGGCCCGCGGTACCCGAGTTCACGGCCACGGAAGGACGACCCTGCACGAAATGCGCCGAGAACTCGCTCTCGAACGCCGCAACCTCAGGGCCCTGCGCCACCATGCCGCTGCGCAGCACGCGGTCGACCGCCTCGCGCTCCTCGTCGCCGATGATCGGCTTGGCGGGGGGAATGAACTCGCTCACACGTTCTCCTTGCTCAGTGCGCCATCGTTCTCGATGTAGCGGGTGCCGCTTGCGGGGCAGATCCAGACGTCGTCGGCATCCGAGGAGGTGAGCGGAAGACCCGCCTCCCCCACCCAGCCGATGCGGCGGGCCGGAACGCCGGCCACCAGCGCGTACGCCGGGACGTCCTTGACGACGACGGCGCCGGCGGCGACCGTCGCCCAGGCGCCGACGGTGACGGGAGCGACGCAGGTCGCCCTGGCGCCGATGGACGCACCGCGCTCGATCGTGACGCCGACCGGCTCCCAGTCGTGCGCGCTCTTCAGCGACCCATCCGGGTTGATCGCACGGGGGTAGGTGTCATTCGTCAGCACGACGGCCGGACCGATGAACACCCCATCACCGAGCTTCGCCGGCTCGTACACGAGCGCGTAGTTCTGCACCTTGCAGTTGTCGCCCATGACGACTCCGGTGCCGATGTACGCGCCGCGTCCGACGATGCAGTTCTCTCCCATGCGGACGTCCTCGCGCACCTGTGCCAGGTGCCAGATCGACGATCCGTCGCCGATCACGGCGTTCGGAGACACATCTGCGGAGTCGACGATGCGCACGGATTCAGTCATGAAGATGCCTTTCACTCCGGTCGAGAGGTGCCACCGGAAGCCTTGTTCAGCTTACCGGTGCGCGCCAGAGCGACCTGAGAGACCACCGCCGAAACCCGCGATGCCACAGCGTCGAGGGACGCATGCTCGGCCGCCCAGCTCGCACGCTCCGCCCGTCGACTCTCGGTCGCGCCCGAATCGGTCTCGGCGAGCAACGAGCGCATGGCATCGGCAACGGCCTCCGGCGTGAATTCCACGGCGACGCCCAGTCGCGCCGAGCGCACCAGGTCGGCGCCCGCGCCCGCCCCGGCGAACAGCACCGGGGTGCCGATGGCTGCGGCGGCGTAGGTCTTGGTGGGCTTGGCGAAGTCGTAGCCGATGCCGGGAACGATGCTCACGAGCGACGCGACGGCGCCTCGGATCCATCCGGCGGACGCCGCCGGGCTCACCACTCCCCCGAAACTGACTCGCCCTGGCACGAGTTCTTCGGACAGCGACCGGAGTGCGGACTGGACGGACCCCTGGCCGAAGAAACGCAGCTTCACGCTCGGATGGTCATCGGCGATGAGCGCCAGGGCGCGCACGAAGATATCGGGCTGCTGCCACTCCGACATCGTGCCGGTGTAGACGAAGTATCGATCGTCCGTCGCAGGCTCGACCTCGGGTGCGAAGACTGCGGTGTCGATGCCGTTGCCCACCGTGGTGATGCGCACGGGATCGGCGCCGAGTTCCACCAGGCGAGCGGTGACCTCGTCAGAAACGGAGATGACGCCTCGTGCACCTCGCAGCACGGATCGCTCGAGTGCGCGGATGACGGCGATGACAGGACGAGGAGCCGCCATGGACACGACCCCGTCGGTCCAGACGTCGGCTGCGTAATAGACGACAGGGCGGCGCTTGAGCCACGCGACGATCAGCACCACGAGCCCCGTCGTCGGCGGAGCCTCGGCGACGGCGACATCGAATCGCCGAGTCAGCAGGCGGAAGATCAGCGGCACATCGAAGCTGAGGTACTGGATGTACCCACGGACGTTTCCTCCGCGATCACGCAGCACCGGCCAGCGGTGCACGGCGACGCCGGGCGGATCGGCGACGGCGGGCGCATGCTTGGGGGGACGGGTCGTCAGCACGGTCACCTCGGCGCCTCGGCGTGCGAGAGCGCGTCCGAGCGCCCCGAGCCGGAAGGCGCCGGCACTGACCTCCGGGGGGAACAGTCGTGACGCGATGAGCGCACGCATGGGTCGGCTCATTCGTGCGGGTCTCCGTCCGCACGCTCGGCGCGGGCCGAGCGGTCGTCGAGACGTCGCTCGAGCTCCGCGATCCGGTTCTCCTGGAACGCGGACTGCTCGGCAAGCGTGCGCAGCTTCTCCTCGACCCTCGTCAGCTCGGCACCGTACTGCAGGCTGACCAGGAACAGCAGACCGATCGCGACGAAGAACACCAGGTTCGTCGGCACCGTGATGCCGAGCGTCTGGGCGGCCCAGGTGAGCGTCTGAGGGAAGACCGCGATGACCAGTGCCAGCACGCCGCCGACGAACCACCAGACGGCGTGACGCTCACGCAGCGTGCCGCGACGCATCAGTTCGATGATGGCGATCAGAGCGAGAACGGCCGCGGCGATGCCGAAGGCGTAGGTCACGGGGCTCATCGCACATCCTCCAGTCGAGTACGCGGCCGGAGCATGGCGAGGCCGAAGGCCGCGCACGCCCGCACCAGGTAGACGGCGGCCTTGAACGGATGATGCGAGGGGACACCTGCTTGGCGCTCCCGCATCTCGACGGGCAATTGGCGGACCACCAGTCCCGCTCGTGCCGCGATCACGAGCGCCTCGACCGTGTCGCCCAGATACTCCGCGGGGAATGTGTCGGCGAACAGCCGTACGGCTCGCGGACCAGCCGCCTTGAATCCACTCGTGACGTCGGTCAGTCGGGTTCTGGCGACCCGGCTCATGACGGCTGCGAGGATGCGCATCGCCCACTTCCGTGGTCCGCGCACGCCGTAGTCTCCGACTCCCGCGAAGCGGGCGCCGATCATGAGGTCGGCCTCGCCGAGTCCCTGGATCAGCTGAAGAATCGCTGCCGGATCATGCTGTCCGTCCGCGTCGACCTGGACGACGACGTCGAACCCGTTGTCGCGGGCGAACCGGAAGCCCGCACGCATCGCGCCGCCGACGCCGAGATTGAACGGCAGCGTGAGCACGATCGCCCCCGCCTCGGATGCGACGGCCCCCGTCCGATCCCTCGACCCGTCATCGACGACGACGACGACGGCGCTCGGGATCGCGCTTCGGACGTCGCGGACGACATGCGCGACGGATTCCTCTTCGTTCAGCGCCGGCAGGACGATGAGGACACGACTCTCTGCGGCTTCCATCGAGATCGATCCTAGCCGGGCGGTCTGTGCGGCTACTCGTCGCACGCCGTGATCCGCCAGAGTGATACGTCGCCGCGCTCGGCGACGAGTTCGAATCCGTCCTGCCCTTCGAAGTCCGTCATCCCCGGCATGACGTAGCGTCCCGGTTCCACCTCACCAGGACCGAAGTCGAGGACGTACTCAGGCGACCCGTAGACCAGAAGCGCATCGCACACCGCCGCCTCAGACGCTGCATCGCGCAGACCCGCAGCCAGCACCTGCCAAGCGTCCGACCGAGGCGGCGCCCAGGTCCGCGGATAGACATCGAGTCCGCTCAGGAAGTAGCCGAAACCCGTGCCGGTCGAGGGATTGCCCAGCACCCGCGCATCATCAGCCACCTCGTCGACGAGCGACTCGAGCAGTTCCCGTTCATCGGGACTCAAGTAGGCGTCGGCATCGGAATGGTACGTCGAGCCCTCGTACATCGTTCCTTCCGTCACCTCCGGCATCGCGACCGGACGCACGACGACGAGGACGATCATGAAAGCGGTCACCCCCACCGCCCCCAGCGCCATCGGCACCCGGTCGTCTTCTGCACGACCGACCGTACGCGCTGCGACCCGAACGATCGCGTCGACACCGAGAGCCGCGAGCGGGATCACGATCACGGGGGCGATCGCCGCGATCCGATACGGGTCGGCGTACCAGGCGCCGAGGATCGCGTTGCGCACGAAGGGGTTCCCCACGGCGGCGACCAGGAAATAGAGGACCGATACCGCCCCCCACGCGATGACCAGCCATCGCAGACTCGACCGGCGCACCGCGACGACCAGGCCGATGATCATCAGTGCACTCACGCCGTACGCGAACGGGATCATCACCTGGCCGTTCAGGAGGATGTCCGCGAGCACGGCCGTCTTGCCGCGAATCGGCGGCCAATGCGACCCTGTCGTTCCTTGCGCCAGGTAGGCCCAGAGCGCCAGGAGAACGATCCAGGCGGCAGCGACCAGGACGAACGCGAGGGCGCGCGGTGTCGATTTCGCCCCGCTGAGCAGGCGGAACGTCAGCCAGATCACGCAGATCAGCGCCCAGGGCAGGAACGCGGACGGCTGCGAGAGCAGAAGCGCGCCGATGACGACCAGCACGAGCAGAACACTTCGCGTCCACGCCCGCCATGCAGTCGTGCCCTGATTCCATCGCGGCAACGCCATGACGAGCGCGATACCGGCAGGAACGAGCGCCATGGACAGGGCGTTCGGGAACAGCACCCCCCATTGGATCAGCAGCAGCGGAAAAGTCTGCAGCGCACTCGAGAGAATCGCCGCATACGCGGCCACCGCGCGCGAACCGCTGGCCTCACGCGCGAACCACGCGATGCCGAGCGGCCAGATGATCGCGCCCATCACGAGCGTGAACATGTTCGCCGCAGCGGAGATGGACGCGCCGGTGATCATGACGATCAGGGAGATGACCCCGTGCCACGCAGCGGGATAAAAGCTCCGCCCCCCGATGACGGCATTGATGTGCAGCGACGAGGCATCCGCCGTCTCCAGCGCGAAACGTACGGCGTTCATGTGGAACACCGCGTCATTCGTCTGCGAGATCGCGTCAGGGGCCGAGATGTACGCGGTCAGGCGCCAGACCCCGATGAGAACACCGATCGTCATGGCCGCCGCCAACAGCCATCTCGACCCGACCGGTGCCATGCCGGGGAGCCTGTTGCCGAGCAGGCGGCCCAGCGCCCACGCGATCGCCGCGAGAACCAGCGCGGTGATGCCCCAGCTCAGCGGAGACCAGGCGACTCCGAAGGCACCGAGGAGCAGCGCTGTCGCACCGACCGTGGCGATGCCGAACAGCGGAGCCGACGCGAACAGCGCGAGTCCACGAAGACCGACCCCCCACAGCGCCAGCACGCCGGGACCGAAGACCACGAGCACCCCGGCCAACAGAGCCGGCGTCTGTGCGAGCCAGTCCAGGATCACTTGTCCACCAGTGCGATGGCGCCTTCGATTTCACCGTCGTAGATGACGTCGCCCTTGTTGATCACGATGCCCCGCGTGCAGAGCTCGCGGACCATCTCCATGTCGTGGCTCACGACGACGAGCGTCTTGCCCTGCTCGATGAGCTCCTCGAACTTCAGGCGGCACTTCTCACGGAACGGCGCGTCGCCCACCGAGAGGATCTCGTCGACGAGCAGGACATCGAGCTCGACATGGATCGCGACCGAAAAGGCCAGACGCATGAACATGCCGGATGAGTAGTGCTTGACCTCCTGGTCGATGAACTGCTCGATCTCGCTGAATGCGACGATCTCGTCGTAGCGCGCTTCGATCTCATGCTGCTTCATCCCGAGGATGGCGGCATTGAGGAAGACGTTCTCGCGCCCGGACAACTCGGGGTGAAAGCCCGCTCCGACCTCGATGAGGCCGGCGACGCGACCGCGGGTGAGCACCTGGCCCTCGTCGGGCTCCATGACGCCGGAGACCATCTTGAGAAGCGTCGACTTGCCGGAGCCGTTGAGCCCGAGGATCGCGACGGATTCGCCCTGGCCGATCACGAGGTCGATGCCCTTGAGCGCTTCGAACTCGCTCGTGAGCTTGCGACGCTTAATCCAGGACACGACGGTGTCCTTGAGCGAGTAGGCGTGGTTGAGCGTGAACCGCTTGTGCACGCCGTCCACGATGATGCTGGGCTTGATGGTGGTCTGCTCGCTCATAGGTCTTGCGCGAACCTTCCTTCGAGGCGGCGGAACACGAGCTGACCGAACAGCAGCGTCGCCACGGCGATGAGGAACGTCCACAGCGTGTTCCATGCCAGGCCGGGCGGAATCGCGAACGCCGCGTCCGTCACCGGACGCCAGAACGCGAAGTGGAAGAGCTCGACTCCCTGCGTGATGGGGTTGAGCAGGTAGAGATCGACGATCCACTGAGGCCAGCCGAGAGTGCCGACGATCGCGTCCTGCACCTGATACCAGCCGTAGAGCACGGGCGACGCCCACGTCGCGAGCAGCAGCATGAGTTCCACGATGTTCTCGGCATCCCGGAACCGGACGTTGATCGCACCGAAGAAGAGCCCCAGGCCCAACGCGAACACCATCACGATGATCATCCCGGCGAAGATCGCCAGCACCGACAGCAACGAGATGTGCGTGATCCATCCCAGGAACAGGCAGACCACGAGAAGCAGTCCGACCTGCGGAAGGAAGTGCACGAACGCGACGATCACAGCCGAAACCGCGAACAGCTGCCGCGGCAGGAACACCTTGCGGACCAGCGCCGCATTTCCCACGATCGAGGTCGTCGCGTTCTTGAAGGCCTCGGAGAACAGGTTGATGACGACGATGCCGCTGAACAGGTAGACAGCGTAGTTGGGGATGCCACGGTCCAGGTTCATGAACAGGCCCAGCACGACCCAGAACACCAGGAACTGGGCAGCCGGGCGCACGTACGACCAAGTCCATCCCAGCACGGAGTTCCGGTAGCGTGTCGTCACGCCTGTGCGCACGAGCAGGCGCAACAGGTAACGCCAGCGCACCACGTCGATCAGCCCGCGGCTCTTGCCGGGAATGTCGAACTCGGAACGCGGGACGGCGGCGAAGAGATCTCGGGTTTCAGTCACAGGCCCACACATTCGAAAGCGACGACCTCTGCCATCGCGGCATCCAGTATCCCATGGGCGGCTGAGTCTTCTGCCAGGACACGTCCCTGAGAGCCGTCGCCGTCAGCCCACACTGCTGATCGAGCTCCAGCCGTTGCCGATCTGTCTGCTCGCCTTCCAGCCGCCATTGCCATCGCCCGAGTACAGGTGCATCGTCCCGTTGGTGTGGATGCCGATGACGTCGGCTCGCCCGTCACCATCGAAGTCACCTGGCCCGACGATCCTCGACATCCCGGCCCACCCGGTGCCGATCTGGCGCGGCGACGAGAAGCCGCCCTTGCCGGTCGTGGGATACACGCGCAACGTGCCGTCCTTCAACCGCGCGACCAGGTCGGCTCGCCCGTCCCCGGTGAAGTCACCGACGTTGAGCACCTGGTCGACGACCCCCCAGCCGTTGCCGATCTTCGCAGCCGTGCCGGTCGCCCAACCGCCCTCGCCATCACCGCGGTACAACAACATGTCTCCTGAGTCGGTGATGGCGATGATGTCAGTTCGTCGATCACCGTCGAAGTCGAGTCCGCCGATGATGTGCGCGAACTGCTGCCATCCCTGTCCGATTCGCCTGCGATCGCCGTAGCCGCCTCCGCTCTTGCCCGGATAGAGCCAGAATGCTCCGTTGGCGTCGATGCGAGCCATGTCGCGGATGCCGTTGCTGCCGAAGTCGCCGAGCGCGATCACCTTGTCGCGGGCAGTCCATCCGGTCGTGAGCTTCGTCACACCGGTCCAGCCTCCGCGGCCGTCTCCCCCGTAGATCCGAACTTCGCCCCTCGTCGTGATCGCGACAAGATCGTTCCCGGAGCGCCCGTCCGCGTCGCCCATGCCAGCGGTGAACGCGCGTGGCTTCTTCACCGTCGGGCCTACGAAGCCCTTCGCCGCCAGGGTGTGCCAGTTCGTGCCGACGACGCCCAGGCTGTTCGGATACGCGGCGCCTCGACCCTCGAACGCGACCAGCCGACCGTCGGCGCCGTGCGCCAGGAGATCAGGCGTGCCGTTTCCCGTGAAGTCGCCGGGGCTGAAGATCGCGGTCATGCTCTTCCAGCCGTTGCCGATCTGAACCCTGCGGTCCCACCCTCCTCGTCCGTTTCCCGGATAGAGGAACAGCGCGCCCGCACCATCACGCGCGATGAGGTCCGTCTGCCCGTCACCGTTCATATCGATGCCACCGATGAGCTGGCTCATGGCCGACCAGCCCGTCCCGATCGACACCGGAGCACGGAACCCGCCACGGTCGTTCCCAGCGCGCAGGAGCAGACGTCCGGCAGCGTCGACGGTGAAGACGTCCGGCACGCCGTCCCTGTTGAAGTCGCCGGCCGGGATCACGGACTTCGTCCCGGTCCAGTCCCCGCCGAGCGCCTTGGGTGCGCTCAGAGTCGTCGAGCCGTTGCCGTACAGCGCCGAGGGCTTGCCGTTCGCCGAGACGGCGATGAAGTCGCGATGGCCGTCGCCATTGAGGTCACCGGCACCGAAGAAGGACTTCAGCGACCCGAGCCCGCTCGCCATCTTCACGCGTGCACCCCAGACGCCCTTGGAGAACGGGTAGCCCCAGACGTTTCCGGCGGAGTCGGTGCTGACCACGTAGGAAGACGTGTTGACGTTCGTCAACTTCGGCGGGTTCACCGTCGGCGCCGGTGCCGGTGCCGCCGGCTTCTGCGTCGAGCCGAACCAGTCGGTGAAGTAGTTGTAGAAGTTGCGGTTGCCGTATGCGCCGCATGGCTCGGCCGAGCCGTACCCCGCACGCAGCGCCGCAGCGTTGGGCTGATAGGGCGTGTAGTAGTACATCGCAGAGGTGGCCTTGTTGGCGATGTATACCGGCGCGCGTCCGCAGGAGTCCTCGACGTCGTACTTGATGTTCCAGGTCTTCCCTGGCGCGTACCAGGTGAAGTGGCGCCCCTCCATGTACACCTGCATCTGACGTGCCGCACCGTAGACCTGCGCGAAGAATCCAGCGAACTTCACGTCGCAGGGTGCGGTATCAGGGCACGCCTGGCCCATCGCCGCGTTGTATCGCCAGTCGCTCGGCCACGTGTGCGTGACCAGCGCCTGCTCCTTCTGCAGCATCACGATCAGCACCTGAGGATTGATGCCGCAGGACTGCGCGACGCGATAGATGATGCGCGCGGCCGTCTCGCCCGACGACGCCGTGTACCCGGCGCAGTACTTGTCGGCCGCCTTAGTCTGGCTCGAGGTCCTGAGATCCTTCAGACATGTGTACCCCGAGCGGCAGGTCTTCACCTTGCTGTTGAGGAAGGTCTGGATCTGCGCCTCGGTCATCGCGGACTTGCTCGTGAAGACCGCGTCGCTGATGATGTTCCCCGCCTTGAAGCCCACGAGAGAGGTCTTCACAAGGCCGCTCAACGCCGGGTCGGCCGCCACCCGGGCGATGGTCGCCCCGGAACCCGCCGTCGTCGCAGTCGCGGACGTCGCGGCGGATGCCGGCAGTACCGTGCCGATCGTCACCGCTATCGCGGCGACGAAGACTGTGAGGATTCGGGCGATCCTGGGCACGTTTCGAGGGCGTGGGGCACGACGAGACATGTGACCAGTGTGACGCACGTGACGGCATTATCCGCTCCGGCGCGCCCTGCGCGTGGCGCGCCGGGCCGTGTGTCGCCCCTGCTCAGCAATTTCTCAGCAGTCACAGCTCGGCGTGCAGAGCCCACACGCGTTCGGCGGAGCTCGCCCAGGAGAACGCCCTCGACCGGTCCCCCGCGAGCACCCGGAGCCGCGCGTTCCCGCTGCCGACGGCATCCGCCACGGCATCCGGCAGATCCGCCTCCGCCACGATCACGCCGCCGTCGGCGATGACGTCCTCGTGCAGACCGCCGTCGGCCGCGACGACGGGGACGCCGAGCGTCATCGCCTCGACGGCGCGCCACGGCCAGGCCGTCAGCACGCTCGTGGCGACGAACACGCGCGCCCCAGCGAGCACGGCGGCGCGATCGGCCGCATCCAACTGTCCCCGGATGTGCACGCGCCGCTCCGGCAGCCCGGCCGCCGACGCGAGGTCCGCGAGCAGCGGCTCGTCGCCGTCGGCAGCTCCGAGCACCACGGCATCCGTTCCGGCGGCGGCCGCCGCACGGAACCCGTGCTCGTACGATTCCCCCGCGCCCGCGATCACGACGTATTCCGTCGGCACTCCGATGCGAGACCGTCGTGCTGCGGCATCCTTCGGTGCGGAGAGATCGGATGCCGCGGCACCGGCGATCACACGCACACGATCGCCGAATCTGGCGTACTCCTCGAGCCGGTCGACGAAGGCGTGGGACGGCACGACGATCGCATCGGCGTGCTTGGCCGCGCGGCGCAGCATGCCCCGGTGCCAGGCCACGGCGGGCTTGGCCATCGACTGCGGCGCCTGCCAGGCGTTCAGATCCCACAGCGTCACCACTGTCTGGTCCATGTCGTGCACCCGGTCGTGCTTGATCAGCGGCGCCATCAGCGAGGGCGAATGGATCATCCCGCCACCGACCGCTGGGGCGATGCCCAACTGCCACGATGCCGCAAGCTCCCGCCGCTGCAGGGCCAGTGCCCGCACCTCGCCCAGTCCGCGGATCTCCGGCTTCGCGCCGGCGGGGACGATCGCGTCGACCGTGCACTCACGCGGCGCCGTGGCGATGAGCCCGACCGCCAACTCGAGCGAGGCCCACGCGATGTCCGGCGAGACGATCTGCGCGAGCTGATCGAGAACGACACGCAGCTGAGCACCCATAGCAGAAGGGTAGACGGCGCCGGTCGCATCGTCGGGACGCGCGCCCGTGATCGACCAGGACACGCGGGCATGCTTGAATGCTCACGTGAGCGACGGACGACTCCCCCGGCACCGCCGACGATGGCTGGGCTGGACCATCGGCACTCTCGCCGTGCTCCTGCTCATCGCCATGGGCTGGGTCACCGTGCGGGGCATCGGAGCGGCCGAGGCGCTGCAGGCCGTTTCGGACGACACCGCCGACCTCAAGGCGGCCGTCGCAGCGCAGGATCTCGAGGGCGCGGAGAAGGTCGCCGATCGGATCGCCGGTCATGCGGCGGAGGCCGCCGATCTCACGAGCGACCCGGTCTGGCGCGGATTCGAGTTCATGCCGTGGGTCGGGGCGAACTTCACGGCAGTCCGCGAGATCGCCTGGATCGCGGACACGGTCGCGTCCGACGCCTTGACCCCCGTCCTGGATGCCGCGGACGAACTGGATCTCGCGGATCTGGGATTCAGCGGAACGACGATCGATCTCGCCCCGTTCGCCGCTGCCGCAGAGCCGCTCGGCCGCGCCGATGCCACGTTGTCCGACGCCCTCGCGAAGGCCAGGGAGATCGACGCCGGCGCCACCCTTCCGCCGCTGGAGGAAGCGGTCGGGCAGGTCCGCGACTCCGTCGACGAGGCGGCGACGCTCGTCGGCACTCTGCACGGCGCATCCGTACTGCTGCCGAGCATGCTCGGAGCCGATGGACCCCGGTCGTACGTCGTGGCGATGCAGAACAACGCCGAGGTGCGCTCCTCCGGGGGAATCATCGGCGCTCTGGCTCTGATCACCGCCGACCGAGGGAGCATCAGGATCGTGCGCAACGCGTCGACGGCCGACTTCCCCCCGTTGGAGGCCCCGCTCGAGGTCAGCGAGCCGAACGTCGCGCTGTTCGAGGAGCAGCCCGGGCGGTACCTGCAGAATCTCACCAGCATCCCGCAGTTCACCGAGGCGGCACCGCTGATCGCGACGCGATGGACGCAGCAGTTCGGCGGCACGGTCGACGGCGTCGTCGCCGTCGACACCGTCGTCGCGCAGCATCTGGTCGCCGCCACCGGGCCCGTCACGTTCGGACCGTTCACGGCCGACGGGGACAACATCCTCGGCATCCTGCTCTCGGAGATCTACAGGACCATCCCGGATGCCGCGACTCAGGATGGCGTCTTCGCCCAGGCATCCAGCGCGCTGCTGGCCGCCGCGTTCTCGTCCGGTCAGACACAGGCGCTGCTGGGTGCGCTGTCCGAGTCCTCCGGCGAAGGACGCATCCGCATCTGGAGCGCTCACGAGGACGAACAGACCAGGCTCGCGACCACATCCCTCAGCGGTGCGCTCCCCACGGATGACGACAGTGCGACCTGGGTCGGCGCACTGTTCAACGACACCACCGGCGGCAAGATGGACTACTACGCCGACGCGGCGTTCACGGTCGCCACGGGCGTCTGCGCCGGCGAGCCGACCACCCGCCTCGAGGCGACGTGGACCAACGACGCCCCCGCGGACGCCGCCACCGCGCTGCCCGAGTACGTCACTGCGGCCGGCTGGTACGGCGTGCCACCGGGCGAGACGCGCACGCTCGTCGCCCTCTACGGCCCGCAGGGCGCGACGCCCGTGCGGATCGACCGCGACGGCGCGGAGGAACAGGTGCAGACCGCCGTTATCGACGGGCGGACCGTCCTGCAGCATTCGGTGGAGCTGGCCCCTGGCGAATCCACCACCATCACCGTCGATTTCGTCGGCACAGGGACCGGCGAGCGGCTGACCGAGGTCGCGCACACCCCGCTCATCCGCGAACCGGACGTGACGCGCGAATCCATCGACTGCGGCTCGTGACTTTCACGCTCGCATGCGCTAGTGTCAACCTCACTGGGGAATATCGGGCTCTGCCATCCTGCCGTGGGGGCAGGAAGGGTCCACGCAGTCGAATGCAGGGGTGTGTTCGGGTGTGATTCCGCGTGTATCTCTCTGGGGGAGAATCATGCTGAAGAAGATGGCCGTCATCGGCCTTACCGCGGGTGCGCTTTTCCTGGCAGCGCCCACCGCCGCGACTGCTGCGTCCTCCGACGTGCCGGCGCCGCCTCCGCCGCACCTGTACGCGGAGACGCCACGTGTGTCGGTCGGTGATCCGATCATCGACACGTGTGAAGCGTCCACCGTTTCGTTCGGCGCAGGCTACTTCCTGCCCGGCGAACGCGTCGGCATCTCGGTGTCCGGTGTGAATGCTGCGGCAGCTCGCATCTCGGGCGACGTCGCCGCGGGCGACGGCAGCCTCGTCGTGTCGTTCCGGCCTCCGGCCGACGGGGAGGGGACGTATTCGCTCGCCTTCTCCGGCGGCGCACGGACCGGCGGCTCGTCCGCCGACGGCTCGGGAGCGGCAACCGTCGTCCCGCGGGGTTACACCGCGACGATCACGGTCGCCGGGGCGGGCGACAGCTGCGAACAGGATCCGGCACCGGCCGACACCGAGCTTCCGCTGACGGGATCGGCCGAGTCGACCGGGTCCGGCATGGAACTCGCGCTGACCGGCGGTTCGGTCTCACCGTGGATCATCGGCGGAGGCGCGCTCGCGCTCACCGCCGGCGGCGTCCTGCTCGCGGCCGGCGCCGCGCGCCGACGCCGCATCTGAGTCCGGTCGCTGCGCGCGGCGACCGGACCGGCCGGGCGACGACGGCCCCTCCCCCTCCGTCCGTCGTCGCTCAGTGCCGAGTCGATGGGCTCGTGGAGCGTGGGGCTCCGCGAGCCCATCGGCGTGCCTGCGATCAGGACGACGGGTCGGGCGTGGGCGTCGCCGGGTGCAGCGTGTCCTGCATCACCTGACGGATGTACTCGTAGTCCGGGTCCCGATCATCGATGCCGTTCTCGGGCGTGAGCTCGATCGTGGTCACCGGCTGCTCCTTCGCCTTCGTGACGAGGTCGAAGAACTCCGGGAGCTTGTCCTGCGGCAGGTCGGTCTCCACGAGCGCCGTCCCCGCCGCGGCGATCTCGTTGAACCGCGTCAGCACCGTCTGCGGCGTGAACTGCGCGAGGATCGCCTCCTGCAGCTGACGCTGCCTCTTCATGCGATCCCAGTCGTTGGTGGTGTAGCGCGAGCGGGCGTACCACTGCGCGGTGTCGCCGTTCATGGTCTGCTCTCCCGGTTCGATCCACCCGATCGCCCAGTCCTCCGCCGGCTCCCCCTCGTACGACGGGCCGCCGCCCTTGGGCAGACGCTGATCGACCGTGATCTGCACGCCGCCCAGCGCATCCACGAGGTTCGCGAAGCCGTGCATGTCGATGAACACGTAGTACGGGATCTCGATCCCGAGGATGCCCTCCGCGGCGTCCTTGGTGGCCTCGATGCCCGGCTCGGAGCCCTGCGCCACGGCATCCGGATACAGCTCTGAACCGTCGTTGCACACCTCGACCTCGGTGCGCAGCTGGTTGATCCCGCTGCCCCATCCGCAGGTCTCGTCGTTGTGGCTCTCGTGCCCGTTCGGGTACTTGTCGTGCATCGGCCCCTCGGCGAAGGGGAACCCCGGCATGTCCCGCGGGATGCCGGTGATCGTCACGGCGCCGGAGTCGGCGTTGACCGAGACGACGGAGATGCTGTCATAGCGCATGGAGTCTCGGCCTTCGCCGCTGTCGGCACCGAGCAGGAGGATGTTGTAGTAGCCGTCGCTCGGAGGCAGGCTCGGTCCGCTCTGAGTGAAGATCGACCCCAGCGTGTCCCGGCTGGACCCGACCACGCTCGCGGCGTATGCGGTCCCGCTCCCGATCAGGCCGAGGATCACGACCATCGCGATCGGGATGCCGAAGCGCGACACCGTCGAGACCTTCACCAGGCGCACGAGCCGCAGCGTGTCGATCGCGAGCACGATCCACAGCACGAGATAGGCCACCAGCACCACCTGCACGATGGTGAGGAGGATGCTGGACATCCAGCCGGCACCGACCGTGAGCCAGAGGAACGTCGGACGGGCGAACAGCGCGAGCCCGACCCCGACGATCACGAGCAGCCAGCCGATCAGCGTCGCTCCGAGAGCGAAGCGGCCGAGGCGGCGGTTACCCGCGAGGACCTGGGCGGAACCGGGCACCAGCACGTTCAGGACGACGAGCCACCACCCGCGCCGCGCCATGAAACCCGGATCGTTCAGATCCGGATTCCGCATCGGACGCGTCTCGATGACGGGACGAACGCCGATTCCGGCGCGCGGCGCGGCGATGGTCACAGCGAATCCTTCAGCCGCTGGTTCTTCTCCGCCACCTGCCCCTCGAGCGTGCGGGCGTACTCCTCGATGCGGTCGGCGATCCCGGCATCCGAGGATCCGATGATCCGTGCCGCGAGGATGCCCGCGTTGCGGGCGCCGCCGATCGACACGGTCGCGACGGGGATGCCGGCCGGCATCTGCACGATCGAGAGCAGCGAGTCCATGCCGTCCAGATAGGCCAGCGGCACGGGGACGCCGACCACGGGCAGCGGGGTCATGGAGGCGAGCATGCCCGGCAGGTGCGCTGCGCCTCCGGCGCCCGCGATGATCACCTTGATGCCGCGGCCACGGGCTTCCCGTGCGTACTGCACGAGCTTGTCCGGTGTGCGGTGCGCCGAGACGACCTCGACCTCGTGGGCGATCCCGAAATCGGACAGCGCCTGCGAGGCGTCGCTCATGATGCGCCAGTCGGAATCGGAACCCATCACGACACCGACGAGGGGCATGGCAGAGGAGTGCAGCGGCTCAGTCACTCACCCAGGGTACGGTCTGGCGCCTCACGATCCGCTGAACGGCGCGGACATCAACGGAAGTGGTCGGCCGCGGCCCTGGCGATGAACACGGCGTCGTCCAGGTCGTCCGCGGTGGCGTTGACGTGCCCCACCTTGCGTCCGGGGCGCGGCGCCTTGCCGTAGGTGTGGATCTTGGCGGCCGGCTGGTCCGCCATGGCATCCGCGAACCGGGAGTCGAGCGTACCGTCGACCGGGCCGCCGAGGATGTTGATCATCACCGACCATGGCGCTCGGGGAGTCGTCTCGCCCAGCGGCAGATCGGCCACGGCCCGCAGGTGCTGCTCGAACTGCGAGGTCACCGATCCGTCCTGGCTCCAGTGGCCGCTGTTGTGGGGGCGCATGGCCAGTTCGTTGACGAGGATGCGTTCGTCATCCGTCTCGAAGAGCTCGACCGCGAGCATCCCGGTGACACCGAGCCCCTCGGCGATGCTGCGCCCGATGCCCTCTGCCACCTCGACCAGCCGCGGTGCGGCCCCCGGAGCAGGAGCGAACACCTCGGCGCATACCCCGTCGCGCTGGACCGTCTCCACGACCGGGTACGCGACCATCTCTCCGCTGGGGCGGCGCGCGACCTGCTGCGCCAGCTCGCGGACGAACGACACCAGCTCTTCGACCAGGAGCGCCCCGCCGTCGAGCGCCTCGAACCAGTCGGCGGCCTCCGCGGCATCCGACACGACTCGGACGCCCTTCCCGTCGTAGCCGCCGCGCGGGGTCTTCACGACCGCGCGCCCGCCGTGGTCGTCGAGGAACGTCTGCAGCTCGGCGGTCGTCGCCACCGCGGCCCAGTCAGGCTGCGGCACCCCGAGTTCGGCCAGACGCGCGCGCATGTCGAGCTTGTCCTGCGCATAGCGCAGAGCGTCCGGGCCGGGGTGCACCACGACGCCGTCGTCGACGAGGGCGCGCAGCACCTCCTGCGGGACGTGCTCGTGATCGAACGTGACGACGTCGACGTCCGCCACGAAGGCGCGCACCGCCTCGAGATCGCGGTAGTCGCCGACCGCGGTGGCGGCCAGCTGCGCCGACATCCCCTCGGTCTCGGCCAGCACCCGCAGTTCGAGCCCGAGCTCGACCGCGGGGGCGATCATCATCCTGGCCAGCTGGCCTCCGCCGATCACACCAACACGCAACGCCATTCGCGCTCTCCGTTCGTCTGGACCATTCTCCCGCATCCGCAGGCCCGCGCGGGATGCGGTCAGGACGTCGGCCCGGTGTCCGACGCGGACTGCGCGTCGCGGTGCGCGAGGATCTGGTTGACCTCGATCTGGTCCACCAGCGTCTCGTGCACGAGTGTGACGGTCGGCACATTGACGAGCCGCAGCGGCGCGTCGACGCCGTTCGAGAGCGTGATGGTACCCGCGCCCCACAGGCGCTGCAGGATGCCGCGGCGCACCGTGATCGTGTAGCCGCGGACGTGCGTCATCTCACGACGGTGTCTGGCGCCGATCCCGGACTTCGCGATCACACGACGCGTGGTGACCACGTACGTCCGCGACAGCCAGACGAGATACGGGATGACGACGCCGACGATCAGAAGGGCACCGGCCGCCGTCAGCAGCATCCAGTCCTCGAAGCCGGCCGGGAGGTTGCCGTAGAAGTACGCCGTCGCGCCGAACACGGCGATGAGCAGCAGTGCCGACCAGAGCAACCGCCGTGGCTGGCTGCGGAAGCGCGCGATGAGCAGCTCTTCGCTGAGCGCCCCAGGCGGCGGCATCATCGGCCGACCGCCGAGCGTGACTGGCTGCGTCATGCCTCCATTGTGACGGAGGCCGCCGACAACACCCGTCTCTCGGCGGCGTGTCAGCGCCAGCCGCCTCGTCAGGCGAGGCGCGCGTGCACGACATCGCCTGCGGCGACGGGATGCCGTGCTCCGCCGGCCTCGACGATGAGCCGGCCATCGGATTCGAGACCGACGGCGGTGCCGTGCAGTGCCGTCCCGTCCGGCAGGGACACCTCCACGGCGCGCCCGAGGCTCAGGCAGCGCGCCGCCACCGCGACGCGCAGTCCTGCGGCATCCGCATCCCCCGCTGCGACCAGCCCGGCGAGCGCTCGGGCGACGCCGAGGACGAAGTCCGCCGCGAGGCGGTCGACATCGGCGGTCGCGCCCAGTGCCGCGAACGAGGTGGCCGTCGGCACGGGCAGCTGTTCGTCGGTCATCGCCGTGTTGACGCCAGCGCCGACGATGACGGCGCCGCCAGAGCCCTCCGCGAGGATGCCGCAGATCTTGCGCCCGTCGACCAGCACATCGTTGGGCCACTTCACCCCGACCTCGTGGTCCGGAAGCTGGGCGGCCACGGCATCCGCCATCGCCATCCCGGCGGCGAGCGGGATCCAGCCGAGGGATTCAGCGTCCGGCAGATCGCGCAGCAGGACCGAGACCGCCAGTGCCGAACCGGCCGGCGTCGTCCAGGTGCGATCCAGTCGGCCGCGTCCTGCTGTCTGGTGGGTCGTCAGCAGGACGCTCAGGTGCGGCGCATCAGCGGCATGCTCGCGCAGCTGCGCGTTCGTGGACGGCGACTGCTCGACGACATCGAGCCGGCCGGCGACCTCTTCGGTGCGAGGGAAGTCCACGGTCAGTCCTCGCCGTCCTTGGCCTCTTCGTCGTCATCGTCCTCGTCGTCCGGCACGGCGCCGATCTCGCTCGCGCGCCACTCGTCCCACTGCCCCATCAGCCGTTCGATCGCGGCGTGGAACTTCGCCGTCGCGACGCCGGGCGTCGTGTCGCCGAAGTAGTGCTGCACCCACATGCGCAGCTTCGCGATGGCCTCGTCGTCGGCGCGCACGCGCTCGACCTCGGCGACGATGTCGTACGAGCCGTCGACCGTGAGCCACTCGCAGTCGGAGAGATATCCCCTGGTGTCGACCGAGGCCCGCTCATCGGCGGGACGTGTGATCAGCAGCGGCTTCCCCGCCGCGAGCCGGTCGTAGACCATCGCCGAGATGTCGACGATCGCGACATCGGCCGAGGCGAGCTGCCATCCCAGTTCGGGTCCGTCGTCGTAGATGTGGTGCGCCGTAGCGTCGGCGGCGTTCGCGGCGTCGATCGCGGACAGGATGCGGCGGTGCGCCGCCCCGTACTCGTCGTCGACGACGCCGGAGCGCGGATGCGGACGGTAGACCACGCGGTGCGAGCCGGTGGCCAGCAGCTTCTTCACGAGCGTCTCGCCATGCGTCGCGATCGAGCCGTAGTGGGCGCTCGGACGGTCGCCCTCCCAGGTCGGTGCGTACAGCACAACGGTGCGGTCATCCGGCGCGTACGGCAGCGTCCCCGAGTAGTGGTCGGCCTGCGGACGGCCGATCTCGATCGTCCGCCGATCGATGTCGTAGTCCCACAGCGTTCGCGAAAGCCGGTCTCTGGCCGCCTGACCCGCCACGAAGGCGTAGTCGTACGCCTTGTACTGGTTCGTGGTCATGTACATCTTGTCGGACTCGCCGTGGTTGATGAACACGTGCCAGCGCCGCCCGTAGCGGAACATCTGGAAGTTGCGGGTGTTCTGGTTCACGTACAGCACGATGCGGATGTCCTGCTTGGCGATGAACCGCTCGAGGTCGCGCACCTTCGGCACGAACGCCACCGGAGGGCCGCCCTCCTCGAGAAGCTTCTCCGCACCGGTCGCGCTGCGTGACAGCACGACGACCGGCCACAGCTTGGACAGTTCCTGCAGGGGCCGATACCACTGCCGCATCTGGTACATGTTGACCGCGCCGTCGGCGAAGTACACCGCGATCCTGTAATGATCGCGCGGGTGCGGCGGCAGTGCGGCCAGGCGACGGCGGACCCGCTGCACAGCGGATCGCGACGCCAGCGCGCGCCGGAGCAGCCGGTACGCCTTCTTTCCATCGGACACGAGACTCACCTGTCAAGAGTACCCAGGCACCCCACCCCGCCTCATGACATGATCGGGGGGTGCTCGACAACGAAACGACAACACCTTCTTCTGGTGTCACGTTCGTCATGCCCGTGCTGAACGAGCGGGACTACCTTCAGCACGCCGTCGAGTCCGTCCTCTCGCAGCAGGTGGACGGGGATGCCGAGCTCGTTCTCGCCCTCGGTCCCTCCACGGACGGAACAACCGAGCTCGCTCAGAAACTGGCATCAGCCGACGACCGCATCCGGCTCGTCGACAACCCGGCAGCCGACATCCCGGTCGGACTCAACGCCGCGATCAGGGCCGGTCGCCACGACACGATCGTCAGGGTGGACGCGCACTCCGAGCTCTCCCCCGGATACGCCGCCCGCGCTCTGGAGACGCTGGCGCGCACCGGCGCCGCCAATGTCGGCGGCGTCATGCACGCCGAGGGCCGCACGCCCTTCCAGAAGGCAGCGGCGTGGGCGTACAACTCCCCCATCGGACTCGGCGGGGGCGCGTACCACGGCGGTGCCCGCGAGGGCGAAGCCGAATCCGCGTACCTCGGCGTCATGCGACGCAGCGTGCTCGACGAGGTCGGGCTGTTCGACGAGACCATCCGCCGCGGCGAGGACTGGGAGCTGAACCTGCGCATCCGCCAGGCGGGTCACCTGGTCTGGTTCGACCCCGCCCTCTCGGTGACCTACTGGCCGCGCGAGAGCTGGCTGCGGCTGGCCAGGCAGTTCCGTGCCACCGGTGCCTGGCGCGGCGAGCTCGTGCGCCGGTACGGCCGTCGCAACGGATTGCGCTTCTTCGCACCACCGGCGCTGCTGGCGAACCTCGTCGTCGCCGCGCTGATCGGCATCCTGCAGCTCACCGGCGTGCTCTCCGGCATCCCGTCGCTGATCGCCTGTCTCGTGTATCTGCCGCTGGCGGCCTATGCCGTCCTGGTGATCGTGATGGCACTGACCCCAGGGCGCAGCTTCCGCGAGCGGCTCTGGACCCTTGCCGTCCTGCCCACCATGCATCTGGCGTGGGGATGGGGCTTCCTCGGCGGAGTGCTCCGAGGCGCCAGAGGAACCGTGGACGCCTCGCGTCTGGGCACCCGCAACACGCCTCTGCCGTAGCGGACCTCAGGCGCCGACGAAGCCGAGATCGAGGATGCGCGAGACCACGCGCTCGGCGGCGTGTCCGTCGTCGCGCGTGTTGAACTGCCGCCGCCACGCGTCATAGCGCTCGGCGTACCTCGTAGCGAGTGTCGGGTCGGCCAGGGCCGCGACGAGTTCGTCCTGCGTGCGCAGCAGCGGACCGGGTGCTCGCTCGTCGAGATCGAAGTAGAACCCGCGCAGGCGCCCCCGATAGTGCTCCAGGTCGGGCACCAGGAAGTGCATCGGCTTGCCGGTGACGCTGAAGTCGAACATCACCGAGGAGTAGTCGGTGATCAGCTCGTCGGCGATCAGGAGCAGTTCGGCGGTCTGCGGATAGCCGGTGACATCGATGACCCGCGCACCGTCCTGGTCGCGGCCGGGCTTGAGGGTGCGGGAGTGCCCGCGCACCAGGACGACGGCATCCGCCTCGTGCGCCAGCTTCTCCGGGTCGATGAAATCGACGATCTCGGTGCGGTCGTCGCGCCAGGTCGGTGCGTACAGCAGCACCCGCTCGTCCGGTCGGATGCCGAGGGCTGCGCGCATGGCCACGGCATCGCCGTTCACGAGCACGTCGTTGCGCGGGTATCCCTCCACCCAGACCGGCTTGCCGAAGAACGCGTACGCCTTGGCGAGAATGCGCTCCGAGTACCGGTTCTGCGCGAGGAGCACGTCCCACCGACGGGACTCCTTGACCACCGCAGCCATCCGACGCGGGTCGAAACCGGGGCGGTGCAGGGCGAGACGCTTGAGCGGCGTGCCGTGCCAGGTCTGCAGCACCCGCTGCCCGCTCTTGCGGACGAAGCGCCGACGCAGCCAATCGTTGACGACGAGCAGACGCGCGGATGCACGCGCCCGCCACCACTCCGGGCTGCCCTCCACGACGGCGACGGCGCCTGCCGGGACGGCGACGGACAGGTCGACCACGCTCCAGTAGCGCGTGACCCCCGGTGCACGCTCTGCGAGTTCGCGATCGATCGCACGCGGATTGCACCCGGCGCTCTGGCCGTAGAAGCTCTCGAAGAACACGGCGTCCTCGGTGCCACCCGGCTGCGCCGCGTAGCGCTCCTCGAGCGTGCGCTGCCCCTCGGGCGAGAGGTGCACGGCATCCAGAGGCGGATCGATCGTGACCGAGCCGCCGCTCAGCGCGATGCCGAGGCCGGCGAGGACTCTCCGCTCGATCGAGGCGCCGTCGAGGTCTGCGCTGTCGATGCGCAGCTCGTATTCGCCGGACGGCAGCGGCAGTTCATCGCCGCCGAATCGCGCGACGCGCAGCGGGAATACGGCCCGCCAGGCACCGGCGTCGCCGGTCACGTCGGCGAAGACGCGCGCGCGAGCCCCCTCCAGGACGGCGGAGACGGGACGTGCGCCGTCGCCTGCGACGACGAGTGCGCTGCGCACCTCATCGATCTCGGCGGTGGTCATGGATGCTCTCCCTCGGTCGCGGGACGTGCCGGGGCTGCCGCGCCCTTGGCGCGCATCACCCGGTAGACCCGGTCGGTGTTGTGTCCGTCTCGATACGCGTGCATCCGCTCGCTGAGCGCGGTCGATCGGGCCGCGCGTGCGGCGAAGACGTCCTCGTCGGCGAGCAGCGGGTCCAGCTGATCCAGCACATCGTCCCAGCAGGATGCCTCATCGCCGCCGGTCACCTCGTCCAGACGCCCGTAGAATCCGCGGCTGCGGGCGTAGTCGGCCGTGTCCGGCGCCAGGTGCACCACGGGCATCGCGAGAAGACCGACGTCGTACGCGAGGGACGAATAGTCGGTGATGAGCACGTCGACCGCCGGCAGGGCGCCCGTCACGTCGGCGAGGACCGTCGACCCCAGCATCCGCACCCGTCCGGTCGGCAGCGGCGGCGCGTAGCCGCCCTCGCCCAGCGGATGCGAGCGCACGAGCAGCACCGCGTTGCGGCGCTCGAGCATCGTGATGATCCGCACCCACTCGGCAGCGGAGGGGACGGCCGGATCCGGCGCACCATCGCGCCAGGTCGGTGCATAGAGAATGGCGCGGGCGCCCTCGGGGAGTTCGACGCCGGCGGAGGAGAGGACACCGAATGCCGCAGCGCGGCGCTCAGCGGCCGTGCCCGTAGAGAGCACGTCGACCCTGGGCTCCCCCGTCACCACGACCCGGTCGTCGCCGAGGCCGAACGCCGATTCGAGGCGTCCTCGTGCACGATCCGATGCGGCGGGCAGCACGTCGATCCGCCGGGCCGACGAGCGGTACAGGCGCCCGATGAGCGACCGCAGGACGCCGGCGCCCGGCATCGGCGGCACCTGCGTCGTGGCGGGCGAGTCGAGTCCGATCCGCTTCAACGGGATGCCGTGCCACAGCTGAACCGTGAAGGCTCCCCCGCCGCCGTAGCGGTTGACATCGCCGAAACCGTGCGTGACGACGAGGACCCCTGCCCGCGCGGTGGCCCACCAGCCGGCCAAGCTCTGCTTGCGGATCGTGCGGATGCCGAGGGCTGCTGCATCGTCGTCCTCACGCGCGGACGATGTGAGCCAGACGGCGTCGTGACCGGCATCCGTCGCCACCCGCCAGAGGGCGAGCGCCCCGTCTCCGATGCCGGCTCCGCAGCCGAACACCCAGCGCGATCCCCGGGGGATCAGCAGGGCCGCGATGCGCCCTGCGGCATACAGCGGAATGCGCAGGAGCTTCGCCGCATTGCCGGTGCCGAAAGAGAAGGACGCCACCCCGCGAGCCTATCGCGCGGGGTGGCGTCCTTCGTGTGCGTCGGGCGGAGGTTCCGCCCTCGGTTCAGAGCGCGAGCTCGCCGAGCTCGACCTCGATCTCGTAGGTCTTGCCGTCGCGGACGTACGTCATGGTCGCGGTGCTGCCCGCAGCCGCCGCACGCACCTGCGCCGTGAGGTCGCTGGCGCCCGAGATCGGCGCGCCGTTGAACTCGGTGACGACGTCGCCTTCCTTGAGACCGGCCTTCTTGGCCGCTCCATCGTCCGTCACATCGGCGATGGCAGCGCCGGAGATCGCGGCGTCGGCCGAACTCGCGGCATCGCTGACCGAGGCGCCGAGCAGACCGTGCGTCGCCTCGCCGTCCTCGATGAGCTCGTCGGCGATGCGCTCGGCGACGTTCGACGGAATCGCGAAGCCCACGCCGATCGAGCCGGATTCCTCGGAACTGGATGCCGTGGCGATCGCCACGTTGATGCCGATGAGCTTGCCTTCGCCGTCGACGAGCGCTCCACCGGAGTTGCCGGGGTTGATGGCCGCGTCCGTCTGGAGGACCGCGATCGAGATCGTCCCGTTCGAGCTCGGCTGCTGCTGCTCGAGGCCGGGGATGTCGAACTGGAACGGGCCGCCGTCTTCGCCTTCGCCCTCACCGTTCGGGCTGTCCTGCTCTGCGGTGTCGGGCAGCGCGGAGGAGGCGATCTCGATGCTGCGGTTCAGGGACGAGATGATGCCGGTGGTGACGGAGTTGGCGAGTCCGAGCGGTGCGCCGACGGCGACGGCGGTCGCGCCGACGTTCACCTCGGACGAGTCGGCGAACTCGATCGGGGTGAGACCCTTCGCGTCGGTGAGCTTGAGCACCGCCAGGTCGTAGATCGGGTCAGTGCCGACGATCGTGGCGGCGTAGATGCGGCCGTCGGAGGTCGTGACGCGGATCGTCGGGTCGGCGACGGCCCCGCCCAGGGTGGCAACGTGCGCGTTGGTCAGCACGTACCCGTCCTTGCTGAGGATCACGCCGGAGCCGCTGCCGGCCTCGCTTTCACCCTGGACCGCGATCGTGACGACCGAGGGCAGCACCTTGCTGGCGACGGCCGTCGCCTCGTTGACGTCATCGGGATTGTTCACCGTGACGGTGCTGGGGCCCTCGGCAGAGCTGCTCACCGGCTGCTGCCACATCGTCGAGCCGAGGTAGCTGGTTCCGAGACCGGCGGCGCCGCCGACCAGGGCCGCAGCGACGATGACGGCCGCGACCTTGCCCGCGCCGAAGGGCTTGCGTTCCTTCGTGGTGATCGGCGTGACCTGAGCCGTGTCGCCAACGGGCGTCGTCGGGTGGTCAGCGGTCGGATGGGCGCCGGGTTCGGCGGCTCCTGGCTGCGTCGCGCCGGGGCCGAACGCAGCACCCTGATGCGCGGCCGGCGGGACGAAGCCGCCGGCGTGCGGAGCGGCCTGGGGCTGCGGGGTCGGCTGCTGGGTCGTGGAGGCCGGGGACGCGAACGTCTGCGGAACCTCGTGTCCTGCCGGAGCCGCGGCGGGTGTCGTTGCCGAGTTGTTCGCGGCTGCGCTGTTCGCGGCCTCGGGCGCGGACCCGGTGGCGGGTGCGTTCTCTTCGTTCATGGTCTCTGCTCCTTCAACAAGGTTCCTTCAGACTGCCCGCCGAGTCTGTGCGTTCCTTATGCCTGAGATGAGTGTCGCTTATGGCCTTAGCCTGTTCTCCATGAGAGACATCCCCGGCGCGTGGCGCCGCACCGCCGCCGGAGCCGGGCTCCTTTCGCCGGCCGGAGAAGTGGCCCCGACCATCTTCGCAGAGATGTCCGCCACGGCGGCCCGAACGGGCGCGATCAACCTCGGTCAGGGATTCCCCGACGAGGACAGTCCGGCTGAGGTTCTCGAAGCCGCCCGCCAGGCCATCTCCGACGGTGCCAATCAATACCCACCGGGTCGCGGCATCCCGGATCTCCTGTCCGCCATCAGCGAGCATCAGGACCGCTTCTACGGGCTCGAGGTCGATCCTCAGCGCGAGGTGATCGTGACCGCCGGTGCCACCGAGGCGCTGACGGCGACGCTGCTCGCGCTGATCGATTCGCCCGACGACGAGGTCGTGGTCTTCGAGCCGTATTACGACTCGTATGCCGCCGCCGTCGCGCTGGCCGGCGCCCGCCTGCAGACCGTCCCGCTGCGCCTGCCGGATTTCCAGCCGGATCTCGACAGGCTGTCGGATGCCGTCACCGATCGCACCCGGATCATTCTGGTGAACGACCCGCACAACCCGACGGGCGCGGTGTTCTCCCGCGAAGTGCAGGATGAGATCATCCGGCTGGCCCAGGCGCACGATGCGATCATCGTGACGGACGAGGTGTACGAGCACCTGGTTTTCGATGACGTGCATCGCCCGATCGCGACGCTGCCCGGCGCATCGGAGCGGACCCTCACGATCTCCTCGGCGGGGAAGACGTTCTCGGCGACGGGATGGAAGATCGGCTGGGTGCACGGGCCGGCCGATCTCATCACCGCCGTGCTGACGGTGAAGCAGTTCCTGACGTATGTGAACGGGGCGCCGTTCCAGCCCGCGGTCGCCGTCGGGCTGCGGTTGCCGGATGCCTTCTTCGCGGATGCCGCTCGAGTGATGAAGGACAAGCATCTTCTGCTCGCGCACGGCTTGGAGGCGGCCGGGTTCGGTGTGCTCCCTCCGCGCGGCGGATACTTCACGGTCGCCGACGCGACCGCTCTGGGCGGAGCCGACACCGCGGCGTTCTGCCGTGCACTGCCGGAACGCGCCGGTGTCGTCGCCATTCCGCTCAGCGCCTTCGTGACCCGCGAGCACGCCGGCGACTACGCGGGCCTGGTGCGCTTCGCCGCGTGCAAGCGCGTTGACGTGCTCAAGGAGGCCATGCGGCGCCTCGACGCGGCGTTCTGAGGGCGTGCGCGCACCCTCCCCACCGTCTCAGCGCGGGACGACGTTGTAGCGGCGCAGGCGCAAGACGGGGTTGACGGTGCGGACGCGCTCGAGCTCTGACAGGTCGAGCCCGGCCAATGCGACTCCCTCGCCGCTGGCGAGTCCCGCGAGCACGACGCCCTGCGGATCGATGATCTGCGACCGACCCACGCCGATCGGCGCCGGATGATCGGCGGCTACGACGAATGCCGTGTTCTCGATCGCCCGCGCGGCGAGCAGTGTCGTCCAGTGGTGCTCCTTCAGCGGACCGCGCACCCACTCCGCCGGGACGACCAGGACGTCGGCACCGGCATCCACGAGCGTGCGGGCGACCTCGGGGAAGCGGAGGTCGTAGCAGGTCATCAGGCCGAATCGCAGGCCGCCGACGTCGAACGTCTCGACAGCGGCCACCGAACCGGGAGCGATCCAATCCGACTCGGTCTGACCGAACGCATCGTAGAGGTGCTGCTTGCGATAGGTCGCGCGCACTCCGGCGCCGTCGACCGCGACGAGGGTGTTGCTGACCCGCTCCCCCGCGGTCTCCACG
The DNA here is from genome assembly GCF_057748015.1 of Microbacterium sp. STRO-1N. The sequence goes on from NZ_CM173234.1 coordinate 2,559,802, forward strand.
AGGCCAGCGACGATCGTCACACCGTGTGCGGATGCCGCGGCCCGCAGCGCCCGCACGAATTCGCCGTCGAGCGTCTCTGCGTTCTCGGCGAGGCTGGCATCCATCGGGTCGACGAAGTAACTGGCGTACTCGGGAAACACCACGACCTGGGCGCCTCGAGCCGCGGCATCCGCCGTCAACTCCGCGATCCGGGCGAGATTTCCGGCTCGGTCGGCGGTCGGGGCGAACTGGCACACGGCGACGAGGACACTGGGCATGCCTCCATCCTCGCCCATCGCCTGCTCGATGTGACGAGCGTTCGGATCCGTGCTAGAGTAAATTCTTGTGCCGCGGGGTGGAGCAGTTCGGTAGCTCGCCGGGCTCATAACCCGGAGGTCGCAGGTTCAAATCCTGTCCCCGCAACGGATAGCGACACAAGAAAGGCCCCTGATCAGGAGAAATCCAGATCAGGGGCCTTTCGCTTGCCTCTTCGCTTCTGGCCATCGGACACCGGGTGGAGCCGACACGCCCGCCTCTGCTCCCCTTTAGTCGCAACGGAAGGCCGTTGGTAGGCTGGTGATCGTGCCGCGGGGTGGAGCAGTTCGGTAGCTCGCCGGGCTCATAACCCGGAGGTCGCAGGTTCAAATCCTGTCCCCGCAACAAGTGACGAAGTCCCGGCCCGCAGGGTCGGGACTTCGTCGTTCAGGTCGCCGGATGCGGTGGGTTCCCACCGGCGCGGATGCCGATGGCGGCCTGCGGGGTCACCGGCGCGATCCGCTTCAGCTCCGTCACCGTCCGGCCCGAGAACCAGCGCACCTCACGTGCCAGGTGGCTCTGATCCGCGTAGCCGAACTCGGCTGCGACGGACGCGGCCGGCGAACTCCTCAGCGCTGATGACGCGTGCTCGAAGCGCACGATGCGAGATGCGAGTTTGGGGCCGAGCCCGACCTGCTCGGTGAAGAGCGAGGTGACGTGACGCTGACTCCATCCGGTTCGTTCGACGAGGTCGGCGATACGGGCGCGTCCGCCGGTTCTTCGGATCTGCTCCCACATCCAGACGACGAACGGCTCGGAATCGACTCCGTGATCGAGTCGGGCGATGAGTGCCCGATCGAGTTGCGCGAATCTCCGCTCCCAGGTGTCGCAGGACCACAGTTCATCGAGGAACCCCTCCCCGAAGAAGGGTGCCGCGTCCGCGAGATCGACGATGCGGTGCGCGAGGTCGCGGCCCGGCAGCGCGAGCAGGCGCTGCACACCGAGCGGTGTGAGGTAGATCTGGACGCAGAGCTGCTCGCCCGAGAAGGCAGTGGTCGCATAGCCGGACATGAATCCCGCGACGAATGAGCTGTGGGTTCCGACGCCGGTTCCCTCGGAGAGGGCGGTGACCTCCAGGCTCGGTCCGGACGAGAGGATCACCGGGATCAAGCTGCCCGCATGCTGCCGGCGAGTCACCACGTCTCCGGAGCGCTCGCGAAAGCCCACGATCCCGGCGACGAACCCGTCCAGGAGGGGATGCACTGCGTGCCTGAGCAGTACCGGTCCCGTCATCGTGGATGCGGCATCCATGGATCTCCCCGGGTCAGTTTTCTTCAAGCCAGGATGCCTCTTCTCCCGCACGATGAGAAGAGCACGACACCGAACAGAAATGAGGATGCACATGCGGAGACTGATCGCTGTCGAGTTCCTGTCTATCGATGGAGTGATGCAAGGGCTCGGTTCGCCCGACGAGGACCGTGAGGGCGGTTTCGAACACGGCGGATGGGGCGCCCCCTATGCGGAGGCCATCCACGCATCCCGCGGAGCGGACGGCCTGTCCGAGACGACCGCCTACCTGTTCGGACGGAAGACCTACGAGAAGATGGCGGCATTCTGGCCGCACGTTCCCGACGACAACCCGATGGCCGCGCACCTGAATGCGACCGAGAAGCATGTCGTCGCCTCCGCACCGCTGGCATTCGACTGGTACGGCACGCGGGCGCTGACCGGCGAACTCGATCAGGAGGTGCAGGCGCTCAAGAACGCGGGGGAAGGGAACATCACGATCCTCGGGAGCGGCGTTCTGGTGCGCTCGCTCATGCAGGCGGAGATGATCGACATGCTGCGCCTGTTCATCCATCCGCTGATTCTCGGTTCGGGCAAGCGGCTCTTCGGCGGCCTCCCCGTGCCGCAGAACCTGACCCTCGTGGATTCCGAGACGACGTCGATGGGCACTCTCGTCCTGTCGTACGACGTCGTCCAGAAGCCGTAGCGGAAACGCAGAAGAGGGCGCCCGCAGGGACGCCCTCTTCTCACTGCTGCCCCGAGGGGGCTACTCGCCGCCGGTCCCCTGCTCCTCGAGTTCGAGGAGGGTGCTGACCGCCTCGGTGAGCCGGTCGTCGGCCTCGGCGAACGCGGTCAGGTCGCCGGCCTTCAGTGCGGCATCCCGATCGAGCATCGCCTGCTGCGCGTCTGCGAGCGCCGCCTCCCACGCATCCGCGTCGGTTCCGGTGCCGGGCGTCTCACCCGTATCGGGGTCGGTCGGCTCCTCGGGTTCGGTCGGCTCGCCGGTGCCGGGATCGACGGGCTCGACTCCGTCATCCCCGCCGTCCGCGCCGGCGTCTCCGCCGAACAGGGCGTCGAGCGCGTCGGTGAGCGTGTCCTCGAACGCGACCTCGTCACCGAAGGACACCAGCACCTTCCGCAGCAGCGGCAGCTGCGTGCCGCTGGAGGACTGCACGTAGACCGGCTGGACGTACAGGAAGCCGCCGCCGACGGGGAGGGTCAGCAGGTTGCCGTACTTGACCTCGGACTCACCCTGCTGCAGCAGGTTGAGCTCGCGCACCACATCGGCATCCGAGTTGAACGTGTTCTGCACCTGCCCTGGGCCCGGCACCGTGGTGTCGGTGTCGATCTCCAGCATCCGGAGTTTGCCGTACCCCTCGCTCTTCTCCCCCGCGGTGGCCCCGGCATCCGAATCGACTGCCAGATAGCCCATCAGCACGTTGCGCTCCGCCGTGCCCTGAGACGACGGGATGAAGGTCGAGAACATCGAGAACGCGGCCTCGTCCTGTCCAGGCATCTTCATCGTCAGGTAGTACGGCGGCTGCAGCTGCTGCGAGTTGCGCGGATCGTTCGGGGTCTGCCAGCGGTTGTCCTGCTGGGCGAACGAACGGGCGTCGTCGACGTGGTAGACGCCGAGGACGTTGCGCTGCACCTTGAACAGATCGGTCGGGTACCGGACGTGGCTCATGAGCTCGCCGGACATCTCGCTGATCGGCTCGACCGTGGAGGGGTACACCTTCTGCCAGGCCTGCAGGATCGGGTCCTCTTCATCCCACGCGTACAGCGTGACCGAGCCGTCGTAGGCGTCGACCGTCGCCTTGACCGAGTTGCGGATGTAGTTGATGTCGTCGAACGCCAGGCTGGGCGCCGGGTTGTTCGAGTCGGCGATCGCCTCGGACAGGCTCACGCCCGTCGAGTACGGGTAGCTCGCGCTGGTGGTGTACCCGTCGACGATCCACACGATGCGACCGTCCACGACGCTCGGGTACGGGTCGCTGTCGATGGTCAGGTACGGCGCAACCTTCTGCACGCGTGTCGCGGGGTCGCGGTCGTACAGGATCTGCGAGTCCCCGTTGACCAGGTCGGAGAACAGGATCTCCGCCTCCTGGAACTTCAGGGCGTAGAGCAGCTTGTTGAACGTGTTGCCGACACGAGGGCCGCCGTCGCCCGAGAACGTCGTCTTCGTCTCGTTGGCGCCGTCCTCACCGCGCGGGTAGTCGATCTCGACCGGGTCCGTGCCCTCCGGTGCTCCGACGATGGAGTACTCCGGCGAGTACTCGCCGAAGTAGACGCGCGGTTCGAAGTTGTCCCGATTCGTGAGGAAGCCGGACGAGGGGATGCCGCTCTCGAGGAACACCGGCTCACCATCGGGCGTGCGCTGGTTGCCCGCGGCCGCGACGAGACCGTAGCCGTGGGTGTAGACCGCCGTGCGGTTGTTCCAGTTGTTGCCGTCGCCGAGCTGATTCATGTTCAGCTCACGGACGGCCGCGACCGTGTCCTGGGACTTGCCTTCGATGTCGTACCGGTCGACGTCGAGCGTGTCGGTGAACTGGTAATAGCCGCGGTACTGCTGCAGCTGCTGCACGGTCGGGCTGACGATGCCCGGGTCGACGATGCGGATGGATGCCGTGGTCTCGGCGTCCTCGCGCAACTGACCGGCCTCGACGTCGAGAGCCGCCTCGAAAGGCGTCGTCTCGAGATCGGCGATGTCGTATGCGGCTTTCGTGCCGTCGATGTTGCGCTGGTAGTACTCCGCCTGCAGGCTGTTCTGGTTCGGGCGCACCTGGAACGTGTCGACGACCCACGGGTAGCCGACGCCGACGACGAGGGACGCGACGATGAGCAGTGCCGTCGCAGCGAGGGGGAAGCGCCAGCGCCCGATGACGGCGGTGACGAAGAACAGCAGCGCCACGATGGCGGCGAGGATCGAGAGGATCGCGAGCCCGGGGATCGTCGCGTTCACGCTCGTGTACGCGGCACCGGTGATGCGGTCTTCCTCGGTGATCAGCGTCTTGTAGCGGTCCAGCCAGAGGCTGACGGCCTGCGCCATCAGGTAGAGACCCGCGAGCACGGCCAGCTGGATGCGCGCCGGCTTCGAGATGCGCAGTTCGCGCTGCCCGATCTGCACGGACCCGTACAGGTACGACACCAGGGCCGTGACGAGCAGGGAGAGCAGGAGAACGGCCGACACGAACGCGAGCAGGATCGTGTAGAACGGCATCGCGAACAGGTAGAAACCGGTGTCCAGCCCGAACTCCTGGTCGACGACGTCGGTGGCGACCCCGTTGATCCAGAGCATCACCGTCTGCCAGTTGCCCGCTGCGGCGAAGCCGGCGAAGAGACCGAAGAAGATCGGCATGCCCCACATCGCCAGTCGGCGCAGTGGTTCGATGACCTCCTGGTACCGATCCAGCTGGGAGCTCAGCCGCACGTAGACCGGACGCAGCCGGTACGCGAGCTGGATGACGACGAACAGCGGAACCGCCATCCCGAGGAAGCCGACGACGAACATTCCTGCCGCCGCCAACCACTGGGTCGTGAGCACGTTCGCGAAACTCAGCTGGTCGTACCAGAGGAACTCGGTGTAGAGCGAGGCGAAGACGAAGAATGCCGCGACCAGCGCGGCGATGATCGCCAGCGTGATGGCGACGATGCGTCGGGATGTACGGGGCGTGGCCGGTGTCGGCGCTGAGGTCGTGGTCACCGTCCCATCCTAGGCATGATGCCTGAGCACGGGCTCACTGTCCGCTCAGCGCGGACAGGGTGTCATCGCGCAGACGCCGTGTCGACGACGCAGGTCGGCAGGGAATCCAGGTCTCCGCCCTCGGCGATGGCATCGAGGATCTCGATGGAGTCGTCCAGGGTCGCCGTCGAGAACACCTGCAGCCCTGCCGGGACGTGACCGGCGACCTCGTCGCAGTTCGACGCCGGAGCCAGGAAGAACTCCGCACCGGCATCGCGCGCGCCGTACAGCTTCTGACGGATGCCGCCGATCGGTCCGACTGTGCCGGCGGCGTCGATCGTTCCGGTGCCCGCGATGTTCTCGCCGCCGTTGAGCTCGCCCTCGGTGAGCATGTCGACGATGCCGAGCGCGAACATCATCCCTGCACTCGGGCCGCCCACGTCGTCCAGCTGGATTGTCACGTCGATCGGGAAGTCGTACTCGGTGGTCAGGGTGATGCCGATCAGCCAGGTGTCGACACCGTCCGTCGTGGTCTTCTGCGGGGTGAGCTCCACCTCGGTCTGCTCCCCCGCGCGCTGGACGGTGAGAGAGATCGTCGCGCCGGCGGCGCCCTGAATCGCCTCGCGCAGCTGTGCGCCGGAAGTGACCGCCGCGCCGTCGATCGCCACGATCGCGTCGCCCGGCTGCAGCACGCCGTCGGCAGCGCCGTCCTCGATGACCTCGACCACCTCGACCTGCGCACCGGTGTCGTAACCCAGCTCGTTCAGCGCGGCCGCGGTCGCCTCGTGCTGCGAGTCGACCATGAGCACCGCGTTGCGCTCGTCGCGCTGCTCGGTCGTGACGCCCTCGGGGAACACGCTCTCGATCGGGACGACGGCTTTGGACGAGTCCATCCAGGCCAGCGCGAGCTCGAACCAGCTCGGCGTGCGCTGCCGGTTGCCGACCACCTGGACGGTCGTGAGATCGAGCGTTCCGGCGGTCTCGAAGGTCTCGGCGCCGGAGATCTCGATGAGCGGCACCTCGACGCCGTCTGCGTCTTCGGCGGTGCCGAGCGTGTCGTACACCGGACCAGGACGCTGGATCACATAAGGCGTCGGCAGGAAGGTGAGCACGATCAGGGCGACGAGGGCGACGATCAGCGCCCAGACGCCCAGCCCGAGCCGTCGAGACCGGGTCTGACTCACAGATCTACCTCCGTCGTTCGCGAGTGGCGTACAGCGATCTGCGAACAGTCGGGTCCTGCGCAGGATGCTGCAACTAGCGTAGAGGCCACAGGCTTCAGGCGCGCTGAGAGGGCGATCGAGATGGCAGACAACGACCCCAACCCCGAGGACTTCCAGGAGTTCATCCGTCGGATGATGTCGAACGGCGGAGCCGACTTCGACCTCAACGCGCTGCAGAACGCGCTCGGCGGTGCCGACGGCATCCCGTTGGATCCGGCGATGATGTCCCAGCTCATGGCCCAGCTGCAGGGGGCGTTCGGCGGCGACCCGTGGGAGAACACGCTGCGCCAGGCGCTGCACATCGCGAACCGCGAAGGCCAGGGCATCACGGACGGCTCCCGCACATCCCTCGCCGACGCCTTCGGGCTTGCGAACCTGTGGCTCGGCGAGGCGACGACGATCTCAGAGCTCGCCGAGTCCCCCCGCGTGCTCACCCGGGGCGAATGGGTCGAGCAGACGCTGCCGGTGTGGAAGGAGATCGCCGAGCCCGTGTCGACCAGCATCGCGGATGCGCTGACCTCTGCACTGGACGCGCAGGTCCCCGACGACATGCGCCAGGTCGTGCAGGGCGCCGGAAAGCTGATGCGGGGTCTGGGCAGCTCGGTGTTCGCCGCGCAGTTCGGCCAGGTCCTGGGCAACCTCTCACTGGAGGTCGTCTCCGGCGGTGACGTCGGCATCCCGGTGCTGCCCGCAGGAACCGCCGCGATCATCCCGCAGAACCTCACCGCCTTCGGCGAGGGCCTGGAGATCCCCGAGGATCAGATCGCACTGTATCTCGCGACGCGCGAGCTGGCGTACGCGCGCCTGTACCGGCACGCCAAGTGGCTGCACCTGCATGTGATGAGCCAAATCACCGACTTCGCCCGCGGCGTCGAGGTCGATGTCGAGGCCCTCGAAGACGTCGCGAGCAGGCTCGACCCGTCGGACCCTGAGGAGCTGCGTGCGGCGATCGAGGGCGGAGCGCTGCTGCCGGCGCAGACCGACCAGCAGCGCGAATCGCTCGCTCGCCTGGAGAACATCATCGCGATGATCGACGGCTGGGTGGACGTCGTCACGGCCGAGGCCACCTCGCGCCTTCCGGACGGCATCCGTCTCGCAGAGGCAGCGCGCCGGCGTCGCGCGGTGGGCGGCCCGGCCGAGGACGCCCTGGGGGCTCTGGTCGGTCTCAAGCTGCGCCCGCGACGACTGCGCGAGGCGGCGGCGATGTGGCGCGCTGTCACGGACGCGGTCGGCGTCGCCGCACGCGACGGGCTCTGGGACTACCCGGATCTGATGCCGGATGCCTCGGACATCGACGACCCGACTGCTCTGATCGCCCGTCTGCAGGCGTCTGCGCGCGGCGAGGAGCCACCCGCGGACGAATTCGACGAGGCCCTCGCACGGCTGCTGGACGGCGAGGACTTCGCCGACGACGGGAAGAGCGACCCGGACGGAGACAAGGGGACGGATGGCGGAAAGGACGACGGCCAGACACCCGTCTGAGCACTCCTCCTGCACCGATCCGGCCTCGGGCCGACTTCTCCACCGATCGCTACCCTGCGCACATGACCGTTCGCGCATCGAGCAGAATCGGGCCATGCCGCGTTCGTCCAGCCTCCTGACGAGGATCGCCCCCGAGTTCGCGCCGCTGTGGCGCGACGGCGACACTCTGCAGTTCGGCGTCGCCGGCAGCGTCCGCGTCCGCGCCGAGCAGCCGTGGGTCGAGCGACTCGTCTCGCGGCTGTGCGACGGGATCGCACTGACCTCGTTCGACGTCGTCGCGCACTCGCTCGGCGCGCCGCGCCGACAGGCGAGGGCGCTGCTCGACGCCTTGGCACCGGTCCTGCGGACCGATGACCCGCCGGCTCCTGCGGTGTGGGCCGAAAGCGCAAACGTCGCGGATTCACGCGTCGGGAGCTGGATGCTCGACGCGCTCGCCGATCTGGGGGTGCCGGAAGCAGCCCGCACCGACCCGCATGCCGTGGGGGTCGTGCTCGTGCACGGAGCGACCGCCGCAGCACAGATGAACGCCTATCTGCGCGAGGACATCGCGCATCTGCCGGTCGCCTTCGACTTCGGTGGAGTGAGCGTCGGGCCGTTGGTGGTTCCCGGCGCGACTCCGTGTCTGGCCTGTCGCGACGCGCACGACCGCGACCGCGACCCTGCATGGCCCATGCTGCACTGCCAATTGGTCGGACGCGTCGACTCCCCCATTCCGCGTGCTCTCGTCGCAGCGGCGGCCGCGCTCGTCGAGCAGTTGCTGCGTGCGGAGCGGGGCAGGGCGCCCACCGCCGATTCGACCGTGGTGCGGCTCAGCGCCGACGGGACCCGGCAGCGGAGCTCGGTGAGGTTTCACGCAGAATGCCGGTGCCGAGAGCAGTCGTTCCGATCTCCGCGAGGAATCGCGACGCCGAACGCTGTCCGCGCCCCGCTGCCCGTGACCAGGACAGCGTGAGAGAGCGCCCCGCACGTGTGACGCCGACGTAGGCGAGCCGACGCTCCTCGTCGATCGCCTCGAAATCCGTCGCATAGGAGATCGGGAGCGCACCCTCCGCCCAACCGGCGACATGCACGTGCGGCCACTCCAGGCCCTTGGCCGCGTGCAGCGTCGACAGCGTCACGGTGTGCAGCATCGGTTCGTGCTGGTCCTTCGCCCTCGCCATCAGCGCGTCGCTGAACGTCCGAAGGGTCGTTCCGGGCGACGCCTCCTCCGCGAGACGCAGGAGCGCCCGCCGCGCCTCCCAGCCATCGCGCTGCGCGCCGCCGGCCTCGGGCGGTTCATCGGTGAGTCCGAGCTCGCGCAGGACCTTCTGCACGTTGGAGAGGAAGTCGCGTTCGGTGGGCGCGACCGCCGCACCGCGCAGCGCGAGCACGGCCTGCCGGACCTCCGGCATATCGAAGAAGCGGGTGCCGCCGAGGACCGTGGTCGGGATGCCCTCGGTCGCGAGCGCCTGCTGAATCGCCGCCGATTGCGCATGTGCGCGGTAGAGCACGGCGATATCGGATGCCGGGATCCCCGACGCGATGCGCGCCGCGATGCCCGCCGCGATGCCAGCGGCCTCCTCGGTCTCGGAGTCGTACGCCGTCACGGTCGGCGACTCGGCGGTGAGCGCCTCTCGAGCCGGCACGAGTTCGAGCGCACCCGGTCGGCCGCGCATGAGCGCATTGGCCGCGGCGAGAATCGGTGCCTGCGAGCGGTAGTTCGTCTCGAGCCGGACCACGGTGGCGTCGGGGAAGCGCCGCTCGAAGTCGAGCAGGTAGCGCTGGTCGGCCCCGGCGAACGAATAGATCGTCTGGCTGGCGTCGCCGACGACGCACAGGTCCCGCCGGTCCCCCAGCCACAGCTCGAGCAGGCGGTTCTGCAACGGCGAGACGTCCTGGTACTCGTCGACGGTGAAGTGGCGGTACTGCTCGTGGACCGATGCCGCGACGCGGCTCTCGGCCTCCAGCATCCCGGCGCAGGCCAGGAGGACGTCTTCGAAATCGAGCTGATGCCGCTCGTCCTTGAGCGCCTCGTACCCGTGCTGGAGATCGATCAGCTGCTCGGGGGTGACTCCGCCGACCTTTCGTCCGAGTGCGGCGTGCTGGTCGATGCCGATCATCGAGACCTTGCGCCATTCGATCTCGCTGGCGACGTCGCGCAGCGTGGCGCGGTCGGGCCGGAGCCGCAGCGCGTCGGCCGCCTGGCCGAGCACCCGCACCTTGTTGTCGACGATCTTCGGAGCGGGTGAGCCCGTCAGCGTCGGCCAGAAGAAGTTGAGCTGGGCGAGCGCCGCGGCGTGGAACGTGCGTGCCGCGACGCCCACGGCACCCAGGGCGCGGAGCCTGCCCCGAAGCTCGCCGGCCGCCTTCGACGTGAAGGTCACGGCCATCACACGCGAGGGCGAATACGCGCCGGTGTCGACGCCGTGCGCGATGCGGTGCGTGATGACGCGCGTCTTGCCCGTTCCCGCTCCGGCCAGCACGGCGACCGGTCCGCGCAGCACCGTCGCCGCCTGCCTCTGCCGTTCGTCGAGTGCGTCGAGCGCACTCACGTCGACTCGCTCCGCTCGCTCGGCACGGCGTGCGTCCGCTCCTCGTACCAGTCCACGATCAGCGCTCGAGCGATGGATGCGGAACCCGGCAGGCCGACGGGGCCGTCGCCGGCCAATGCCGAGCCGATCTCGTCCCTCGTGAACCAGCGGACATCGACGATCTCCTCGCCGTCCGGACGCGCGTTCCGGTCGGTGCCGGCCGTCGCACGGAAGCCGAGCATCAGCGATCGCGGATACGGCCATGCCTGAGACGAGATGTAGCGGACGTCGGTGAGCCGAACACCCGCCTCCTCCTCGATCTCACGATGAACGGTCGTCTCGAGAGACTCACCTGCTTCGACGAATCCGGCGAAGCAGGAGTACATCCGCCCCTTCCACTGGGCGTTGGCCCCCAGCAGCAGCCGCTCGCCGTCCTCGCTCTGCACGGCAACGATCACCGCCGGATCGGTCCGCGGGAAGTGCTCGCGATCGCAGTCGGCGCACCACCTCGACCAGCCGCTCTGGCGCACCTGCATCGACAGTCCGCACGTCGGACAGAAGCGCGCATCGCGCAGCCAGCCGGCAAGCGCGATCGCCTCGACGAGGATCTCGGTGTTCAGCTCGTCCAGCATCCCGCCGGTCTCGCGAAGACTCAGCCAGGTCTCGGCCGGAGCCGCGTCGATCGACCGCGACGGCGGGTCGGTCACGGCCAGCAGCAGCGGGGTTCCGGAGGCCCGTCGACCGAGCAGCGCCCACTGCGCCTCGCCCACGTCGGAGGGAGACGTGGTGACCAGCGCGCCGTCCGCGACACGTGCGCGTCCTTCCCGGACGACTATCACTTCGACCTCCTCGGAGGATCGGAGGGCGTCCAGGATGCCTGGGACATCGCGCAGGTGAGCTGCGCGGTCCAGCAGGGCACGACTGATGGTCATGGACTCCCCTTCTCCGGGCGTGGCGTGGGCGGATGGGACGTGCGGCCGACCTACCCTTGGGGCATGGCTCGCTCTGCATTCACTCTAGCGGCGGCGGTGACGGCGGCATTGCCCGGCGCGGAGGTCACGGGTGCGCGCCCGCTCACCGCGGGCGGGGATGGCCGCTTCGATTCCGCTGTCGCTTCCCTCGCCGACGGTCGGGAACTCGCGATCCGCGTCGCGGACGCCGATGACACCGCGCGGGAGCTCGCCGCCGAGGCGCTGGCGCTTCGCGCGCTGACCACGGGGGCGCGCGCCATCCTGCCGTTCCGCGCGCCGGAATACGTCGGAGAGACCCGACTGGGCGAGGGCCGAGCACTGGTGACCGAGCTGCTCGACGGCTTCCTCGTCGAGGCCGCAGACGTCCCCGCAGGACGGGGAGCCGCGGTGTCGATGGGACAGGCGATCGCAGCGATCCATGCGCTCCCGGCATCCGTCGTGCGCACCGCCGGACTCCCGGCCCGCTCGGCCGACGAGGTGCGCACCGAGATCCGCCAGCTCATCGATCGGGCGGCGGCGACCGGGCGCGTCCCGGCACGGCTCACGGTGCGCTGGCGCGAAGCGGCGGACGACGACGAGTTGTGGCGGTTCGAGTCGGCGGTGACACTCGGTGGCGCCCAGGCGACGTCGTTCCTGTTCACGGATGACCCGACCGACGGCCCGCAGGTGACGGGTGTCGTCGGGTGGCACGGCCTCGCATTGGGCGATCCGGCGGTCGACCTGGCCTGGTTGTCCTCGGCTCCGAACGCGGCGGCCGATGTTCAGGCCGCGTACACCGCGGCTTCCGGCCGCGCCCCTGATGCCGCCATCGGAGTGCGCGCCCGGCTGACGGCCGAGCTGGAGTTCGCGCGGTGGCTCGTGCACGGCGACGCCCTGCGTCGCCCGGACATCGTCGACGACGCGGCAGCGCTGCTCGAATCGCTCGCGGAGGGCCTGCGCGATGACGATCTCGCTGTGATCGCCGAGCGCGGCGACGGTGTGGATTCCGCGCTGGCGGCTCTCGATCGCGTTCCCGAGCGGCAGCCCTCCGACGTCGACACGTCGATGCAGACCGACGCCTACAACCCCGAAGACCTGTGGCTGGAGACCGCGGAGGCCGAAGCCGTCGGCGATCCGCACGCCACCGCAGATCTCACCGACCTCGCCCAGTCGGATCTGCTGCCCCGGGAGGACGACCGCGAGCAGCGCGGATCGTCGGCCTCCGATCGCGAGGACGACGCCCCCGAGGACGAGAGCTCCGAGGACGAGGCTCAGCGCGCGGCGCGCGCCGCGCTCCAGCGCTGGACGAGCTCCTCCTCCGAGTAGACGCGGTCCCCGCGGATCACGAGGTCGTCGGCGACGTAGTAGAGCGCGACGTCGATGTCCTCCAGAGGCACGCCGAACCGGCGGTGGTACGCCAGGCGGTACAGCGCGAGCTGGAGCATCCGCTCGTCCTTCTCGGCCGCGGTGCGCGGCGCCTTGCCGGTCTTCCAATCGACGATCTCGATGCGGTCGCCGCGGTCGGCGCGTCGATAGACGGCATCCAGCTTGCAGATCACGATATGTCCGGCCGATTCCGGCGGTGTGCCCTCCTGCGCGTCGTTCGACGACCCGAGCGCGAAGTCGATCTCGATCTCGACCGCGATCGGCTGCAGCTCGGCCCATTCGCTGCGCTCGAAGATCTCCTGAAGACGCGCCATGTCGGCCTGGTCTGCGGCCGACCCCTCCTGCGCGTCCGGCTGCTCCTCGTCCAGCTCCCACAGCGCGGCGTCCGGGGCGCGTCCCGCGCCGACGAGCCCGGAGCGGTGCTCGACCCAGGCATGGAACAGCGTGCCGAGGCGGGTCTGGCGATACGGGCGCTCGGGCATAGGACGCGCAAGCGAGCGCACGGTGCCGTCGTAGTCGGTGACGTAGTCCTTGAAGCGCGAAGCGGGGACGCGCGTCGGCGCGTCGGCGACGGCGCCGTTCTGCCGCGCTGCACGTTCGGCGAGCAGGCGCGAAAGCTCGAGCGATGGCTCGGGTGCCGGACCTTCGAGCGCCGCGCGCACGGCATCCGCCGCGGACAGCACCGTCCGGCGCCTGGCGCCCAGCGGATCCAACGGCCAGTGACTGGTCTTGCCCGGCCCGTCATAGGGGTTCTCCTCCCCCGGGTCACCCGGAACGGTGAGACCGAGGATCTCCAGCGCCTCGTCCAGGTACGGCGACGGCTTGCGCGGAGTCTTCTGCCCAGCCCAGTGCGAACCCGACAGCAGCAGATCCGTGCGGGCGCGAGTCACCGCCACGTAGGCGAGACGGCGCTCCTCCTGCTTCTGGTACTCCCGATACGCGTCCTTGAACACCGTCAGTGAGCCAGGGGCCTTCGCGCTCCTGCCGGTCAATGAGGCGATGCCGGCCTTCTTGCGCTTGACCGGGTCGAGTTCCTCCTCCGTCGGGGGGATCCAGGTGAACCGCGGCAGCGCATCGGCGTCGCCGCGCAGCGCGAACGGGAGCACCCCGAACCCGAACCAGCCCGCCGTGTCGGACGGTCGGGACGGGAGTTCGTCATCCACCAGCCTGACCACGGCAACGGCATCCCATTCCAGCCCCTTCGATCCGTGGATCGTGAGCAGCTGCACCACGCCCGGTTCCGGCGGCTCCGGACGCGGCATGAGCTCATCGGTGCTCTCGGCCTTGTCGAGCCAGGCGATCAGGCTGCCGATCGTCCCGCGGTCGTCGGCGGCGAGAAAGGCACGGACCTCGTCGGAGAACGCGCGGAGTTGCGTCGCCGCGACGCGTGCGGGTCCGCGGGTCTCGTTCGCCGCCAGCTCGATGTCGAGCCGCAGTTCGAGCTCGATCAGCCGGATGAGTTCGGGAAGCGGCTGGGCCGCGGCACGACGGAGCCGCTCCAGCATCTCACCGGCCGCACGAAGCCGGGCGCGGCCGTCGGGGGTGATGCCCTGGATGAGCCGGTAATCGTCACGGAGGCCCCGCACGACGTCGACGGCGTCGATGATCGAGACCGCCTCGTCGGCGCCGCGCGAGGCGCGGATGCGCTGACGCAGGTCGTCCGGCAGCGGAAGGAGCCCGCTGTCGCGCTTGGCCAGTTCGGCGGCGAGGTCGTACAGGGCGGCCATGTCGGCCACTCCGACGCCGAAGCGCGGTCCGACGAGGAGTCGGATCAGGGAGGAGCCGGCGTTCGGATCGTGGATCGCGCGCAGCACGGAGACGACGTCGACGACCTCCGGTGTCGACAGAAGGCCACCGAGCCCGAGGATGCGGTGCGGGATGCCGCGGGCGGCCAGCGCCGCCGCGAAGGTCTGCATGTGCCGTTTGGAGCGGAACAGCACCGCACCCGTATGCGGCTTCGCGCCGGTGTGCGCGGCGCGGCGCTCGGCGAACCACTCGGCGACGTCCGCCGCCTCGTCATCGACCGTCAGCGGGAACCGCACGGCGACGTCGCCCGGCCCTGCACCGGGCCGGGGCTCGAGCGGCGGAACGTCGAGGCCGGGGCGCTGCAGCGGCGCGAGCACCCGATTGGCGACGTCGAGGATGCGCGCATCGTTGCGCCAGCTCGTCATGAGGCTGTATGTATCGGTCGTCGCCGATTCGGCGAACGTGCGCGAGAACGCGTAGAGGTTGTCGGCGCTGGCACCGCGCCAGCCGTAGATCGACTGGTGCGGATCGCCGACGGCCATCACCGCCGAGTCGCGGAACAGGGCGGCCAGGAACCGGGTCTGGATGACGGAGGTGTCCTGATACTCGTCCAGCAGCACGACCCGATGCTGTTCGCGCAGTTCATCGCGCACATCGGGCGAGGACTCGACGATGTCGAACGCCCCGGCGACCTGATCGGCAAAATCCAGTACGCCACGGCGCTGCTTCTCGGCGATGTACTCCCTGACCAGGATCGTCAGCGTCGGCAGCGCCAGCAGATTGGCCGTCGCCTTGTCGATGTCGCCGGTGCCCCCGCTCGTGTACGGCGCGAACGCCTCGGCCTGACGCACGGCGATCCGGTCCGCACGATCGAGGTCGGCGCGGTGATCGAGTGCATCGCCGGCGAGGCGCTGCACCGCGTCGACGACACCGCCGACCGCGCGATCGATCTCCTCGAGACCCGGGAGATCCGCTCGCAGCACGACCTCCCTCGCCAGCATCCACGACGCCGCCTGGCTCAGCATCGCCACGTCGGGGTCCCGCCCGATCCTGGCGGCGTGCTCGCGCACGATCGAGTCGGCGAACGCGTTGTACGTCGACACGCGCGGGCGGATCAGCAGGTCCTCGGCTGTCCGAGCGGATGCCGGACTCCACCCCGTCTCGTAGCGGATGGCGAGTTCGTCGAGCACCTGCCTGCGCACGGTTTCACGCTGCGGCGCGGTGGCCGCGGCATCCACGCGCGCCAATGCGCCGGACGCCACGATCTCCGACAGGTGCGGGAGAAGCCCCCGTCGGCCGTACTCGTCGATCAGGGCGAGGCGCGCGCCGATGCGTTCTGCGAGTTCGCCGGCTGCCTTGCGCGTGAAGGTCAGACCGAGGATCTCGTCGCGCCGGACGTATCCGTTCGCGACCAGCCACACCACGCGGCCCGACATCGTCTCGGTCTTGCCGCTGCCGGCACCGGCGACGACGAGCGCCGGCGTCGGGGGTGCCTCGATCACGCGCTGCTGTGCGAGCGTCGGCGTCGGCAGACCGAGAGCGGCGGCGACGTCCGTCGCGGAGATGCCGTGTCCGGCCGTCGCCCAGCCGTGCGAGACCGTGATGGCGTTCGTCATGCGCTCACCGCCGGGACGGTGTGGATGCGGCACGGCTGCACGCGCCACTGAGTGTCGGCGCAGTGCGCCTCGACCTGCGCCGTGAAACTGCTCGCCGACATGCCTCGAGCGGCGTCGGCGATGCGGTTCAGGAACACCGTGCGCGCCTGATCGTCGAGCGTGTGCTGATGCGCCACACGGTAGTCGCTTCCGGCGAGCGTCTTGGCGACCAGGACCAACCGCGCTCCGGTGAGAGCGGCGGGGTCGGCACCATCGACGAGGCCCTGCTGCACCGCCACCTGATACGCCGCGAGCTGCGCGTGATCAGCGACCTTCTGCTCGCTCTCCGGTTCGTACTTGCCGGTCTTCAGGTCGACCACGACGACCCGCCCCGCGTCGGTGCCCTGCGACATGCGCTGCCATTTCTGCCCGCGGGCCTTGGCATGCTCGCCCGCGCCGGGCGGATAGGTCTCGACGCGGTCGATGAACCCGTGCACGACGGCTCGGTGGGGATTCGGCCCGGCGTCGGCGGTCAGCGCGTGAACAGCGGGCGTCCGGCGCGACGACTCCGCATCCTCACCGTCCACCGACGTGTCTGCGTCCGCGCTCGTCTCCTCGATGTCGACCGCGAACCGGAACTCGACCTCGCTGGCGAGGACGCGCCCGCCCTCGGTCGCCACGTCGTCGAGGTACGCGTGCAGCCGGTCGATGTACTGATCGGCCCGGCGGCGTTCTTTGCGCCCGATCCACGCCGTCTCGAAATCCAGTTCCGGCCAGTGCTCGGCGACGATCGCCCGCATGCGCTCCAGATCGCCGTCCGGCACCTTCTCCATGGCCTCGTGCACGATCGTGCCGATCCCGGCCGACGGCGGAAGCACGGTGTCGCCGCCCAGCGCGGAGACCACCCAGTTCAGCTCGCACTCCTCGAACGACTCCATCCGCGACGGCGACACGCGAGCGGCCTCGACGGACAGGTCGTGCAGCGGCCCGAGCGTCGACGGGGTCGCGACCCCGTACCACTCGTCGGGATGCGCGCCGGCGACACCTTCGCCTGCCAGGATCGCGAGCTGCCCCGCAGCCTCATCCCGCACCCTGGCGGATGCCGAGGTCGTGAGCGCGCGCCGGTGGCGGGCGACGAGTCCACGCAGTGTGAGCGGGTGCTCCGCCGACGGATGCAGTTCGGGCGCGTCAGGGGTCGGAAGGAACGCGAAGAAGCCGCTGGGCGTCATATCGTCGTCGTCCACCGCGGTGATCAGCAGCCGCGAGCGCGCCCGCGAGACGGCGCGGACGAACAACCGCAGCTCATCATGCAGTGCGGAACGCCGTCGGTCGAGCACGCCGGGTGCGGCGATCTCGACTCCGCTGCGCGCGGCGGTCACGGCATCTGCGAGACGCCAGGTGCCCAGCATGCCGCCGCGCAGGCGCACGTTCGGCCACACGCCGTCCTGCACACCCGCGACGATGACCGCCTCGAACTCGCCGCCGAGTGCGGTCGCCGGTGTCAGCAACGTGACCAGGCCGGGGCGATCGGGCGTGGAGAGCGTGTCCTCCGGCACCTCGCTGTCGAGGATGTCGTGGATGAAGACCGTCGGCTTCTCCTCCGGCGAGCGCTCCACGAAGCGCTTGGCCGCGTCGAACAGGGCGACGAGGCTGTCGAGAGCGCGTGCCACCTCGCCTCCGCCGGGCTGCTCGGCCGCGGCCCGCCAGGACTTCTCGAGCCTGGCACCGTCCAATCCGCGCGAACGGTCCCAGACGCGCCAGAGCAGCTCGTGGATCGTCTCTCCCGAATGGGCTGCGGCGGCCACCTCGGCGAGCGTCGCCGCGAACCGGTCGGCTGCTCTGGCCTCTGGTGCGTCGATCCGGTCGAAGTGCGCGGGGCGCATCATCGCCTGACGCAGCAGCTCACCGGCGGGTGTCGCACCGCCGTCGCCCAACTCGAGGTGGCGCAGCCTCGCCCGTAGGCGTCGCAGACCGACCGCATCCATACCGCCGAACGGCGTGCGCAATGCCTCGGTCAGCGCATCGACCTCGCGCTCGTCCGCCGGGGTGAGGGCGAGCCGCACGATGCCGACGATGTCGCGCACGACGCCTTCGCTGCCGAGCGGGCGCTGAACGCCCGCAGCGCGCGTCGGAACCTCACGCGCGGCGAGCTCGGTCTCGAGGGCTGCCACCTGACGGGTGTCATGCGCGATGACGGCCATGTCGCTCCAGGCGACACCGTGCGAGAGATGCCAGTCCCTGAGCACACCCGCGATGCGGTCGTACTCCTCGTACGGCGAGGACGCGACGAACGTCGCGACGGTCTTCGCCGAGTCCTCGGTCGACGGGTCAGGGGCGCGCCGGTGCTCGACTCGTCCGGCGACGCCGATCGCCTGCGTCACGGTGCGGGTGAGGTCGGTCAGCGGCGGCGCCTGCCGGTGGGGCATGTCGAGCACGTGCACGTTCTCGAGCATCGCCGCGAGCTCGTGGAAGAGCTGCGGCGTCGCACCGCGGAAGGCACCGGAGGAGATGTCCGGATCGCCGAACGCGCACACCGCGATGCCTCTGGCGCGCAGCGCCCTGACGAGCTCGATGCCGCCGCGCGTCAGTTCCTGCGCATCGTCGATGAGTACGACGCGCAGCGCCGCGAGCGGTCCGAGCGCCTGCAGATCCGCGCCGCGCAGCAGCGACGCCGCCTCGCTGACGAGATCGGGGATGTCACGATGAGCGGCGCGCATGCCGCCGAGAACCCGGCGGTAATCGCGCAGGAAGCTGCCGACCGCGCGCCAGACCTCGTCGTCCGATGCGCTCAGCTCCTCGACGCCGACACCGAGCTCGGTGCACTCGGCCAGGAACGCGCGCAGCTCGGAGCGGAATCCCGTCGACGAGCGCATCGCGGGGCTCAGCTGCGCCGGCCAGCGCGACGGCTCGCCGTCGCCCTCGTCGGCGGCGTCACCCTCCAGCAGGTCGGCGATGATGCGGTCCTGGTCGGCGCCGGTGAGCAGGGCCGGCGGCTCCATCCCGGCATGCACCATCGCCCCTCGTACGATCTGGAAGGCGAAGGATGCCAGCGATCGAGCGAGCGGACCGGGAGTCGCCTGTCTGGTCCGGACCCCGATCGCATCACGCAGCTGGGTCGCCGCCTGCCGGCTCGGAGTCAGCACGAGCAGCGCCTCCGGCGGCATCCCGTGCACGCCGAGAAGCGCAGCGACCCGTGACACGAGGGCGTGGGTCTTGCCCGTTCCCGGCGCTCCGATCACGACGGCTGATGCATCCAGCGGTGCCTCGATCACGGCGATCTGAGCGGCATCCTGGGTCATGTCCTCCACGGTAGCGGGACGCACGGACACGGCTTCGCGAAAGGCTTGTGCGCCGTGGGCGAAACAGCTCGGCGCGACCGATCCCGGCCCTGGGCCGCGGGGTAGAGTTGCCTGAGTCCCCGATCTTCAAGGAGCACGCGTGGAAATTCGCATCGGCATCGTCAACACCGGCCGTGAGCTGAACTTCGAGACCGCTTCCAGCGCTGAAGAGGTGCGCTCGCAGGTGGCATCCGCGCTCGAGCAGAACGCCACGCACGTGAGCTTCGTCGACGTCAAGGGCAGCTCCTACCTGGTTCCCACCGCGAACCTCGCCTACATCGAACTCGGCACCGAGGAATCGCGCCGCGTCGGCTTCGTCGCCTGACATGTACATCCTGCTCGCACTCATCGCCGCGTGCGCACTGGGCATCGCCTTGCACTACGTGCTGCCCGGTCGTGAACTGCGCGGCGTGATCGTGACACCGGGCATCGCGACGGCCGTCGCTGCGGTCGTCTACACCGCGATGCAGTGGGCCGGCGTCGGCCAGGACAGCATCTGGCTGTGGCTGGCGAGCATCGTCGGCTCGCTCGCGGTCGCCGCCGTGGCGACGCTCGCGCTCACATCCGCGCGCACGCGATCGGATGCCGCGAAGAAGTCCGCTCTCGGCATCTGACCGGCGCTCGCCGCATCCGGCCCTGGCCTGC
Organism: Microbacterium sp. STRO-1N; assembly: GCF_057748015.1. The sequence continues at coordinate 2,579,880 of NZ_CM173234.1, forward strand.
TACGCCGCCAGGCCCATCGCGTCCATTCGGCGCGCATGCGCGCCCATCAACTCGGTGTACACCGGCTCGATGCGGTCGTCGTCCACGACCAGCCGCTCCGGACGCAGCGCCGACCGTGCCACGAGCAGCGTGTCGCCCACGAGCCGGCGCGCCCACATCGACAGCAGTGACCTCCACTCGGCATCCGACTGGATCGTCGCCGTGAGAAGCGCGACGATCTCATCGCCGTGGTCGTCCTGTCGCAGCAGCTCAGCCACCCGGCGGCCGGTCTCTCCGTAGCTGCCGGCCAGCGCGAGGTAGAAGTCGTCGAGCATGCCGGCCGTGATGTACACCGCGAGCAGTGTCTCCCGCGGCCGCGCACCGATCGTCTTGCGACGGAAGGCGTCGAGGTGCTCGCGGAACGGCAGCATGAGCTCAGTGGGGTCGTCGCCGCGCTCGGTGATGAGATCGACGATGCCGCGGTGCTTGTCCAGAGCCGCGCCGGCGGCGCGGGAGATGGCTTCCTTCTCGCTGAGCTCCGGCGTCGCGCGGATCAGACGGCTGAGCGTCTCGAAGTAGCCGAGCTGCAGATATGCCGCCTGACCGAGGAAGCGCGCCTCCTCTGGAGCCAGCTCGGCGAAGTCGATGCGCGTCGCGCCGCTGTCCTCCCCGCGGCTGCGCAGGGTGAGCGTGCGCCGCGGCGCCTTGCGCTGCCAGAACCACTGAACCATGGACTTCAGACTACCGACCCGGTCACCGGCCCGGCATCCGCTCTACCAGACGTCGCGGGCCCCTCGGGTAGGCTGGACGCACGCCCTGCCATCGGAGCAGGGTCCCGCGCCTGTGGCACATGAGACGGCGTGGATCCGTATTTACGTGGCGCGCCCCGCGCACGGGCCGCCGGACAGGCAACATCACATCGTGACAACCTTCGCCGAACTCGGCATCGATCAGGACATCGTCGACGCCCTCGCAGCCAAGGGCATCGTGGACGCGTTCCCCATTCAGGAGCAGACGATCCCCCTCGGCCTCCCCGGCCAGGACATCATCGGTCAGGCCAAGACGGGAACCGGAAAGACCTTCGGCTTCGGCATCCCCGTCGTGCAGCGACTGGGTGAGAACCCGGAGCCGGGCGTCAAGGCGCTCATCGTGGTTCCGACCCGTGAGCTCGCCGTCCAGGTCTACGAGGACATGGACCTGCTCACGAGCAATCGCTCGACCAGCGTCGTCGCCATCTACGGCGGCAAGGCGTACGAGGGGCAGATCGACCAGCTCAAGGCCGGTGCTCAGATCGTCGTCGGCACACCAGGTCGACTCATCGACCTCGCCGGCCAGCGCCTGCTCGACCTCTCCAACGCGACCGAGGTCGTGCTCGACGAGGCCGACAAGATGCTCGACCTCGGCTTCCTCGCCGACATCGAGAAGATCTTCCAGAAGGTCCCGGAGAAGCGCCACACCCAGCTCTTCTCGGCGACCATGCCCGGCCCGATCGTCGCGCTCGCGCGCCGGTTCATGTCGAACCCGATCCACATCCGCGCGAGCGATCCGGACGAGGGACTGACGCAGGCGAACATCAAGCACCTGGTGTATCGCGCGCACTCGATGGACAAGGACGAGGTCATCGCCCGCATCCTGCAGGCCGAGGGCCGCGGCAAGACCGTGATCTTCACGCGGACCAAGCGCGCGGCTCAGCGCCTGGTCGACGAGCTCGGCGACCGCGGCTTCAACGTCGGCGGAGTGCACGGCGACATGGGCCAGGAGCAGCGCGAGCGCTCGATGGCCGCCTTCAAGGCGGGTAAGCGCGACGTGCTCGTCGCGACCGATGTCGCCGCGCGAGGCATCGACGTCGACGACGTGACGCACGTCATCAACCACACCATCCCCGACGAGGACAAGACGTATCTGCACCGCGCCGGCCGCACAGGTCGCGCCGGTAAGACCGGCATCGCGGTCACGTTCGTCGACTGGGAGGACCTGCACAAGTGGGCCCTCATCAACCGTGCGCTGGAGTTCGGTCAGCCGGAGCCCGTCGAGACGTATTCGTCGAGCCCGCACCTGTACAGCGACCTGAACATCCCCGAGGGCACGAAGGGCCGGCTCACGACCGCACCCAAGACGCAGGCCGTCAAGACTCAGCGCCAGCGCCCCGAGAAGGCGGCGGATGCCGCGGCCGAGGGCGCATCCGACGGCACCACGCGTCGTCGTCGTCGCCGTCGTCAGGCCGAGGATGCCGTCGGCTCGACGTTCGTGGAAGGCGCAGAGTCGAAGGACGAGCACTCCAAGGACGCACCGGCCGTCGACCGCGGCGCCGAGGGTGCCGGCACGCACGACGGTGCAGGCAAGGAACACCACGACGGCAAGCCGGCTCCCGCACGCCGCCGCCGTCGCCGCCGCGGCGGATCCGGCGGCGGCTCGGTCCCTCAGGCTCCGGCCGCCGGGGCCTGAGACTCTTCCTCGAAGGGCGGATGCTGCGGCATCCGCCCTTCATCGTCCGCGGGCGATGCGGTGACGGGTGCGCGCGGCGGGTAGACCCAGGTGACCATCACGACCGAGATGATCATGAGCAGGAACCAGGATCCGAGCTTGCTCGGCGAGACCGGCTGCCACGCATCCACCTGATCCGGGTATGCCCAGGCGCCGGCCCAGGTGCCGATGTTCTCGGCGAGATAGATGACGACAGCGACGCCGGCGAACACGACCAGCAACGGCAATCGGAGCACCCGGCGCCACACCCGCGCGTGCATGACCGTCGGCAGCCAGAGCAGGATGACGGCGGCGAGCAGAACCCACCTGGCGTCCCACCAGAAGTGGTGCGTGAAGAAGTTCAGGTAGATCGCGGCGGCGAGCACCGTCGTGATCCAGCGGCGCGGATAGCGCACGAATCCCAGGTCGAACAGGCGATGCACGCGCACCATGTACGAGCCGACCGCGGCGTACATGAACCCGCTGAACAGCGGCACACCGCCGAGGCGCAGCACGCCGTCCGCGGCGTACATCCATGAGCCGACGTCCGTCTTGAACAGCTCCATCACGGTTCCGGTGACGTGGAAGAGGATGATGACCCAGAGCTCGCGGCCGGTCTCGAGGCGGAACACGAGCATGGCGACCTGGATCAGGACGGCGGCGATGGTCAGTGCATCGTTGCGAGCGATGACCGCATCGTCCGGGTACCACAGGCGCGCCGCGACGATCACGACCAGCAGCGCCGCACCGAACACGCACGCCCAGGCCTGTTTGAGCACGAACACGGCGAACTCGATGAGTCCGGCGCGGACGCCGTCGGCCGAGGCCTCCCGCAGGAGCCGATGGGCGGCCTCGTCGATGCGCCGTTCCAGGGAAGTCGCCCGTTGCATGCCGGCCAACCTATCGTCGCGGCCGGACAGAACACCGGGAGCTTCCCGACAATCCGCCGCGCGGGTTCAGGAGTAGCGCGGCCGGCTTCCCGTCGCGCGGTCGATGATCCGCGCCACCATCTCGTCGGATGTGGTGTTCTCCCCCGGGACGTTGGGCTTCCCAGCGCCGTGATAGTCGCTGGAGCCCGTCACGATGAGATCGTGCTCTGCGGCGATCGATCGCAGCAGCCGCTTGCCGTCCTCCGTGTTCTCACGATGGTCGATCTCGAAGCCGCCGAGGCCTTCGGCGATCAGCTGCTCGATGAAGGACACCGGCATCATCCGATCGCGCCCCGCTGTCACGGGGTGCGCGATGATTGCCACTCCCCCGGCACGCGTGATCAGACGCACCGCTGTCAGCGGGTCCGGGGCGTAGTGCGGCTCGTAGTATCCCTCGCGCGGGTGCAGGATGCCGTCGAAGGCCTCTGCGCGGTCGCGCACGATCCCGCGGGCGACGAGGGCGTCGGCGATGTGCGGACGGCCGACCGTGGCATCCTGCATCGTCTGGGCGACCACATCCTCCCAGTTCAGGTCGTAGTCCCTGCCGATGTTGCGCACGATCCGCTCCGCTCGGCCGATGCGGTCGCCGCGGATCCGATCGGTCTCGGCGGTCAGCGCAGGGTCGACGGGGTCGAAGAGGTAGCCGAGCACGTGCACGCTGCGCCATTGGTGCTTGGCGGACAGTTCCATGCCGGGGACGAAGGTCATCCCGTATTCGCCGGCGGCGCTGGCGGCCTCGTCCCACCCCGTGGTGCGATCGTGGTCGGTCAGTGCGAGCGTGCGGATGCCGTGGAGATGCGCCTGCCGCACGACTTCGGCGGGCGACTGGGTGCCGTCGGAGTGGTTCGAGTGCATGTGCAGGTCGCTCGGACCCTCGAATCGCTGCGCACTCCTCATCCGACGAGCGTATCGTCCGATGCGCTGGCGGGGCGCGCCAGTCGATTCACAGATCGCGCCCGTAGGCTGGTGGGCGATGTTCCGAGTACTGGGGATTCTGCTGACCGTGCTGTTCGCGATCGCGACGGCTGTCGTGGTGTGGCCGCAGTTCTTCCGACTGGAGCAGACCTACCCGTTCGCACAGCTGGTGGCCGTGCGCGGTGCTGTCGCCGCCGCGTTCGGCGTCATCGCGATCGTCTCGCTGCTGCTCCTGTTCGCGAAGCCGCTGCGCGGCTTCGCCGCCTCCATCCTGATCGTCGCCCTGATCGGAGCCGGTGCGACGGCTGCCATCGGAGCGGTTCGCGGGCTCGGCGCCGACACGCTGCCGGAGAAGACCGAGGGCTCCGTGCGCGTGCTGACCTGGAACACCGCCGGCGAGGCGATCCCGGCGGACGACATCGCCGCGGAGATCCTCGAACAGGATGCCGACATCGTGGCGCTCCCGGAGACCGCGGAGTCCGTCGGCGCACGGATCGCCGTGATGCTGCGTGAGCAGGGGCACCCGATGTGGGTGCACCACGTGCAGTTCAACCCCGATGTCGACAACGGTCCGCAGGCCTGGCAGACCACGATCCTCATCTCGCCTGACCTCGGCGACTACTCAGTCATCCAGTCCTCGGTCGACGGGACCAGCAACACCAGCTCGGTTCCGAGCGCGGTCGTGATGCCGGTGGACGGCGACGGTCCGACCGTCGTCGCCGTTCATGCCGTCGCGCCCCGCCCCGAGGCGATGCAGCGCTGGCAGAGCGATCTCGCCTGGATCGCCGATCAGTGCCCGCAGGGCGACTTCATCCTCGCCGGCGACTTCAACGCGACGATCGATCACATGGCGTCGCTCGGTGCCGACGGCGGCGACATGGGCTATTGCCGCGACGTGGCGACGCGCACCGGCAACGGAGCCGTGGCGACCTGGCCGGCGTCGTACCCCGAACTGATCGGTGCGCCGATCGATCACATCATGGCCAGCCCCAACTGGGAGCCGACCGGATCGCTCGTGCTCGATGCCGAAGGCAGCGATCACCGCGGGCTCGTCGTCCAGCTCGAACCGGCCGGCTGAGAAACCGGTCGGCTGAGCGCTCAGCGCGTACGGCGGCGCTGCACCACGGCGTTGATCAGGCGCCAGCCGATCAGGAAGACCGCGAGCGTCACCGCCGCGACGATGACGAACGCCCAGGCCGTCCCCTGACCCGTGAGGGCCCGCAGCGCCATCCCACCGCCGAAGGTGACGAGCCAGACCAGTGTGCCCGGAACCACGCGCGAGGCATCGACGTTCGTCGCGAGTGCGACGGCATGCACCACGATGAGCGCGGCCAGGAACGGCCAGATCGAGAACACGATGCGGGCCACGGCATCCGGTTCGCCGAGGGAATGCGAGAGACCGCCGAGCACGCAGAAGACGACGACCAGCGCCGCGTCGATGACGATGGTGACCGCCGGTGAAGGACGCGGGGTGGTGCTGTCTGGACTCACCTGCCCAGCCTACGCGGCGGCGCGGAGTGAGAGACTGGAGGCATGAGCACTGGATCCAGCGACACGATCGCACAGGCCACCGAAGAAGACGCGGCGAAGACGCCCGTCACGAACCGCAAGCAGCCGTTCCCACGCGGCTTCCTCGACACGATCTCGACCGGCTGGGCCGAGCGTCCCGAGTCGCTTCCGGCACCGCGCGCACAGGCGCCGTACGCCGCAGCACGCCGAGAGAAGGTCTCGGCCGCGTTCCCCGGGAAGCGTCTGGTGATCCCGGCCGGATCGCTGAAGCAGCGCAGCAATGACACGGACTACCCGTTCCGCGCGCACTCCGCGTTCGCGCACCTCACCGGCTGGGCCGCTGACGCGGAGCCCGATTCCGTGCTCGTGTTCGCACCGACCGATGCCGGGCACGATGTCACCCTGTACTTCCGCGAGCGCGCCGACCGCACGACCACCGAGTTCTACGCGGACGCCACCGTCGGCGAGTTCTGGATCGGGCCCCGCCCGTCGCTGGCGGGCGTCGCCGCCGACCTCGCCGTCGCCACGGACCACCTGCACGCGTTCGTCCCCGCGTCAGGAGATGTGACGCTCGAGGATGCCGAGCTCGCGCAGTTCGTATCGGAGCTGCGCCTGGTGAAGGACGAGTTCGAGATCGCCGAGATGCGCCGCGCCGTCGACATCACGGCACAGGGATTCGATGACATCATCCGCGCGCTGCCGGACGCCGCCTCCCACGCCCGCGGCGAGCGCGTCGTCGAGGGCGTCTTCCACCGCCGTGCCCGCGAGGACGGCAACGGCGAGGGCTACGACACGATCGCCGCCTCCGGTCCGCACGCGTGCTACCTGCACTGGACGCGCAACGACGGCACGGTCGTACCCGGCGACCTGATCCTGGTGGATGCCGGAGTCGAGGCCGACAGCCTCTACACTGCCGACATCACCCGCACGCTCCCCGTGAACGGGACCTTCTCCGAGGTGCAGCGCCGGGTCTACGAGACGGTCCGTGAGGCCGCCGACGCGGCATTCGCCGCAGCGAAGATCGGCGTGCCGTTCCGCACGGTCCACGAGGCCGCCATGCAGGTCATCGCCACGCGCGTCGCCGAGTGGGGCGTGCTGCCTGTGACGGCCGAAGAGGCTCTGGACGCGGATGCCGGCGGTCAGCACCGCCGCTATATGGTCCACGGGACGAGCCACCACCTGGGCATCGACGTGCACGACTGCGCGCAGGCGCGTCGGGAGATGTACTACGACGGCATCCTGGAGCCCGGCATGGTCTTCACGATCGAACCCGGTCTGTACTTCCAGATCGACGACCTGACCGTTCCCGAGGAGCTGCGCGGCATCGGCGTTCGGATCGAGGACGACATCGTCATGACCGCGAACGGCCCCGTGAACCTCTCCGCCGGCATCCCCCGCACCGCCGACGAGGTCGAGGCCTGGATCGCACGCGTTCAGGCGTGACAGTCGATGAGACGCTCGCGACGCGCCTGATCGCCGAGCAGTTCGCCGATCTGCGCGGGCTGCCGGTCCGCGCGCTGACATCGGCGGGGACGGTGAACGGCCTGTTCCGCGTCGGCGACGAGCTGGTCGCACGACTCCCCTTCGACTCTGTGCCGGCGACAGAACTGCAGGACGAGGCGCGCGCGATGGCCGAGTTCGCTGCCGCGAGCCCGTTCCGGGCACCGGCATCGGTCGGTGTCGGTGTTCCGACGGAGGCGTACGCCTCGGCGTGGAGTGTGCACACCTGGGTGCCCGGCGCTCCGGCGACACCCGATGGGTTCGAGGACTCCGACGCGCTGGTGGACGATGTCGTCGCGCTCATCGCGGCGCTTCGGGGCATCCAGGTCGGTGCGCGTTCGTTCGACGGTCGCGGCCGCGGTGGCGACCTGCGCGGTCACGATGAATGGATGTCGGAATGCTTCGCCCGCAGCGAGGGCATGCTGGACGTCGAGCGCGCTCACGCACTGTGGGAGCGGCTGCGCGAGCTCGGGCCATCGGATGCCGTCGCGATGTCGCACCGCGACCTGACTCCGCCGAACCTGCTCGTCGAACACGGCCGGCTCGCCGGAGTGCTCGACAGCGGATCGTTCGGTCCCGCCGATCGCGCGCTCGACCTGGTCGCCGCGTGGCACCTCTTCGACGCGCCGCGTCGCGAGCGCCTGCGGGACGCTCTGGACGTCGATGCGATCGAGTGGCTGCGCGGCGCGGCCTGGGCCTTCCAGCAGGCGATGGGCCTCGGCTGGTACTACGCCCTGTCGAACGCGACGATGAGCGCGCTCGGCCTGTCGACCATGCGTCGGCTTCTCGAGGACCCGGAACTGATGGCCTGACGCGCGCTCAGTAGCGCGCCGAGAACCCGCCGTCGGCGTGCAGCAGCTGCCCCGAGACCCAGCGGCCCTCCGGAGATACCAGGAACGACACGAAGGCCGCGATGTCGGCTGGCGTCCCGATCCGTCCGAGAGGATGCGCGGGGACGAGGGATTCCGCGAACCCTTCCGGCATCCACCCGGTGTCGATCGGACCCGGATTGAGCACGTTCGCCGAGATGCCGAGCGGACCGAGCTCTCTGGCGGCCGAGATCACGAGACGGTCCAGCGCACCCTTGGAGGATCCGTACGGCAGATTGCCCGTGGTGTGATCGCTCGTGAGGGCGACGACTGCTCCCCCGGCATCCGGGATCTGCCGTGCGAAGGCCGCGATCAGCAGCAGACTCGCGCGGGCGTTGATCGCGACATGCCGGTCGAAGCTCGCGGCCGTCGTGTCGAGGATGCCGGACTCGACGTCGTGCGCATGCGAGAGCACGAGCGCGGAGATCGGGCCCCGATCGCGCGTGACGGCGGCGACGAGTTCGTCAGGGCCTTCGTGCGCGGCGAGATCGCAGAGGAACTCGGCGTCGGCCAGGTCGCTGGTCGCGACCTCCCAGCCGTCGGCGCGCAGACGTGGGACGAGACCGGCGGCGATGCTGTTCGCGCGCGCGGCACCGGTGACGAGAGCGAGAGGCATGCCGGCCAGACTATCGCGACACGTCGGTAGAGGCCGTGTAGCGTTCAGCCATGCGGCTGAACCGACGGCGTCTCGGACGGACCCTGCTTCTGCGTCAGCACCTGCTCGAACGGGTCGACGCGACGCCGACGGCGATGATCGAGCACCTGATCGGGCTGCAGGCGCAGGAGAATCTGCCCCCGTACCTCTCACTCGCCGCTCGTCTGCGCTCCTTCGATCCGCTCGCGATCACTCGCGGCCTGGAGGCGCGAGAGCTCGTGCGGCTGCTCACGATGCGTGGCACGATCCACCTGCTGACCTCGCAGGATGCTGCGATGCTGCGTCCATGGGTCGAGCCGCGGATGCGGCAGGAACTGCGATCCAGTCAGGCCGTGGGCCCGGCGCGCGAGGTCGACCCCGAGGTGTTCACCGCCGCGTTGGCGCGCGTACTCGCCGATGGGCCGCTTCCCCAGCGCGAGATCGGGCGCAGGCTCGCCGAGGTCTTCCCCTACCCCGCGACCCAGCTCGGGCAGGTGGCACGGCTCCGGGCACCCCTGGTCCAGCTGCCGCCGCGCGGGGCGTGGCGGCAATCGGGTGGTGTGATCTACGACTACGTCGACCGCTGGACCGGAGTGCCGCTCGCCGAGCCGGATCCCGCCGCGATCGTTCGGCGCTATCTGCGCGCCTTCGGTCCCGCGACGGCCTCCGACGTGACGGCGTGGTCGGCCGTCACCCGGCTGGGACCCGTGCTGAGCAGGATGACGGACCTGGTGCGCTACGAGGACGAGGACGGGCGCGTGCTCTACGACGTCCCTGATGCGCCGATCGCGGATGAGGACATCCCCGCTCCGGTCCGGTTGCTCGGCAACTACGACAACGTATGGCTGTCCCATGCCGGGCGGGATCGCGTCACCGAGCCCGAGGCGCGGAACATGTGGATCGGCGAGAACCGCGCCCAACTGCACGCGCTGTTCGTCGACGGCTGGCACGAAGGGCTGTGGCGCATCGAGGACGGCCGCGTCGTGATCGGTCCGGTACGGCGCCGGTTCACCCGGGCGGAGCGTGCCGAACTGGATGAGGAGGTCGAGCGCGTCGAGCGCCTGCTGGCGGCGTGAGCTCGACGGTCGCGGCCAGACTAGCGCGAGGCGACGATCTCGACCTTGAACCCGGCGGCGTTCTCGAGCCAGCCCGCGTAGTGGTCGGGTCCGCCCGCGTGCGGATACCGGTCCTGATACAGCGGCGTCCAGCCGTGCTCGGGCGCAGAAGCCACGACCGTGTCGACCTGAGCGGGCGAACCGCCGTGGAACGCCAGATGGTTGACGCCCGGTCGTCGGCGGTCGTGCTCGACGGCCGACAGGTTCGGCGAGGTCGTCAGGGTCAGATACGCACCACCCGCCGCCCACGACATCCCATCAGGCCACTCCTGCTCCAGCTCGAAGCCCAGCGACGACATCAACCAGCGCCATGCGGCATCCTCCGCGCGATCCGCGACCCACACCTCGACGTGATGGAATCCGCTCATCCTTGTCTCCCCCGGTACACGGCGGTGCGCAGTTCGACCGCCCAGACATCGCGCGTCGGCATCTGCAGCGACTCCGCCACGGCGATCTCGGACTCGACGTCGTAGGGCACCCGCACGAACTGGATACCGAAGGGCGCCGGCTGCTCGGCATCCAGAACCCCTTCCAGGATCACGTAGGACGGCTCGGGCACATCCAACGGGTTGCCCACGCTGCCCACGTTGAACAGCGTCCTGCCCTCCGTGGACTCGATGTAGGCGTCGTGGATGTCGCCGTAGCCGACCACATCAGGAGCCGGTTCGTCTCCGGTCATCTCGGTGTTCGCGAACATCCCCGAGAACTGCTCCTCGGTGTGGTGGAAGTGCACGCGCTTGTGCGGGCTCTCGGCCGACGCATGGAACAGGCGGATCCGCCGCCCGCTCATCACGAGGTCGTGGCTGAGCGGCAGCGCTCCCAGCCACGCCAGGCTCTCGGCCGACAGCTCGGCGTGCCACCAGCGCATCTCCTCCGGGGCGTCATCGGCGGTGAAGCGCAGGAAGTCGTCCCAGTTCCCGCGGACGTTCACCTCGCACGCCTCGCGGCAGCGACGCACGGCCGCTTCACCGCGCGGGCCCTTGCCCGCCGTGTCGCCGAGGTTGAACACCCGATGGATGCCGCGACCCGCGATGTCGGCCAGCACGGCGTCCAGCGCTGTCAGGTTGCCGTGGACGTCCGAGATGAGGGCGATGCGGTCGAGGCTCACCCGACCATCGTGGCAGACGTCACTCGGACCGTGCCGCGAACGCCGTCACGAGCGGCGCCAGTGACGCGCCGATCACGTCGGCCGTCCGCTTGTTCCCCTTCACCTCGAAGGAATGGCCGCCGCCGTCGATCCAGACGATGCGCGCGTCGCGGCAGGTCTGGACGACCTCCTCGAACTGCGACAGCGGCTGGATGAACGGATCGTTGGATCCCTCGATGAACAGCTGCGGCGCCGCGACGGCCGGCAAGTGCTCCGCCCGTGGCTTCTCGGGCCTGCCAGGCGCGTGCAGCGGATACCCCAGGTAGATCAGTCCAGCGACGTCCATGCCCTCGGCCGCCGCCATCGAGGCCATCCGTCCGCCGTACGACTTCCCCGCGGCCCAGATCGGTCCGTCCGTGCGCGCGCGGACCTCGGCCATCACGGCGTTCCAGGTCGCGATCGCATGGGCGGCCGGCCCGGGCATCCGGCGTCCCTGCACGCGGTACGGGAAGTCGAACCGGACGGTCGTGAAACCGTCGTCGTTCAGCGCCGCGGCGAATCCGACGAGGAAAGGGTGATCCATGCCGGCGCCGGCGCCGTGCGCGATGACCACGGTGCCGCGGTCGGTATCGCCGGTGGGTGACGACAGGGATGCCGGGACCGTCACCGTCCCGTTCGGCAGCGCCACGTCGATGCGCAGCGGCTTCTCGGCCATGGCCTCAGTCGTCGCTCGCGGGCTTGCGCGGGGCGTCGGCATCCGGCTGCGCCGCAGCATCCGGCTCCGCGCCCGTCTCGTCGGGAGTGGAGGGCCGCTCCGGCGCGGCGGTCTCTGGGGTCGGCGGCTGCGTGTCAGGGACCCGCTCGCCGTAGCGAGGGCGAGGGTCCGCCGGCCGCGGTGGGATCACCGGCTGGCCGCCGGTCGCCGAGGCGGCGGACGATGCCGACCGGGGAGCGGCCGGGGCCGCGCCGTTCTGCGGCTGCTGCGGCGTCACCCGCTCGCCGTAGCGCGGCGGCTCGTCGAGGTCGACCGGCGGTCGAGCAGCCGCCGGTTTCTGACCGCCGCCCAGCACCTGCCTCGCCTTGGCCAGGGATGCCGGCAGCACCGTCACCTCGTAGTGATCGGCGGCCAGCTGCGTGACGCTGGCGAAATCGCGTCGACGCCGCACGATCGCGAACGTCACCAGGCTCAGCAGCATGCCGATCGCGACGCCGATGAACAGGTACGCGACGAAGAGCTGGATCGGCGCGTCCGGGGTGCCGATCACCATGATCGCCGAGAGCAGGAGTCCGATGAGCAGGCCGTTGATCGCGCCGGAGCGCGCTGCCGCCGCATAGCCGAGCCGGCCCGTGATCTTCTCGACCGTCCGAACGCTCTGGCCGACGATCGCGATGTCCCGCGCGGGGACTTCGCCGGCGATGAGCTGCGACACCGTCTTCTGCGCACGTTCGTACTCGCGCATCGAGGCAACGGTCTCGCCGATGTCGGCACCGTCTGCGGGGCGGTTCAGCATGGTCATCCGTCCATTCTTCCATGCGTGCCCCGCACCGGTGCCGCACACTCCTCGCAGCCGCCCTCGCCGACTACGCTGGGTGCGTGAGCACTCAACGGGTATTCGTCGCGCGCCTTGCCGGGTGCGCCGTCTTCGACCCCGTGGGCGACCGGCTCGGCAAGGTCCGGGACGTCGTCATCGTGTACCGAAGTTCGGCCGCGCCGCGCGTGATCGGACTGGTGGTGGAGATCCCTGGTCGCCGGCACGTGTTCCTCTCGATCGGGCGCGTCACGTCGATCCGCGCCGGTCAGGTCATCTCCACCGGGCTCATCAACGTGCGCCGTTTCCAGCCGCGCCCCGGCGAACTCCGCGTCCTGGCCGAACTGCTCGGCCGGCGTGTCGGGTTCGTCGACGGCGGCGGCACCGCGGTCATCGAAGACGTCGCGATCGAGCCGAACCGGCTCGGCGAGTGGAGCATCACGCAGCTGTTCCTGCGCAAACCGAAGACGAGCGCCTCCCCGTTCGCCAAGGGGCCGACGGCCTTCGCGGCCTGGAACGAGGTCACCGAGGAGCGCACACCCGGAGAGGCGCAGTCCGCCGAGCAGCTGGTCGCGTCGTACTCCGAGCTGCACGCGGCCGACCTCGCCAGCACGCTGCTCGACCTGCCCCCGAAGCGCATGATCGAAGTCGCCGAAGAGCTGCCGGACGATCGCCTCGCCGACGCCCTCGAGGAGATGCCGGAGGACGAGCAGGTGCACATCCTCGACGGCCTCGGCGATGAGCGCGCCGCCGACATCCTCGACCACATGGAGCCCGACGACGCGGCCGACCTGCTGGCCCAGCTTCCGAAGAAGCGCCTCGAGCAGCTTCTGGAGCTCATGGAGCCGGAGGAGGCGGAGGACGTCCGCACGCTCCTCGCGTACGGACCGGATACCGCCGGCGGTCTCATGACGACCGAGCCGATCATCCTCTCCGCCGACGCCACGGTCGCCGAGGCCCTCGCCCTCATCCGCCGACATGAGCTGCATCCGGCACTCGCCGCGGCCGTGTTCGTGACCCTTCCGCCCTTCGAGACACCCACAGGGCGTCTGCTCGGCGTCGTCCACTTCCAGCGGATGCTGCGCTACCCGCCGCATGAGCGCCTGGGTGCGATCATCGACGACAGCATGGAGACGATCTCCGGCACGGCATCCGCCGCCGAGGCGGCGCGCATGCTCGCCAGTTACGACCTCGTCTCCCTGCCGGTCGTGGATGCCGCGCAGCGACTGGTCGGGGCCATCAGCATCGACGACGTGCTGGACTATCTGCTTCCGGACGACTGGCGCACGCATGACGACGGCGAGCCGTCAGCTGAAGGCGGCGCACGATGATGGCGCGGACCCCGCGGGCCCGCCTCGACGCACCGCTCGGGCGCAGCACGACGCGACAGCGACCGACCTCGCGCGATCGCTTCGGACGGTTCACGGAGTGGGTCGCCCGAGCCATGGGGACGCCGGCGTTCCTCCTGCTGCTCACCCTGTTCTGCGTGCTCTGGATCAGCTGGAACACGCTGATGCCCGAGAACCTGCGCTTCGATGATGCCGCGCTGGGCTTCACGGCGCTGACTCTCATGCTGTCGCTGCAGGCGTCGTACGCCGCACCGCTCATCCTGCTCGCGCAGAACCGCCAAGACGACCGCGACCGCGTGCAGATCGAGCAGGACCGTCAGCGCGCCGAACGCAACCTCGCGGACACCGAGTACCTCGCGCGAGAGATCGTCGCGCTGCGCCTGTCGCTCGAGGAGCGCAACTCCCAGATCGTCACGCGCGACGTGCTCCGGCAGGAGCTGCGCGCGCTGCTGGCCGAGCTCGACGACGACGGCACCGAGGGATCCGACGCCGGGCAGGAACCGCCTGCGCGCACCGGCCCCATCACGACGCGGCGTCCGCGGCGATGACGGCCGAACAGGTCCGCCGCGCCGTCGCAGCCGTCACCGACCCCGAGCTGCGTCAGCCGATCGGCGACCTCGACATGGTGCGCGATGTGAGTGTGGACGGCACGACGGCGCATGTCGCCATCGTGCTGACGATCGTCGGCTGCCCCGCCGCGAACCGCATCGAGTCCGATGTGCGCCAGGCCGCGGCATCCGTGCCCGGTGTCGAGGATGTCGAGGTCGCGGTCGGAGTGATGACGCCCGCCGAGCGCAAGGCGCTCACGGAGAAGCTCCGTGCCGGTCGACCCGCCCGTCAGATGCCGTTCGGCCCTGATTCCCTGACGCGCGTCATCCTCGTCTCCAGCGGCAAGGGCGGAGTCGGCAAGTCCACCGTGACGGCCAACCTCGCGGTCTCCCTGGCCGCACGAGGGCTCGCCGTCGGACTGGTGGATGCCGATGTGCACGGCTTCTCGATCCCCGGCCTCCTCGGCATCCCGGCCGGCACCCAGCCCACCCGCATCGACGACCTGATGCTGCCGCCGGTGGCGCACGGCGTGAAGACGATCTCGATCGGCATGTTCCTGCGCGACGGCGAATCCGTCGTGGCGTGGCGCGGCCCGATGCTGCATCGGACGGTGCAGCAGTTCCTCACGGACGTGTTCTTCGGCGATCTCGACGTTCTCCTCATCGACATGCCCCCCGGCACCGGCGACATCGCCATCTCCATCGGGCAGCTCCTCCCCCATGCCGAGGTGCTCGTGGTGACGACGCCGCAGTCGGCCGCCTCCGACGTCGCGATCCGCAGCGGACTGGTGGCCCGCCAGACGGGTCAGCGCGTGATCGGCGTCGTCGAGAACATGGCGGCGTTCGCCCTGCCGGACGGCACGGTGATCGACCTGTTCGGATCCGGCGGAGGCGCCGAGGTGGCCGGCGCACTGTCGACGCCGACGGATCGGGTCGAACTGCTGGCGTCCATCCCGCTCAGTCCTGCGCTGCGTGCCGGCGGGGACGCTGGAGCACCCGTCGTGCTCGAGGACCCGTCGGATGCCGCGGCATCCGCGATCGATGCGCTGGCCCAGCGCATCATGACCAAGGGCCGCGGTCTGGCAGGCCGTTCGCTCCCGTTCTCACCGGTGTGAGCCGGGCGGCGGGAGAATGTTCTGATGAGTGATGCGCACCGATTCGTCCAGGTCGATCGCGACCTGCTGACCCGCATGTCCCGAGACGCGACGATCTTCCTGCTCACCCGTCCGCTGTCGATCGTCGTGTGGGTGCTGCTGGGCGCTGGTCTGCTCTGGACGCTCGTTCCGTTCGGGTCGGCACTGGCGGCCGCTCCGTCCCAGGCCGGACGCCTCGTCGTCATGCCTGCGCTCTTCGCGGGCATCATGATCCTCTACGTCATCCTCACGATGACGAGCGTTCGGCGATCGCTGAGCGCGACGATGCCCGAGGGGACCAGCGTCTCGGTCACGGTCGGCGAGAAGGAGCTGCGGGTCGAGAGCGCCCGCGGTACGTCACGAGTCGCGTTCTCGACATTTCGTCGTATGAAGGCCGGGCCGGACGCCGTGATGCTGCAGCTGCGCGACAGCTCGGCGATGACGGCGCTTCCGCGGGCGGTCGTCTCGGATGCCGACATCGCACGGATGCGCGCGAAGATCGGCTGAACGGTCTGGGCGCAGGCGCCGTCAGGTCGCTTCGGGATCGAACGGCGGCGGGCTCGACCGGGTGAAGACCGGAGTCGCCTTCGAAACGACGGGATCGATCGGCGATGCCATGGGTGCCGCAGCCGCGACTGCGGGCGACGACGCGACAGCAGCGGGGGCCGCATCCTCGAACAGCGCGTCGCGGATGATGCGCCGCGGGTCGTACTGGCGGGGGTCGAGCTTGCGCCAATCCACATCGGCGACCTCTGGGCCCATCTCCTCTTCGACGCGGCTCTTCGTGTCGCGCAGCAGTTCACCGCCACGGCGCACCAGCTTCGCGAACTGCTCGGCATAGTGCGGTAGCCGCTCAGGACCGATCAGCAGCACGGCGATCAGGCCGATCACCAGCAGCTTCTCGAAGTCGAGTCCGAACCCCATGGCTCCAGGCTACCGCGCCGCGCCTGACGGACAAGGACGCGGCATGCGCCTAATCTGAAGGAGAACCAGCAGTACGGGAGACGCCATGAGCGAGCACGACGCCAACGCGCGGTACATCCGCGAGGCCACCGCAGAGCCGGACGCCATCACCCGCGCCCGTGCCCGTGCCGACGAGATCGGCGCCGCGCCGATCAGCGCCCTCGTCGGCGCCCAGTACGCGGTGCTCGCGGCCGCCGTGAACGCCAGAACGATCGTCGAGATCGGCACCGGGGCCGGCGTCTCGGGCCTCTGGCTGCTGCGCGGCGCACCGCATGCTGTCCTCACCTCCATCGACAACGAACCGGAGCACCTCGCCGCCGCCCGCCAGGCGTTCGCCGAGGCCCGTGTACCGACCACTCGGGCACGCTTCATCACCGGGCGCGCCGCGGATGTGCTGCCTCGGATGAACGAGGGCTCCTACGACATCGTCCTCGTGGACGCCGACCCCGACAACGTCATCGAGTACGTCGAGCACGGTCTGCGTCTGGTCCGCACCGGCGGGATCGTCCTGGTCCCGCGCATCCTCGTCGGCGGCAAGGTCGCCGACCCCGTGCAGCGCGATGCCGTCACCGCCGCCTACCGCTCGCTCATCCAGGAGACCCAGCAGTCCCAGGCCGTCCTGGCATCGATCTCCTCGTCCGGCGAGGGCCTGCTGCAGCTGATCAGCGTCGCAGAGCCCGACTGAGCTCCCCCCGGACACAGAAAGGGCGGCGGATCCGATGATCCGCCGCCCTTTTCGTCCCGCTGGATACGGGAGAGGACTCAGGGGTTCACGACGGCTGCGAGCAC